>JAITOC010000097.1 GCA_031290175.1 Coriobacteriales bacterium | reverse complement strand
GCGTATCTCTTCGTCGGACCCATCGGCTCGGGCAAGACGGAGGCGGCTGTCGCCTTGGCTCAGGCGCTTCTCTGCAAAGACGGCGGCTGTGGCTCTTGTGATGACTGTCTGCGCGTCTCGCGCAGGACGCATCCTGATCTGCACATCGTCGAACCGTTGGGCGCGGGCGGCTATCTTGTGGATCAGATGCACGCGCTTATCCACGATGCCAGCCTTGCCCCGATGCGCTCAAGCCACAAGATCTATCTCATTACCCGTGCCGACCTGCTCAGGGGCCACGCCGCCAACGCCTTTCTGAAAACGCTTGAAGAGCCCACGGCGTCGGTCGTATTCATCCTGCTTGCGCGCACCCGTGAGAGCGTCTTCGAGGAAACGCTTCTCTCGCGCTGTCTGGTCGTCAGCTTCCGTGCCGTGCCTGAGATCGAGGCGATCCACATCCTCACGAAAGACGGACATATCCTTGAGCGGGATGCACGAGTCGCTCTGGCATCAACCGGCGGTTCTGTCCTGCGCGCGCGCGAGTTCCTCGGTTCCAGCACGCACCGTGCCCTGCGGCTCGCGGTGCTCGAGACCATCGAACAGCTGACGGAATCGGATGCGCTCGATGTGATCCGTGCTGCCCTCGACTTGACGGTTGCCCTGAAGGCACCGCTCGATGAGGTCAAGGCTGAGCAGGAACGGCAGCTTGAAGAGGCAAAGGACTTCTTCACAAAGGGTGCCTTATCGACGCTCGAACAGCGCCACAAACAGGCGCTCACCGCGCGTACCCGCGAGATGCTCGGCGAGACCTTCAACATCATGCGCTCATGGCTCCGCGACTGCCTGCTCGTGCGGATCGGGCACGCCGCAGATATGGTCAACACCGACTTTCATTACAACATCGAGAAGACTGCGGCGCTGACCCTCGAGTCCGCCTTCGTGCGTTCTTTGGCAGCCGTGGATGAAGCTCAGGAGCATATAACCTATAATGTATCTCCACAATCAACACTCGAGTCTCTCCTGCTTACCATCAGAGACGAGCTTACGATAAAGGAAGCCTATGTCTGATACGACTGTCGTGGCTGTCAAGCTGCGCTACAACCCCAAGACCTACTGGTTCGACCCGGTGTTAAACAGCTATACGACCGGGGATCATGTGCTGGTCGATACCGAGCGCGGCAGAGAGATCGGTCTAGTTGTCGAAGGCGCCCTGCAGGTGAGCGAGGCGGCAATCAAAGCCCTCAACTGCCCGCTCAAACCGGTGATCCGCGCCCTCAACGAGCTGGACTATGACCACATCGACGCGCTCGATGCCAAGGGGCGCGAGGCGATGCCGGTGTTCCGCGAGCTTATCGGCAAACATGGCCTTGAGATGAAGCCCGTTGCCGTGGAGTACCTCTTCACGGGCGAGAAGGCGGTGTTCTACTTCTCAAACGATGAACGGGTCGATTTTCGCGAGTTGGTGCGTGAGCTTGCGGCGCGCTTTCATGTGCGTGTGGATATGCGGCAGATTGGTGTGCGTGATGAGGCTCGTATCCTCGGGGGTCTTGCGCACTGCGGGGAGGAACTGTGCTGTGCGCGGCTCGGCGGGGAGTTTCAGCCGGTGTCTATCCGCATGGCAAAGGAGCAGGACCTTCCGCTCAACCCGGCAAAGATCTCGGGTGCCTGTGGCCGTTTGATGTGCTGTTTGCGCTATGAGTTTGAGGCATACAAGGATTTCAAGGGTCGTGCCCCCAAAAAGGGCGCCGTCATTGAGACGCCGCTCGGGTTGGCAAAGGTCGTCGATTTTGACACCCCCCGCGAGGTCATCAACATGCGGCTTGAGGACGGCAAGGCACTCTCCATCCCTCTCGCTGATTTTGAGTGCGATGTTGCGGAGGGTGGCGGATGCGGAAAGCCCTGCAGGGTTGGGCGCGAGGCGGTTGATCGCTGCGCTTCGAGCAGCATCCAACTGGCGCTTGCGGCGCTTGAGCGCGAGACCAACCCTCTGTCAGAGGTGACAGAGCGCAGCGGCAGCAGCAGGGGCAGCACGGGCAGCGGTGGGCGGGAGCGCGGCGGGCAACGTCGCGGTGCGCAGGGCGGCGACCGTGAAACACAACAGCGCCAGGACACGCGGCGTCCTCGTCGCGGCACGCAGGGCAAGCAAGCCGAGCAGGCGCAAAAGGGCAAGGATCAGCAGGGCGAGCGGTCACAGCCACAGTCACAGCCGCAGGCTCAACACAGTCAGCTGCGCGCAGGCGAGAAAGCTGCAAAGCCGCGCCCTGGGCAGCATTCTTCGGGTTTGAGGCAGCAGCCACGACGGCGAACCGAGAAGCGTTCGAGTGACGGTCAGCAGTCGGGAGCAAGGGACACACAAGGCTTTCCGCAGCAGAGAATGCCAAACACACGGGCAGAGCAAGGCTCTTCGGGCACGCAAGGTTCACGGCAGCAAGGCACACAACAACAGGGTGATGGTCGCAGGCGGCGTCGCCGCTCAGGTGGGGGTGCAGGAAATAACAGCTCTGCAGAAAAGGGTTAGAAAATGCTAAAAAAACAAGCACTATTAACCGATCTCTATCAACTCACCATGGCTCAAGCCTATTGGAGCACGGGTCTCGCCAGTAAACAAGCTTCTTTCTATATGCATTTTCGCGAGAACCCCTTCAAGGGCGGTTATGCTGTGGCTTGTGGACTCGCGCAGGTAGCGGAGCTCATTGATGGTTTCTCCTTTACCGCTCAGGATTGCAAGTACCTCAAATCGCTCCAGGCCGGAAAGGGTACCGTGCTGCTCGACCCCAAGTTCGTTGACAGTCTTGCAGAAATGCAGCTGGAACTCGATATTGATGCCGTTCCGGAGGGCACCGTCGTTTTTCCCTATGAACCTGTCATTCGGGTCTCTGGCCCCATACTCCAGTGTCAGATCGTCGAAACAGCGCTGCTCAACCATGTTAATTATCAAACGCTTATCGCCACCAAGGCTGCGCGTGTCTGTCAGGCTGCGGGCGATGGCGCGGTGGCCGAGTTTGGATTGAGACGGGCGCAGGGTCCGGGTGGGGGAGTGTTCGCTTCGCGCGCGGCTATCATCGGCGGGTGCAACTCGACTTCAAATGTTGCAGCGGGGCGTGAGTTCAGTCTTCCCGTCTCCGGAACGCACGCACACTCCTGGGTCATGGCGCATCATGACGAACTGAGTGCCTTCAGGGCATTTGCCGAGGTCATGCCCGACAATTGCATACTTCTCATCGACACCTATGATGTGGTCTCAGGTGTGAAGAACGCAATCACCGTAGCCAAGGAGATGGAGGCGCGCGGCCAAAGACTCGCCGGTGTCCGCATTGATTCAGGCGACCTTGCCTGGCTCTCAAGCCAGGCTCGCACCTTGCTTGACGAGGCTGGATTGAGCTATGTGCGCATCATCGTGAGCAACGACCTTGATGAATACACCATTCAGAGCCTGCGTGACCAGGGCGCGCCCATCGATGCATGGGGGGTTGGCACGCGCTTGGTTACCGCATATGATCAGCCTGCTCTCGGCGGGGTTTACAAGCTCTCGGCGACTCGACAGGGCGAACACAGCATTTGGGAGCCGCATCTCAAGGTGTCAGAACAGCTCCGTAAGGCGACCTTCCCGGGTGTACTTGCAGTGCGGCGCTATCATGACGAGAACAACACTATAATCGGTGACATGGTATACAGCGAGGATGCCCCACCCACCAAGCACATTATCGTCGATCCACACGACGAATTGCGCCGCAAGAACCTCTCAGGCGCTCAGTTCAGCGAGTTGCTCCAGCCACTGGCACGTAAAGGCACAATCGTCTGGTCAGAGGTGTCGGCGCTTGAGGCTCAGGAGAACACCAAGCGTAACCTCGCGTCCCTTGACGCCTCAAACAAGCGCTTCCTGAACCCGCACACCTACCCTGTCGGACTCGAGGAGAAGCTCATGGCCTGCCGCGACTCCCTCATCCTGCGAACCCGAGCCCGCCGAAAGGCATAGGCCACGCCGATAAAGTGCCATAAACATCATTATCGTGGTGCTTATCGCTACAATAACGCGTGTGTGGAAAAGTGCTCTAGCACCGATTAATTCCGTCACCCAGGGCTTGAGCCGCAATCTCGCTCTTGAAAGTGCAGGTAGATTGCGGGTAAAGCCCTGGGTGACGGAATTAATCGGTGCATTGCTAGCAGATTCAGAAGACCTACTTTGTCACCAGTAGGACTATCAGATTGTTTGCGGCATACTCATCGGTTGCTCCTGACTCGCCTCTGACCGCTTCTCTGTAGATGCCGGGCTCATCGTCGGTGACAGGATAGTAGGGATATATGACGAAGTAGCTGTACTCGTCAAACCATAGTTGAACCCATCCGTCGCCATCGCCGAGAACGGCAGGATCCACTTCAGTGGCTGACGTGGATGTGCAGTCTAGATATATAATATTTATACCGGGCTGATTGATATCCTCCAAATCAAGAGCCACGGCTCGGAATCTAAACAATGTCGGATTGCCGATGGTGTAGCTGTTAATGATTTCCGATAAGTCGAGAGAAGCATACCAATCTGCAAACCAGTCTACATAACCCCAGTCGTCGAGATTTGGCATCCCACCCTTGTCAAATTTATCATAAGTTACTCTCTCTTGAAGATTGATGGTTAGTCCCGCAACCCCCGGGCTATCATTGGCTAACCCTTGTCTATAAACAGTGGTGTTGCTGCCCTTTTCGTCACTAGCACTCCGTACCTTATATAGACCCAGCTCAATATTCAATTGCGTTTCATTGCTGAGGGCGTAGTAGTTGCCCGCAAATGAAACCAGTGTTCCATCGGGTTTAAAAGCGAAATCTATGCAGTCGCTTCGTGGATCAAGTAAGGTGACCTTACCTTCCAACGGGATGGCCTCAGAACGCACCTCGCTTACTATGCTATGAAAATCGAGATTGTATGCGCTCGTGTCTTCAAGCTGAATGATTGTCAAGTCGTTTGGCTGCGCTTCAGGTTCGCTTTCAAGAGGTGGAGACGCCACAGAACCAGCAGGTTCATCAGTTGTCGCGCCTGAACACGCGACGAGAGCAAATAAAACCAAAGCAATGAAACCGCTCAGCAATACGTGATTCATGTGCATTGCTGAGCGGTCAGCACTCAGGATATGACGTCTCTGCTCCATCGTTTCAGTCGTTTACATAATCCGTAATCAAAGTCCTGTCTTCTGGCAACACGCCACTTTCAAAATCCAAATCCAGGAAAACATATGGCACGCCCAGGGCATACGACCCGAAAGCTGCGTCTCCAGGCTTTTTGCATTGGCTAGAACTAACCATGTGCGGAAAAGAAGCCCCTGTTGCTGCATATTGACCGATAATCACACGGGTATTTTCTGGTATTTCGTTCTCCATCCACACTGAATAAGTAAGTTTGTATTGCAGGGCTTTTGTCGCAAGAAAATTACCCAATGCTGGATATACCGGTTGTATGGTCGATTCACCGGTGTCTGCGTTGCGCAAAACTTCGCACGAATAGAATGGCCATAAAGTAAAATCAGGATTAGTGCTTGTTGTTAAGGTAGTGTTGCTAAAGTCTGCATATCCTGCCAATAATTGCCCATCTGATCCCCTTGTATAAACATAGCGCAGGTCAGCGTTGTTGTTTCCGGGGACTCCGACATAGTTTCCGTTAGTCTCTCGTATTGAGAAGAAGGAATGGTTCAGAATTGCTTGATGGGTGTAGAGGGGCGAAAGTAAAATCGGGTCTTCTAGGGCGAACATGCCATCCTCATTTAGGTTCTTAGACCAATATAGTGGCAAAGATGATGCTGTGGTACCATTATTTTGGAACAAGACTTGAGCTGTACCATTCTGTGTAATCAAATCCCAATCATCAACGATGGTGCCATTATCCTCAAAGTCATAAAACCCAGCATATCGACCTGAAGCAATATCTCTATCAATAGCAAAAGGAACATAGTCGCTCGTTTCTTGTATTTGATCAAAATCCCAGTCCACGGGTAATGGATATCCCAAATTTCCGCTATACCCTGTTGATAAATCAGCAAAAAAGCTGCCTACAGATAGTCCTTGGCTGCTAACTATGGTACAGGTATTCCTTGCGCTATATATACCTATCCTATATGATGGCGCATCCGTGGCGCTCGCATAATCATTAATGCCCTCAAAATACGGCACGACTTTATCGTAGACCTCATATTCTGTGAAGTCGTAATCTACGGCAAAATATATCTTTGCCGCTGTTATGGCAGTTCCTTGCGGAACACCGAGTGTCTTGGCTGCCGAAAAGGCCTTACGCGCATCACTATAGCCTTGGTCATAAGTGAAATAGTCAGCGATATCCGTACCGCCATTACTGTAGAACTCGGTTGGATCCTGATAGATTACGAACAGATCTAGGTTGGCTTCAAATATAGCTTTCATCTCCGGCCTTAAGAGGTTCTTTTGTGTTCTGATATCACCGCTGATAAAGTCGCCCGTCAGATATCGTCCAACGGTTGTTATATCAGAAGTACTAGCGAGTTCAATAGCATCTCTATATGTCAATCTTTTCACGCAATCACAAGCGGCTGCAGCTCTATTGGGGTTGCCCGTGCTCAACAACAATGACATCCAGTCGTTCAATTGTATGCCTGAATGAACCGCTAAAGCGCAATCTCCTTGGAATAGGTTCAAAGCAATAATCGTCTGAGCGTCCAGTGTGCCCAGTAAATTGCCTGGGTCATATTTGCTCCCCGTCGCATTTCTGCCCATACAGTACAAGGCATATTGAGCGAGTGCAGTGAAGTTCTGGATGTCGGTTGTACTGTAAGTGTTGCCGTTATAATCCACCTGCTGCCCAGAGTAAGGGATAACGGGGCAACTTACTTTCGTGTAATCTCCAAAATACCCTGTGGCAACATCTGTTGGCATATGCTCTTCAGCTTGAAGACCGTAAATCATTGCTGTCGCTGTGCTTCTTGAGTATATTCCATCGCAGGGGCAGAGTCCGATATAACTAACATACTTATTATTCATAGTTTGTTGGATTACTTGTATTACAGGATTACCGCCACCCAGTAGCACATATTCATCAACACCGAGAACGGCTTTCATCTGGATGCCGTAGGCTGCAGATGAAATCTGCGAGCCGTCCAATCCAGCATCACTTTGAATCTGCTCTACTTGACCTTTGGTTAGAATACTATATGTACCAGTTACTGTTCCAGGATCATATCCCTTGCAGTAGAAGCCATGTTGTAAGATGCGAACGCGGTTGCCTGTGCTTCCTAGACTTAGTGGGTTGCTATCACATCCACCAATTGTCAAGGGTCCAAAGTTGCCTGTAACAGGCGATATGCCAAGCTCTATCTGTAGCGCAGAAACCAGTGCAAGAGACGTTGCGGTTCCTGGTACGCCAGTTTCATTCACATAGATATATCCCGACGTTCCACCATATGTTGTATTTAGCCATTGTTGAGCTGCGAGAACTTCTTGTGACATCATAGCCCCCTCAATCAGTGGTTCATAACCGCACCTTCATCATTTTACTTTGTTCAGAGTTGTTGTCAAACGACCGAGCGCTTGCTCTGCTTCAGCGTGTTTTTGACCTCGATACGCTTTTGCCAAAAAAAATGCGATGACCCCGGCGAATAAAATGGAGTAAATGAGAACAATGTTGTGTAATTGTAGTGGAAACGGTTGATACGGTGCCAACAGATTAGCAGGAACGTATCCAGCCCAAGCATTTTCACCGAGCAACATTAATAGAGAGATTGAAACAATAAAAGGGGCTGCAATAGCGACGATTCTGTTACCAAAAATGAACACTGAAGCCAATGCCCAAGAAGCCAAGATGCCACCAACCACAAAGGTCATAAGGAAGAAAACAAGAATATATAAGACGGGATGATCAAAAAAGAGATTTGCGAACATACTGGTAGAATATATTAAGTAGTTACCAGAAGCTGCCTCTGGTGGAAGCGACGGCAAAAAAAGCGAGGTTAGTAAAAAGTTGAAAATCAGAGGTGCGATTGCGATGATACCGGCAACAATAAATGATATAGAGATTTTTGATAAATACCACTTTAAACTGCAAATAAAACTCGTATGCCCCAAAGAGGGGTTTATGATCTTTCCACTTGCCCTGTCGCGCAAGATGTTTAGACAGGGAATACAGACCAACAATGGGAGCACCAAATAGTACAGCACGGAGATAGATGAATAAGCGCTGGCTCCTAGCCAAGCGCTCAGGACGGACGGAGGATACGAACCCTGTGCCCCAAGCCTCCACAGTTCCCACTTGTCTTCAAGGGCAAAAGGAATGACCGTTATGATTATGTGTGCAAGGGCTATTAAGAAACCAACCGACAAAGTAACGATAAATACCTTGCTCCCCATCACGCCTATCAAAGTATTGCACCATCTTTCGTCATCATAAGCACTTTTGAGTGTTTTCATTATTGTAGTCTCTCAAGACGAATGAAATACTTGTCTGGGTATACCATCAATACCAAATCGTACTGCGTTGTCTGCATTGACACCCAATCGCTGTTTGAATAGAACTGAAAATCATACATCAAATACACAAGCACCAAATCAGCCTGTTCTTTTGATGACAATTCAAGCAGAAGACTATCTCGATTGTTAATTTCAAAGAAAAGATCTTGCTGAATCCCGTTATGCCAAGAGCTTGATTGCAATCTGTAATCGTATACTGGAACGATGGTCTGTTCGTCAAGATTATTCCTAATAGCAACATGAACCAAAATAGCCCTGACGGCTGAAGCTTGCTTAGTTTCAAGAAGTGGATCGCTGTAGCTTGGAGCGATTTTTCGAAGGTCATCATATTCCAGTATCTCTAATTCCTTTACCTGAATATCCACATCCCCTATTTCTCTGAGCGTACTCAAGGAATCTGAACCAGCATAACTTGCTCGTTCAGTCATTTTAAAGCTGATTTGCCGATGTTTGGGGTAATCAGAATTAATGGCGCTGAAGCGGAATAGATACAACAGTGATATCAATATGGCGAGCATTACCGCAACTATTTTTTTCAAAAATTTTCCTACCCTGCAAGAGATGAACCTTCTGGGCACAAGCGGAGTCTCGACATTTGATTGCTATCAAACTTGTCCATGATTCCCGTAGCATATTCCAGCCTTGTTTTGCCAAGCTCCTCAACCTGACATTCGTAGTCTCCCGCCGCAGCGATACTTATGATAAGCGCGCGAGATTGTCTGATTTAACCAGGTCAATAAGACAATCTCAATCATCAAACACTGTCTGGACTCCAAACTCCGTAGGCAGACCCCGAAAACGAGTTTAAGTTGGTGAACTTCAAAGCCGCCCAACGATAGCCCTCTTCGTACACCCAGTTGTACAAATACCCAGCATAACCTGCGGGGCATCCCAATATTGGACTCCCGACGTCTTGGACAGTGCCTGTTCGCGATGTCCTAGCCATCACTTGTACTGTGTGATAAGCCCCTGCCCCTTGACAATCTCTATAAGAAGATGTCGTGTCTGTTTTTTCTTCGCCCAATATAACAACAGATCCATAATTTGCAGGTAAAGTTATCAAATAAGGTCTGTCCTGGTGGTTATTTGCAATCGCAGGTGTAGATTGAATGGCAAAAGCCGTTATAAGTAAAGCGAATAATACAACTGTAGCTATCTTGCTTTTTGGTTTTCCTGTCATACCCCTTACCCTCCCAAATCAAAGTTCTTATTCTTGTTATTTCTAGACGAGTGGTTTGAGTCCTATCTTTACTGGTTGAGCCGCATAATCAACGGCGATGTTTGGGAAGAAGGTGTATGTATACTTCGCATCTTTGTCTGCATTGGAATTGTAGTAATCCCACGTGAGCTCAAGGTGCCCTGTCGTAGGATTGATTATCACATTGCTCAAGCCCTGTTTCGAGATTGATACATCGTCCTCGACGGGCATGAACAGAGGCGCAACGCCAAAAGGCTGACACCCAACGGGAGCGAGAATCAGTGTTGCATGGTTGCCGCTTGTGTAATACTGTTGCACCGTGAACCCACCCAGAGGGTTCGTGTCTATCTCATCACCTACCGCGATTTGCTCAAGTGTTCTGAGCTCATAAACTCCCCTTTCCTCCTCGTTTCCTGCAAGAGGCGTAAAACTGAGGGCTGTCGTTTCAGGGTCAATGCCGATGAGCTGATATGTGGCTGAATCAAAGCACGAAACATAAGACACCACAGAGTTTCCCGCCGGTGAAAGCTCATCAATCTCCCTGGTTGTTTCACCTTGCAAATCCAGCGGCACGGCTTGAATATGATTGCCGAAATCATCGGTAATCATATAGTACTCGAGCTTTCCCCTATTGACGCGTGACCCCTCTTTTGCATTCCCCGCAACAGAAATGACTGCTCCGGAGGGAGAAGCGATAAGCCTGATGACCTCGACTTCGGCTGCATCTTTGGCATCTTGTCCATAGACACCCGGCTCTGCCACTAAAATATTCTCGCTGCTGATGATGGAATCGAGTGCGAGATTGTACTCAACGACCTTTGCGTCATGATGGAGAGCCGACCCTTGTTCTTCGGTGAAGTAGGGAATATTAGAAACCTCGATTCGGGCGCTGGCACCTTTCCCATCTGTGGCGGGGAGCGGAAGTCTCGCCATTACTCTGATTGTCTTCTCATTGACGAGGTACATATCGGTTTCAACCATCATATTGTTCTTGCTCACGTTCGGATTGTTCACAGCAGAAACCCCGCTGATAAAGAGGTTGATTTCGGGGCGCAAGTGTTCTAGGACATACCATTCTGGTGAGACAAAGCGCGCATTGTTGAAGACATCGTAATGGATAAAGCTGTCGTATTCGATCATGAAAAACAAGCCGAGGAACACCCCATCTGAAGCACAATTCTCAAGCGTAATCGTTCCGCCCGCAAAGCGAGTCACGGCGTCTACCTCTAAAGTATTCTGCTCGTAGCTGCCAGCAAGGCTACTGAAGTACCGAGGAGAAGCAACATCGCTGTTAGTCTCTACGGTTGGATTGAAAAAGGTAATCTGTTCAGCAAGTGGTAACTGCGGTTCAGCCTCCTTGTGCTGCCCGGAAGCAAATGCTGAGCCAAGGCTCAGGGTAGCCATCAGGGCAACCACGAGTGCTAGCGATAATGCCTTTTTCAAGAAGGTGGTTTTGTGGTTCTGAAACCAACTCAATCGGTTCTTGTTTGGTTCCATACAAGGCCTCCAATAATTTGAGCAAACCACACGCTATCGCATCGCTAAGAAGAAGTGGATAGTTAGTTTTACGCATCCACGAACAATCATGGGCACCGCGTTTAGAAGCCACTAATTATCCGCCTACACTCTACCTTAGTTGACCTGAAAAATGTGAACTATTTTAAAGATTACTTTAGGGCGGTTACCGAGATGTTGCAGTTTTGTATTCCGGCTTCGAAATACAAAACTGTAACAGAGAGAGGGGTGCGCTCACTCGCTCAACACCAACCAAGCTGTTTTGGGCGGTCTAGCCCTCTAAACTGTAACATAAAACGCACTCGAAATATCATCGTCGATCGGTTGACAATGAGGTCGAATGGAGTAGAGTGAGAGTGAGTGAAGAGCAGATTAGGGAGGATCAAGATTTCTCAAGAAGTATTGACTGCTCAGCAATGGCTAAATTCCACCTATGGCAGTAATCCAAATTATGAATATGTCGAAGAAACAGGTCTGCCCGGAACGGCCACCTCTGAAGCACTCGTTTCTGCTTTACAGATAGAACTGGGTATATCGCCTGTAACTGATAAGGAAAGAACATGACGAGCAAGCACAAGGCGCTAAGGGTTCTTTTGGCTATATTTGTCCTGTTTGGCCTTCAGGCCTGTTCGGGCGCCCCCTCTTCGTCGCTTTCAACAGGAGACAATGGTGGGGTGGCTCAAAGTCTTTACCCAGATCCCTATTTTACCCAACTCAATGGTGAAGAGCTTCCGCAGTATGATGCGTTTATTCCAATGCTTATCCCCAGTGTTTATACGCTTGATTTCGATCGGGTTTTATTTGCGATATCTGAAGTGGGAGAAACAGAGGATGTTTATATCCGGTTCGTTGGGATGAACTCGACTTTTTCGTTTTCCTTCAGTCCTTCAGGTAAGATTTTAGATTTGCGTTTCTCTCTCTGGCGTCCGATGCACCCTTACAAAGAAGAACAGATAGAGAACAACTATGAGGTTCGCAGTTCTCCCATCAGATCGTCTTCGGACATGTACGCAGGTGAAGGAGATGAGATGATCGGACTACTTGCTAGTAATTCCCGTCAAGATCTCTATATCATTCCACAGATGGATTCAGAGTACGAAACGTCCAAATTCATGTCGTTTGCAGCTTTTTCCAAGTGGTATGCCTCTCTGGATATAACGGGTATCTGCAAAACCTATGCTCCAGAGGCACCTGTTCTGTACAGTTTTTCTACGGACTCCGTTGCCGTCTCCGACCTTGCGACAGATGGGCTGAGTGTTACCTATCTCGATTGTTCTGATTCGACAATCAGCGCGATGCAAGAAGCAGACCTTGCTGCTGCGCCCATAGGGGATTTCTTTTTTCTGCAGGATTATAATTTTTTCGTAATCAGGTCGTATTGTTCTTTTGATGACCCGAGCATTGGGATCGAGGAAAAGACGGTGGGCAACACCACGAACGCCAGAAAAAAGTACAAAACCAATGGCCTGATTTTTCTGTGCATCAGAAAATAGTATAGGCGCTTGCCTCTGGCGCACCAAGGTACACTTCGCCTAAAGCCCCACCAAGCACTACCCCATGAACTTGTTTGCAACATCGCTTATCCGGGCAAATGGTTTTTGCTTTGCGTGGATGGTATTATGTGCTCTGGTAAAATTGCTCTACGTATTAGCACAGTATCGATGGGTTCGACATGCAAAAACCAGACGAAGAACCGAGTTTGCTCTTCGATCGTATCGGGGGGCGTTTTGGCTTGGGTATGCGCGCAAAGCTCATCATCATATTTATCGCTGTCAAGGTGCTCCCGCTCATACTGCTTGCTGCGCTCGCGTGGTATCAGATCACAGAACTGGGGCGTACACTCAGTGAGCAGGCGGTCAACGACTCCACCGAAGCCCTCAATCACAGTGCGATCGCGAGCATCGAGCGCATTACAACCGATACCGCCGATGAGATTGCGGCATTCCTCTATGATCGGGATGCGGACATCAATTACCTCGCAACCATCAAGCCAGTTGAGGGCGACTACGCAGCGCTCGTCCCGCAGTACCAGGCGTTTATTGACACCGAAACAAACCCCCTCATCGACAAGGGAACCTGGGGTCTTGCACCTGACGGCATGAGTTGGATACGTCTTGATGCTGCGCCGCCCGTGGTGGCCACACCTTCTTCAAGCAATCAGGAGAACAACGACGAGATCGAGGGTGGTGGTTTTCAGCACCGTGGGCCTGTGGCAAAAACCGCTACAGCGGTGCCCCTATACGACGAGATTGTATTCTATGATCCCGATCTCAAGGAGGTAGCCAAGGTAACCTCGGCGGGCTCGACGAAGCAGAACTATCCCCTGGATTCTGAATTGAAGGATGTCTCCAAAAAGGAGAACACCTATGTTGGCTCTGAGACCTTTGCAGACAAGCTCTCTGAACTTGGTCCGGGCGACATCTACGTCTCCGATGTAGTTGGAGCCTATGTGCCTTCACACTACATCGGTATGTATACTCCCAAGCAGATGGCGATTGCACTGATAGGTACTGAGATCACCAGCGCTCAGGATGAGCAATTCTTAAGCGAGAGCGAGAAGATCACCTACGTTGAACAGCTGTCTCTTATAAGGGAGGAGCGCATCAAGGATCTTGTGATTACCGGCAGCGATTACGATGCGATCAACGAAGCAACAAAGCAGGCAGTCATCGCCGAGATCGATAAAGCGGTTGCAGACATAGACACTCCCGAGATACGTGCGCGCGCAGAAGCCCTTAAAGCCAAGATAGGTGCCATCGATTTCAATCCGGAAGCTGAAGCCTATGCGGGCATGGAAAACCCCAATGGTCTGCGTTTTGAGGGTATCGTGCGCTGGATTGAACCAGTCTATGACGATCGCGGCGTTCTGCTTGGCTATGTCAGTTTTGCGCTTAATCACGATCACATCATGGAGTTCGTTGATCACCTCACGCCGATGGAAGAGATCTATACCGAGCTCCCGAATGCGAACCTTGGCAACTATGCCTTCATCTGGGATTATCAGTGTCGCTCCATCGCACACCCCCGCCACCACAGCATCGTGGGCTACAACGAGCAGACTGGGCTTGAAGAGATACCCTGGCTGGAAACGTCTGTTTATGAGCGACTCAAAGAAAACAATAGTGCCAGCACCCTTGAGGAGTTCACCACCATTTGGCCGAGCCTTCTCGACCCCAATGGCGAGCGGAGCAGCAAGTTTCCGGCGGCGGTTGGCATGATCGAAGGCGAGGAGACCTTTGACAACCAAAGCCGCTCGAAGACGCCTGCGTCCGAGCTCACGGCGGCGGGCTACGTCGGGCTCGACGGCCGCTATCTCAACAATGCGCCACAATGCACCGGCTGGATGGAGCTGACGCTTGATGGCGGCTCCGGCTCCTTCTACATCCTGTGGAGCGGCGTCTACAAGATTACTTCCGCGGCCGCCATACCCTATTACACAGGGCAATATGCACCATCAGAGGAGAACGGCTACTCAAAACGCGGCTTTGCCATGATCACTATCGGAGCAGGTCTCGAAGACTTTCAGCGGCCGGCTGTTGAGACAAAAGAGAACCTCGAAGGAATCATGAACCGCACCCTCTCGGATACGGTTCTGCAGCTCGGCACTACGACATTCCTGCTCGTCATCCTGGTCGTGCTTATTGCGATCTGGCTTGCGAACTCGCTGACGAATAATATCAAACGGCTCATTCGAGGAATCTCGCGCTTCCGCAAAGGTCAGCGTCAGTTCCGCTTTCATTCGCAGCAGAGCGATGAGTTTGGGGTGCTTGCAGACTCCTTTGATGATATGGCAGACAGTATCGTCGCCTCGGTCACGATCCCCTTGTGCATCGTCGACACGGATTTCAACATTATCTATATGAACAAGAGCGGTCTGGAGCACGCGGGCAAATCGCTCGATGAAGTTGTGGGCACCCGCTATGAAGGTACGGGCATTTATCCTCCTGATACCGTCTATGATCCAGTTCTGGCTCTTCGTAAGGGACGCGAGGCCGAGGTTTTGTATGTTGAGTCCTGGGGAAAGTATTATCACGGCGTTGCAAGTGAGTTCAGGTCGGCTGAAGGAGAGCTGCTCGGGTATTACATCATCACGACGGATGTTACGGAGATACAGGTCGCACGTGAGAAGGCGGAGCAGGCGAGTGAGGCCAAGACCTCCTTCCTCTCCAATATGAGTCATGAGATGCGCACCCCGATGAACGCCATCATCGGCATGACCAACATCGGCAAGGTGGCAAGCTCTGTGGAGCGCAAGGACTACTGCTTTGACAAGATTGACAATGCCTCGCTCCATCTGCTCGGCGTCATAAACGATGTTCTGGACATCTCCAAGATCGAGGCAAACAAGTTTGTCCTGGCGCCTGTCGAGTTCGTTTTAGAGCGTATGGTAAAAAAGGTCACGAACGTGATAACCTTCCGCATCGACGAGAAGGAGCAACGCCTCATTGTTGACCTTGACAACCGGATCCCGCGCAGCATCGTCGCGGATGACCAGCGGCTTGCACAGGTTATCACGAACCTGCTCTCCAATGCGGTGAAATTCACGCCAGAGCGGGGCACCATCAAGCTCGAGTTGGACTACAGAGCAGAGGACGAGCAGTCCCTGACCATCAGGATTGCGGTCAAGGATACCGGCATCGGCATTTCAGCCGAGCAGAGGGAGCGTATCTTCTCGGAGTTTGAGCAGGCGGAAAACCAGACTTCGCGGCGTTTTGGTGGTACAGGTCTCGGGCTTGCTATCTCAAAGCGTATCGTTGAAATGATGGGCAGCACGCTTCATGTCGAATCTGAGATTGGCAAAGGCTCGACGTTCTTCTTCACCTTTGTTGCCCAGAAGGCTGAATCCCCACGAGGTGCGGACAAAGGCAGCTCAGAGGTTTCGACTGAGCTGTCGGGGGAGGCGGGGGAGAGCGGGCACAACCAATTGACGGCAGCGGAGGGAGTCTTTAAGGGCTCGCGCATACTCGTTGCAGAGGATGTGCTCGTGAACCGCGAGATCGTCTTGGCCTTACTCGAATCCACAGGTGTCGCTATCGAGTTTGCCGAGAACGGTGTTGAGGCGGTTGCGGCTTTTGAGGCTGACCAACAGGGCTTCGACCTCATCCTCATGGATGTGCAGATGCCCCTCATGGATGGCTTTGAGGCAACGCGCAGGATACGGAGCCTGCCTGTGCCCGAAGCCACCACCATCCCCATCATGGCGATGACGGCAAACGTCTTCAGGGAAGACGTGGAGAAGTGTCTCGCCGCTGGGATGAACGACCATGTGGGCAAACCCATCGACGTTGCCGAGGTGCTGGAAAAGCTTAAGCGCTACATAAAAAGAGACAGCAATTAACCACGTTACCCTACAGGGGTGCTCTGTGCGATAATGTTCGGGCGAAGAATGGTTCCAGGGATAGGTGTGTTTTGGTAAGTCCGGTAAATAGTGCACTCCCGTTGCGGAAGTTGACGCTTCTTGTTGCCAGCGTCGCGCTGGCCTGTCTCCTGCTCTCCTGTACCGATTCCGGGCGCTCGGATGTGGGATCGACCAACCCAGGCACGACGCCGCGTGACAATACGCCTGTTGTGCTGCAGGTTGAGCAGCCAGCTACAAGTGTCGTGCAGGACAGCGCAGCGATTCTCGATTACTCGAACGCAGCAGAGGGCTATATCTGTGCACGCTCGCTTGCGGGTGACACGAAGATAAAACTCGTCCTCGATACGCCCGATGGCAACGAGTATCAGTATACACTCGCAAAGGATGGTTCCTATGTCACCGTCCCGCTTGCGTCAGGTGATGGAACCTATGTCGCGCAGCTGTACAAAAACGTCACCGGGGACAAGTATTCGGGGCTGGTGTCCGAGGACTTCACGGTCGATATTCTTGATGAACTCAAGCCCTTTCTGTATCCGAGTCAATATGTCTCCTTTGCCGAGGGAGATCAGACGGTCACCCTTAGCCAGGAGCTGACGCCGGAGGCCACCAACGAGATAGAGACGGTCAACTACATCTACCTTTGGGTCGTCGAGAACATCAGTTATGATTACGACAAGGCAGCCGATGTGCGCCCCGGTTATCTCCCTAACAATGACGATACGCTCGCAAGCAAAAAGGGCATCTGCTTTGACTATGCGGTGCTGACTGCCTCGATGCTGCGAGCCCAGCGCCTGCCCTGCAAGCTCGACATCGGGTATGCTGGCAAGGGGGCTTATCACGCGTGGATCCATGTCTATACGGTTGATCAAGGTTGGATACGCAAGGAGATCACCTTCGGTGGCAACGCCTGGGTTCTGCTCGACCCCACCTTTGACTCCTCGGGCAAAGGGGAAGGCGATATCACGAAGATAATCGGGGACGGAAGTAATTACCAGACCGTTTTGAATTATTGAGTATGGGTGGGAGCATAGGGTGAGGAGGCAGGTGTAATGGCAGAGAATACCAGCAGAAGAGCGGAGCGCTCGGCCTTGCAGTTGAGTTCGTTCTTTTCCAACCTGGGTCTGGTCTATCACTCAGGCATTTCTTTGGCAGAGGGCTTTGAGATCCTGAAGCTGTCCGCAAAGGACAAGGATGAAGAAGCGATGATGGACGAGATGGTGGCGGCAGTTCAAGGAGGGTCGTCCTTGTCGACTACACTTGAGGCCGTTGGAGGCGTCCCGCCCTACGCGCTGAACCTCCTGCGCATCGGCGAAGAGACGGGTCGTATGGAAGAGACCTGTGCCTCGCTTTCAGATTACTACGAGCGACGGGATCAGCTTGAGCACTCCATCCGCTCATCGCTTGTCTATCCGCTCTCGATGCTGGTCATGGTGTTTGTTGTCGTTCTTGTGTTGCTGACGCAGGCAATGCCGGTTTTTGAGCAGGTATTTGCTCAGTTGGGCTTTACGATGAATGGATTTTCGAGCGTACTCCTCGCCGCCGGGCAGGCGCTTAACCAGGCAGCCTTGGTCATAGGAGCCGTGCTCGTAGCGCTCATCATCATCGGCATTGTGCTTTGGATATCCCCCTCGGGCAAGAAGCTCTTCAAGCGCCTGTTTGACTCCTTTCCTTTGACGAAGGATCTCTCACATCGCCTGTCGGCGCAGCGTCTTGCCCTGGCGCTTTCGACCATGTTTCACAGTGGACTTGACACTGACCAGGCCTTTGACCTCGCCCTGCCACTCATTGAGAATACGACGGCAAAAACGGAGATACGGACAATCCAGGAGCAGCTACAGAAGGGCGAAAGCCTTCAAAATGCTATTAGAACTAGCAGATTATTCCCAACGGATGCGCGGGCGACCCTCTCGATGGGTTTTCGTACCGGCACCGACGCGCAGGCCTTTGATGAGATCGGCAAGTCCCTTTTGCTCACAACGGAGCGAAAGATTGAGAGCCTGGTTGCGACCATTGAACCCACGCTCGTGGCCATCATGTGCGTGCTCGTAGGGATCATCCTGTTCTCGGTTATGCTGCCGCTCCTCGGTGTGCTGACGAGTCTGTAGCAGGAGGAAGATTGTGCTGAGGCGCCTGGTACAAGCGAAGACCTTTCGGGTGCTGCTGTTTGTGGCAGCCGTGGTGGCGTTTGCTCTGATCGCGCTTCAGGGTATGTCAAATCGCGTGGATGCAAACCACGCGAGTTTTGTTGAGGAGAGCGTGCGTCGCAGTGCCGTGCAGTGTTACGCAATCGAAGGACGGTTCCCCAGCAATGCTGAGGGTGTCGAGTACCTTGAGGAGAACTACGGGCTGAACATTGATTACAGCCATTTTGTGGTGTATTACGAGTCAATGGGCGATAACCTCATTCCGCAGATACGGGTGATACCCGTGTCGCAGGATTGAGGGGCCTGGACGGACAGGTCGGGTCAAACGAACTGAGTGGATTGGGCGGGGACGAAGATTGTGGCAGTGAGGAAGAAACATCATACCGATTACTTCATGGTGCTGGCGCTATTCAGTGTCTATGCCATCTGCGCTCTTCTGCTCGCTGCCATCGGCGCTACGGTCTATAGGGACACGGCAACGGTTATGAAGCACAACTATGATGAGCGTACGAGTATCCTCTATGTCGCAGAAAAAGTCCGTCAACACGATGCCGAAGGTGCCGTGCGTATCGAGCGTTTTGCACAAGGAGATGCGCTCGTATTCATCGAGCCAGTGGATGGCCAGGAGTATGAGACCTGGCTCTATGTGCAGAATGATGTCCTCTACGAAGCATTTGTCGCTTCCCCAAATGAGCCTGACCCTGTGTTTGGCCAGCCCATCATGCCAATGCAGTCTATGCTCATCGATATGGACGGGCTTTCTGAGCGTTCCTTTGCGGTCACATTCGTGACGGTCGATGGCCGAACGACCAGCCTGCACCTCACGCTTGATTCACATAAGGCGGTTGATGTGCGATGACCATCAACAGCAACCCTAAATCTCGGGCACTCTTTCTTGAACTGATGCTCGATGTTCTTATCTTCGCCATCTGTGCGCTGGTCTGCCTGCAGGTCTTTGCCAGCGCAAAAACCTCAAGCAGTCAATCGAACGCCTACGCATCCCTTGGTATCGAAGCGCAGTCGATAGCTGAGGATTTCAGCGCCTGCAAGGGGGATGCAGCCATATTGGCAGGTCACTTCAGTGCCGACCTCGACGGCAGTGCGATCACCTTGTACTATGACAAGGATCTCAATCGGGTGCAGGCAGGCGATGACGTTGTCTACCTCCTGCGCTGCGAGATTGATGCATCTGCCCCCCTCAAAGAGGCACACATCACCCTAACACAAGGCTCGGAGCAGCTCTTTGGCTTCACGGTTTGCAGCTATGAACCGCTGGATCGTTCAGCTGCTCAAACGCAGCTTGTTTCCACCGGCAGCGGCCAGAGCACCGCCGGAGGTGATGCGCGATGAGTGGCTCCTCTCCCACATATCCGCAGCTCCGCGAGCCGATACCGCAGGCAAAGGCTCGCACGGCCGTAGGGATAGGCATAACGACCCTCGTCACCATCATGGTCGTCGTGTTGTTGACGACCTTCTCGGTGCTTGCGCTTGTCTCCGCCCGCTCCGACCTACGCTTGTCCTTGTTGACGGATACGGCAATGGAGACCTACTATGCAGCAGATGCGCAGGGGCAGCGTTGGCTTGCCGAACTCGATACTTTTGTTGGCACGACAGAAGCGGGCGATCGAGCTGCTATACTCACTGAGGCAGGCTATTCGGTGGTCACAGCCGATGACGGAACGCTTATGGTAAGCGAGCACTTCGCGATCGACAGGAATCGGCAGATTAACGCCACGGTAGAGATAGATGCTCAGGGTACGCTCAGAGTGACTCGCTGGCAATCGGGATCGTCGGAGGTAGTGGCGCTACCATAAGGTAAGGCGGCTTCGCGCTTGACGGGAAGCTCGCCCGAGAAGTAACAGGAACAGGAACAAGATGGACGCAAGGGAAAAACTGACTGAAATGGTGGGGATGGGTATCGCTGATGTCTTCGTCATCACCGGTAAGCCTATCAGCTACAAGAAGTGCAATCAGCTGTATGCCTCTGAGGGCGAGATGCTCCTGCCCTCAGACACCGAGGACTTCGTCAAACAGATATACCAGATGGCAGATGACCGCCCCATGAACCTTCTTATCGAGACGGGTGATGATGACTTCAGCTTTGCCATCAAAGGCGTCTCGCGTTTTCGCGTCAACACCTATCGGCAGCGTGGTACGCTTGCCGCAGTCATCCGTATCGTCAGTTTTGACATGCCCGACCCGGCAGACCTTGGTGTCCTGCCCGAGATACTCGACCTTGCCGATCTGAAACGTGGGCTCGTCCTCATGACTGGCCCGGCTGGTAGCGGTAAGACCACAACCCTCGCCACCATCATCAACCGTATCAATGTGACGCGCAACAACCATATTATCACGCTGGAGAACCCTATCGAGTTCCTCCATCGACACGATAAGAGCCTGGTGAGTCAGCGCGAGGTCAGCATAGACACAGGGAGCTACGCGACAGCGCTGCGAGCGGCTCTCAGACAGAGCCCTGATGTCATCCTCATTGGCGAGCTGCGCGATGCAGAGACGATTTCTATTGCGCTGACGGCTGCCGAGACCGGGCATCTCGTCTTCTCGACCCTGCATACCTTGGGGGCAACGAACACGGTCGACCGACTCGTCGATTCGTTTCCTGCGCAGCAACAGACACAGGTGCGCATGCAGCTCTCCATGGTTTTACAAAGTGTGGTTTCTCAGCAACTGATTTCTTCAATGAGCGGTAGCACCATACCGGCATTTGAGATAATGCACTGTAACAATGCAATCCGCAATCTCATCCGAGAGGGTCGCACCCACCAGATCACGACGGTTATTAACTCGTCTGCCTCAGAAGGCATGGTGGGGATGGACGCGAGCCTCTTGAAGCTTTACCAGGAAGGGCAGATCGCCGCCAACACGATGCTGACCCACGCCCTGGCACCTGAAGCACTGGCAAAACAGGCAAACCTGTAAAGGCGGGCAAACCTGTAGAGGGATAACGGAGTGGTCACAGGAAGCTCCGGAATCACCAGCGCCGAGCAGCGGAAACGCGTGTTCGGAACACGTAATGGCATATTCGGTACGTAAAGAAGGAGAGAACCATGATCGAAAACGTTTTTGCAGAGCACGCGACCCACAACAAGTTTGTTTGGGAGAATCTCGGGGACATCAAGGAGGGGAGAGGTGACCTAGGTGAGGAGATGCCAGTATTGGTATATCGCCTTATGCAGTTCACCATGCTCGACTCGCTTACTAAGAATTACGGCCCCACCCAGGCGAACAACCTCTTCCGCGAGGCAGGTTATCTGGCGGGAGCAGAGTTTGCAACGCACATCCTGGACTTGAGCGTTGATCTCAACACATTTATCGCTAACCTGCAAAAGGCGCTTGAGGATTTCAAGATTGGCATTCTGCGCCTTGAGAAATTTGATACCGATACGGGCAACCTAGTGCTTACCGTTGGGCAGGATCTCGACTGTAGCGGTCTGCCTATAACAAACGAAACTGTCTGTACCTATGATGAGGGCTTTATCTCAGGTATCCTCGAGTCTTACACCGGCACGAAGTACGATGTGCGCGAGATTGATTGCTGGGCAAACGGAGACCGCACCTGTCGTTTCCAGGGAGTTGCGCTGAAGTGAAACCGGCTTCTGATTCTATCCCATGTTCCTATGCAAAACTGACTGATTGATTGCCATGGATCCAACAGCACAGCAGTTTTTTGATTATCTCAAAGACGCTATCTATGAGCCTGAGCATGCGAAGCTTGACCCAAAGGATGTTCCTGAGGACTTCAGGAATTTTGCCAAAGGGCTCATATACTACGTCACGAGTGTGCGCGAAGCGTCTGTTTTAGCAACTGACATTGCCCGGGGAGAGCTCAATACCAGCCCCCTCTCTCCGGGCAACGAGGTTGCTGCCGGGGTGAAGTCCCTGCAGGCAGCACTCAGGCATTTGACCTGGCAGACCCAGCAGGTAGCCAAGGGCGATTATAATCAGAAGGTTAGCTTCATGGGGGACTTCTCTGAAGCCATGAACTACATGATCAGTCAGCTCGCTGAACGCCACGAGAGTATGCAACAGGAGATAAAGTTAGGTCATGAACAGTTCGAGGCGCTTACGGCAGAAGTCAGCGAGCTTGAGTCAAGCGCCTTCTACGACCCTGCGACCAACACCTACAACCGACGCTTTGGCATGAACAAGCTGAATGAATGGCTTGAGGAGAAGCGTGAGTTTGTCATATGCTTCATCGATTTGGACAACCTCAAGTTCGTCAACGATGAGTTCGGACACAACGAGGGTGATGTCTATATCCTCATGGCAACCGAACTACTCAAACAGTTCTCAGAAACAGGACTGGTCTGCCGTCTTGGTGGTGATGAGTTCATGATCATCGATGAAGGATGGACGCAGCAACGTGCCGAGCGACGACTCGCCGAGCTCAGGACAAATCTCCTGAGTGCGAATGAGCACGCCGACATCCAGTACTATCATTCGATGTCCTATGGTGTCGTCGAGGTCGTCTCTGGCAACGACGTCATAGCGAGTGAGCTTCTGGGCGTTGCCGATGAACGGATGTACAGCTTCAAACGCGCCCACAAAGCTGAGCGCAAAACATACTGAACTACTGCAACAACGCTATCGCTTTTTCCTGCACGCGGTCATAGCGGAAGTTCGTCGTGTCCTCGCGCAGCTCGGCAACGAGTCGCGCATTGGGATACTGGTAGCGATCGAGTTCATCAAGCGCCTTCTGCATCCCAACGGCATCGAAACCCAAGGTTGCCTCAAGGAGCTGTGAGACGACGCCCTTGTCGGGCGCGGCTGCCTGCGGGCGCGTGTTGCCCTCAGAAGCCTTTGCTGTCTCAACCGCATCGATAAGAGCTTGCAATCGAGCAATCAGGGTCTCAGTGTGTGCAATAAGCGTTGGATTATCGCGCTGCACGGTCTCCCAGTCCTCGGCTTTTGAGGCAAATTCGAGAGCCTTTGCCTCATCCCCGAGCTGAAAGGCGGAAATGCCGTAGCAGCTCCCCTTGAGCCCATGCACGCTTATCGAATAATCAGCGATCCCCTCGGGTGTTACCTGGGTAAGTGTATCCAGGATCCTGGGGGTGTTCTGAACGAACGACTTGAGTATGCGAAGGTAAATGCTCCCATTGCCAGCAAATCGCTTGACTCCGTCTTCATAGTCAACGCCGTCAATCGGATTTTGCGTTAATACCCTTGTGACTATTTCGTCTGCCATTGCTCCTCCCCGAGCTCGTTAGTTGAGTACCTTTGAAAGTATAGGATGTTTCTCTTCGCGATGAGTGACCACAATTTCGGCGAATTCATCTTCATGACGGCTGACCACCAAGGTCAGGTAGGGGTCAAAGTGTGATCCAGCTTCAGCATAGATTATCTTGAAGGCATCCTCTGACTTCCATGCCTTTTTGTAGGGGCGCTCTGAGGTTAATGCGTCAAAGACGTCAGCGACTGCGGTGATGCGCGCAGACATCGGGATATCCGTGCCTCTCAAGCCGTTGGGATAGCCGCTTCCGTCCCATTTCTCGTGATGCCAGCGAGCGATTTCTAGTGCGGTATACAACAGCGAGTCCTCACCCATTTTCTCGATAGCCACGTGTAGCATATCGGATCCGCAGACTGGATGGGTTTTGATGATATCAAACTCCTCAGCGGTCAGGCGACCCGGCTTGAGCAGCACGCCGTCGGGCATTGCGAGTTTTCCAAGGTCGTGGAGTTTGACTGAATCGATGATATCCCTACCATACTGCTCGCTTATCGTGTAGCCCTCATGGGGGTTCGTGAGCAGATCCTTTACGATGATCGCGGAGAACATCTCGACGCGCTCGATGTGTGTGCCGGTCTCGTGGTCGCGCATATCAGATGCTTTTGCGAGCAGGTCGAGGGTGACCTTGTCGCGCTGTTCGAGCTTCTGGTTGACCTTCTGGAGTTGGGACGTCTTTGCGTTGACCATCTCTTCAAGATGGTTGCGGTGCGCGTAGAGTTCGAGTTGCAGGCGCACGCGTGTCAGCAGGGATTTTGGGTTGAAGGGTTTTGTCAGGTAATCCATGGCACCAATCTCGAGGGCGCGCACCTCATCCCTGCTGTCAACCGAGCCGGTGAGGAGGATGACCGGTATATTCTTCGTTGTGGGGTCTGCCTGGATGACGCTCAGTACCTCAAGCCCGGTCAGATCGGGCATGTTATGATCGAGTAGAATAAGGTCGGCGGGGTGATCCTTCAGGTAAGCAAGCGCTGCCGTGCCCGAAGTCAGGGGACGCACATCGTAATCGTGTTTCAAAACCTCTAGTATCTGATTTAGGATAACCGGGTCATCATCGACTGTTAAGACCAAGGGTTTATTGTTGGTTGTCGACATCAGAACAAATACCTTCCGTGGCTTCCGATCCTACGAGAGCTGATTTCGTGCTCGCTGCTCACCGCTCTGTTCGTTGCTGCTCCATAGTATAGCATTCAGAGCTTGCTCTGAAATGACCATTCGCCCGTACGGAAGACGCTTTCCTGTGAACCGTCTTTCCGGATGCCCGTGATCTCCAGATCCTCGGTGCCGATCATGAAGTCCACGTGCGTCGCACTCTTGTTGACCCCTGCTTCCTCGAGTTGTTCCTCGCTCATATCCTGTCCACCCTCATAACAGTCCGGGAAGCCCTGACCCACGGCAAGGTGACAGGAAGCATTCTCGTCATAGAGCGTGTTGTAGAACAGGATGCCCGCCTGGCGGATGGGGGAGGTCCAGGGGACGAGGGCAACCTCTCC
>JAITOC010000086.1 GCA_031290175.1 Coriobacteriales bacterium | reverse complement strand
AGGTCACCAACGCAAAGCGCGCGAGCATATGCGCGGGAGGGCCTGTCTCCTTTATGACCCTGCCCTCCGCAGGCAACTTGCGCTGACCTTCCAACAGCGGAATCGCAGAAAGCACGACGACTGACAACAAGGCCCAGGTTGCGCGGACACCCTCCATGCCGAGGATGAACCACGTGATACCGTGGCTCAAAACCATGGAGAGCAGCACGTAGATAACCGCCGTGGTGATGCCCTGTCTCCTGAAGAGCGCGAACCAGAGAACCCAGCAGGTTATCAGGTATAAGGCAAAGAGGACGGCACCGACAACGCTCCACAGGCTGGAGAAGAGACCCATGCGAGGAGGAACTTCGACGCAGAGCACACTCAGCGCTCCACAGATAACGCCAAAAAGGACAAGACGATGGCGCGGCCTTGTAAGCCCTGTGAAGAAAGTCGCCCCAAAATAGGCAGCCACGACGAGGCAGCTGGACAAAAAGACAATATCAGGAAAGGCAAGCGTTCCAACTAGCTCGACAAGCCCAAGCCGATAGTGCGCCCAGAACAGATACACAGCGGGAAACGCAGGGCCCAGAAGAAACCACCGACTCCTGAAGTCCTCAAGAGCGATGCGGGCACGTGAAGCTTTGATTTCTTGCCACCCCCGTAATTCTTACACGACAGTCAATTAGCTCCTCCCTGCTCCCCAAAAGAACAGTATCGGTAACCCTGGGTTATTGCAAGGGATTAGGAAGTTTCAGTCTGCCCTGAGTGGATTCAGGCCTGAGGTTAACGGTATGGCTTGCCCTATTATGGAGGAGGCTGAGTGCCCGCAGAAGGCAGGAGACGGCTCTCCCGGAAGCAGAAATGCTTTCTCCCCCCTCCCCTACTTCCCTCCCAGGAAGTAAAGAGCCGTCCCTGCTTCCTGCGGGCACTTTTCAGTGTCAGGACAGGGAAATGGGGGCATGGAACCCAGGGGAACCAGCAGGTTGACAGCAGAAACGCCCCTTATCAACTTCCCTGTCAACTTCGTGGCGGCGCATAAAACGCTCGCACTCCATTGACAGCCGCACTTATGCTGATAACCCCCGCTTGCCAGCGTTGGTGCTTTCGGATATCTGCGAGAAGCTGGCGAGGATGCCTTGGCCCAGACCGGACTCCATGATAAAACCAAATTGGGAGGGGACGGCTTCCCGCCCATATTTGCCAACTACCGCCAAAAGACCGCTGATGATAAAGGTCAGAATCATCTCTTGCTGTATATCCAAGTCGCTCTGCTGGATACCAAAGGAATCAAACCAGAGCTCCATGACCGCGCGTTTCAAGGCGTCAACCATCCAGGCAGTGCCGTGGGGACCCGCCATCAAACTGAGATGCCTGAAACGCAGGAGGATGTCCTCGTCGCCAAAGATTTGCTCCGGATCCAGTTGACCACCGGTAAATGCGTCGAGAACACGCTCGGGCAGTTCGGGGATGAGGTTTTTGACCAGAAGTTTCTGAGCCATGTCGTCAAGGCTCTCATAGTAATAGTAAAACGTGTTGTGGTTGACTCCCGCTCGGTTCGAGAGGGCAGAGATGGTCATGTCCGTGAAGGGCTTTTCTGCCAGCATGTGCCAGAAGGCGTCCTCCAGGCGATCCTTTGCTGGTATACCAACACCCCTGCGGGGTCTTGCCATTGTGCTCCTCCTAATTAGAAGTATCGCCCACTGTCCTCTGTTTAATCATAATCATACTCTAATTATAATAAACAGAGGAATCGGTTGACCATTCGTTATCTGCGCCGTTTAAGTGCCCTCAAGAAAGGAGAAAGCATGTTTGAGACTATGGGAAAGAGAAGATATGCGATGCCCCTGGTAGCGATCATCGCGGTTTTCTGTGTAATGTCATTGGTGGTCTACCCCATCCTCAATGCCACGCCCAAGAATATTCCCTTTGCGCTGCTCTCGCTGGATGAAGGAGCCAAAACTCCGGCCGGCAGCGTGAACATGGGAGACGCGCTGGTCGAGAACTTCTCGGCAGGCTTGCCTGTTGCCGAGGGGCAGGAGTCGCCCATCGCCTTTACGGTACTGGATAGCCAAGAAGCCCTGGATGAGGCTATGGAGAACAACGAGTATTACGGTGCCATAGTCATACCAGCCAACTTCACCGTTGACACCCTAGCAGCAAAGCAGGCTGAGTCGCAAGCAGCCCTGGAACAGGCGCAGGCATTGCAGGCTGCCCAGGCTCAGCTAGGTGCTGACCCTACGGCAGCGCCAACAGGGGCAGCGCCAACAGGGGCTGCCTCAACAGATGCCGTTACAGCTCCATCCCTGACCGTGCTCATCAACCCGGGTAAAAACGCTATGGTTGCCTCCACCATGCAGTCAGCGCTGACCACAATGTTTTACGCCAACGGAATCAAAGCTGAGTTTGAGACTGTTAACTCGGTTGACATCGGTGGCGGTGCCATGTCCAGTATGATGTCTGGACAAATGCTGATTATGCCTTTTGTGATGATGACGCTGGTGGCATCCATGCTTCTCTTCTTTACCATGCGCCCCGCTAAAGATGCCAGCCGCAGCGCAAAGTACAAGGCCTTTGGGGGTCAGGCAGCCTACGCCGTAGTGCTTTCGCTGCTGGTGGCAGCAGCGGCTATTGCCATCGTCACCTGGTTTGGTGGCATGAACCTGCCCGTTGGCAATGCCGTCATCTTCCTCTGGATAGCCAGTTTCTGCATGATGTTGCTTTTCGTTGGTGCTTTGGATATTGCTGCACCTCTGGGCATAGTGATTGTCCTGCTGGTCTTTGGCTGCGGCATGTCCATAGCAATGCTCGCTCCTGAGATGTTGCCGGATCTCTGGCGTAACTTCATCTACCCCTGGGTACCGCAGCACTTCGTGGGTGAGGGTCTGCGCTCCATCATCTACAGGGGCGACGGTGCCGTCAACGCCTCTACGCTGCCTCTGGTCATCACCGGTTGCGTTGGCCTGCTCCTCCTCGGTCTGGCGGGTCTGATTCCCGGCAGCAAGCAGAAATCGGCCACCGAATAGATCTGATGTGTTCGTGATAGTTCGTGACAGTTGGGGATGACAGTACCATCCCCAACTGTCACTCATCCCCAATTGTCGCTGCCAAGCGTACACCGCAATTTCTAAAAATAAATAATTGCTTCCATAAACCACACATTGCTATACTGTCTCCTTGAGAGAAATTGCACCAAATCCTACAGGGGGAAATAATGAGACCAAGACTACCTCTCAAGCGGCTCCTGGCACTGCTGTGTGCATGTGTCCTGGTGGCTCAACTTCTGCCGGCAACGGCTCTTCGCACCTACGCGGATCCCGGTGATGTGTATTTCGTCGACTTCTACCAAACTTCCAACCCCAGTGGTGACCCGGATGTCGATCGGGGTTCTCGGTTGGATTCTCTGACCGAGCCGGTTACAGAGAACGAGCAGGCACACAACCCGGGCGCGATTGTCTATCCAGGACCAACGATTGACGGCAATCTACCCCTCTTTATCGGGTGGTACGAAGCCGATGCCCCTGACAGCCAGCCCTATGACTTCAGCACCCCGATTACCGGCGATCTCAGCCTCTATGCACACTACCGTCTCGAATATCTGGTTACCTTCACCAATGGATTCGGTGAGAACTTCCTCACGCGGCGCGTCCTGCCGGATAACACAGTGGCTCAGCCTACTGAAGAGGAGATGGCGTTGTTCACTGCTCCGGGCGGGAAGCACTTCGGAGCCTGGACCTATAACGGACAGGTTTTCGATTTCTCGCAGAAGATCACTGGCGACATCACACTCTCCCCCAGCCTGACCTCAACAGACTCCTATGTCTTCTTTGTCTCAAGCGGCTCACAGGTACCCTTCCAGACCGTAGCAAAGGGAGGCCTCGCCTCGCAGCCTGCGGCACCAACCCGTCAGGGCTATGTGTTCCAGCACTGGTCGACGGCTGCGGATGACTCCACGGGTGCTTTCGATTTCAGCACACCCATAAGCACAGACACGACCCTTTACGCCATCTGGATCGCTCAGCAGGTAAACTACTCCGTGGTCTTCTATCAGGAGAAGCCCAACTTCTCCGGTGATCCTGGAACGGACACGACAAACTATGAGTTCGTCTACCAGTTCACCCGTCAGGCACAGGCTGGTTCAGATACCGCCACGCTCATCACGCTCGCTCAGGTCATCGCAAACAGCAGCTCAGCCAATCTGCCGCAGTTCAGCAGCCTTGCCTTTGCAACGGCGAGCAACGAGCAGGTTCTGGGAAACGGCTCCACCATCCTCAACATCTACTTCAAGCGCAATGTCTACACCTTCTCCTTCACGCTGTATGATGGCAGCGCCAGCGCCACCCGCAACGCAACGCTTACAAAAATCGACGCGCAGGCCGGCACATACAGCGACAGCACCACCAAGTATAGCTTCCAGGCAAAGTTCGAGCAGAACATCGCTGAGCTTTGGCCGGTTCTGCCAACCGCGACAATAACCGTACCGGGAGGCAGCCGGACATTCCAGGGTTGGAGGGTGGAGGGCGATACCACCGTCGCGGTCTCACGCGTCATCGTGGTGTCGAGCAGCATGCTCGCCGACCCCAACAAGAATGGCACCATTGAGATGACCGCCGTCTATCTGACCAGCGGATCCAACGTAAATCTTCATTATATGTTCGAGAATCCGCAGGCAACGGCCAACACGCCAGACGCGGTGCTTTACAATGGAAAATACTATATCCAGAACACTGAATATTCTCAGACGGTGTTCAGTGCAGGCAATCCCTTCTCGCTCAAAAACATCCAGGGCATGCTCCCGTTGACAACACGGGCGATGAAGAAGAGCGGCTCGAGCTATGTCCTCATCGGCGCTTCCGAGACTGGCGTGCGTGACCAGTACCTGTTCTACAACCGCACGCGCAGCGCCCTAAGCTTCAACGCCCTCGGCGGAGTCGTGCGCAACAATTCCGGCCTCGACTACACGAGCATCCCCTATGGAGCGGCTCTTGCAAGCTACCAGCCCAGTTCACCCATTATGAGTGTTGCGGATGGACGAACCTGGATCTTTGAAGGCTGGTACCTCGATGCAGATTATCGGCAGCCCTTTGACTTCTCGACCGCAACCATGGACGATAAGAATCTGCTGCTCTTTGCCAAGTGGTCGGCCTCACTGTTCTCCGTTGCTGTCTACGACGGCTTGACGAACCCCAGCCTAATTGGCAGCTACCCGCGTGACCTCAACGAATACATCGGTGACCCCTCGGCGTCTCTGGCAGACGAGGGCATAACGGGCGGCTATACGGTCGGACAGGATGTGCCGGGCAAGGGCACGTTTACCGGTTGGGTTGTCCTGGCAGGGCCTGGCCTTGCTGCCCCGCTCTCCTTCGAGCAACCGGTAACCGGCAATCTCTCGGTCTACGCCAGCTGGTCTCCACAGACCTACACCGTGACCTATGAGCCCGGAGTGGGGAGCGGCGCTGTTCCCATCGACAGCAATGCATACCAGCTTGGTACCGAGACGCACGTGCTGGTGCCCCCGTCCGGATTGATTCCGCCAGCAGGTGCGAACTTCATCGGGTGGGAGGATACGCAGACTTACAAACTCTATTACCCTGGAGAGGTGCTCGTCATCGACCATGACGTTACCTTTATCGCAAAGTACGACACGGTCGAACAGTTCAGCGTCTATGTTTACCATCTCAATTTTCCCGCAGACACACTCTTTGATCCAGGCGAGTTTGACCTGTATGTGAACCCCGGCGTTGAGTTCGTACTGCTTGATTACTCCGTGTTCTCGTACCCCGAGCCTGCCCACTACCACTTCAAAGGCTGGAACACGGCACAGGATGGCAGCGGCACTCTTTATCCAGGCGGATCGAATCTGACCGCCGGCCCCGTTGGGACTGTCGTGCATCTGTATGCCAATTGGGAACAGTACCACACGGTCAGCTTCGATACCACGCCGCACGGACATCTTGTAGGCGGGGCAACGACCGTCAAGTATGTGGTCGCGGAGGGCGCGGCACTCACAACCGCTGCGGCACCGGCAAGCTGGATCGATCCCGTTGTCACAGCTGATCCCGACTTCACCTTTGTTGGATGGTCGCCCTCGTTCGTTGCCGGTGTGACCGCAAGCGACCCTGTGTATGCTGATACCGCTTACACAGCACTCTATGCTTACACGCCGCCGCCAGTTAGCCAGACCCTCTACACCGTAACCTTCGATCCGGGGGCTTACGGCACGATAGAGAGCTCGGGCGACCCCAAGACCTTTACGGTGGCAGCGGGCGACAGCCTGAGTGCAACCAGCGGCTATACCTTACCAACCGTCGTACGGATCAACAGCGATTTCACCTTTATCGGTTGGTCGCCCAGCGTGAACGAGATCGATGCAGTCAATGAGAACCGTAGGTATACGGCACTGTATGCCTATACCCCCTCACCCATCAACCAGAGCTTCTACACGGTCTACTTCGACCCGGGCGTCTATGGCACAGTCTCTGGTTCGTCAAACGCCAAGACCTTCCAGGTGGCTTCGGGCGACAGCCTCAATGATACCAGTGGTTATGTCTTGCCCACCGCCGTGCCGATAAGTAGCGATTACACCTTCGTCGGTTGGTCTCCTGTGGTTAACCCTGATGACGCTGTTATCTCCAACCGCAGCTACACGGCGCAGTATGCTTATACACCACCGCCGATTGCCCAGAAGTTCTATACCGTGACCTTCGATGCGGAGGCCTATGGCACAATCGGCGGAGCAACGACACTCTCCCTCCAGGTAAAGGAGGGCGCAAGTCTTAACGACACCAGTGGTTATGTCCAACCCAGTGTTACGCCGATAAGCAGCGATTACACATTCATCGGCTGGGATCCAAGCGTGGATCCTGACAGCGCGGTCACCGAGAACCGTACCTATAGCGCGCTCTATGCCATAGTGGCACCACCGATAAGCCAGAGCCTCTACGCTGTTACCTTTGACACGGGAGTCTATGGCACGCTCCTGCAGTCGAGTTATCCCGCTCTTTCCGGCAACACCCCCACTCAGGCACACTACCTCGTGCTCAGCGGCAGTACGCTGAGCAGTCTCCCGAGCTTCACCAATCCGGTCGTGCAACCCAATACCGCCGACTTCACCTTTGTCGGTTGGTCCCCCTCATACAACGCAACCCTCCCTGTGACCTCCAGCCAAACCTATCGGGCGCAGTATGCTTACACACCAACGGGCATCAGTGACATCTACTACACGGTTTACTTCGACCCCGGCACCTATGGCACAGTCTCTGGCTTAACAAGCGCCAAGGCCTTTGAGGTCAAAGCGGGCGACAGCCTTAATCAATCCAGCTCCTACAGTGGCTATGCTCTGCCCACCGCAGTACCAAGCAACGGCGATTTCACCTTTGTTGGTTGGTCGCCCAGCGTGAATGAGAGCGATGCAGTCAATGAGAACAGGCTCTATGTGGCGCAGTATGCCTACACCGGGCCCCCGCCCGATCCCTCCTACAAGTACGCGGTCTACTTCGACCCGGGTGCTTACGGTACGATAGATGCCCTGACGACCGCCAAGGTCTTTGAGGTGGCGGCAGGTGACAGCCTCAATCAGTCCAATCCCTACAGCGGCTATGCTCTGCCCACCGCAGCACCGAACAACGCCGACCTCACCTTTGTCCGCTGGTCTCCCGTGCTTGATGAGGATGACCCCGTGACCTCTGTGCGCATCTATACAGCGCAGTATGCCTACACGCCTGACCCCTCTTCATCTTCCTCGGTCTACCACACTGTGCGCTTTGATGCGGGCATCGGCAGCTTCAGTGGTTCCACGCCGGTTGTCTTCGCGGTGTCTGACGGGGAAAGCCTGAATGACCTTGGCAGTGCCTTCGTCACCCCGGTTGCCGTGCCAACAGACCCCAACAGCTACACCTTCATCAGCTGGTCACCGGTGCTTGACCCTGCGTCCCCGGTTTACTCCGATCGCGTCTATGTTGCGCAATACGCCTTTTTGCCGCCGCCATTCCAGGGGCCACAGCTGCATCAAATGAACTTCTCGGGGCATGACGGCGATGACCCCCCTGGTAGCTGGGAGGTTCAGACGCTTGGGTACGAAGGCTACTACGATGGCAATGAGCATGGTATCGAGGTTAATTGGGACAAAGCCAATATCAGCGGCTTCATGAGCTACTCATCACTGGAGAGTCCGGTCACCATCTGGAGCTCAGGTACGCCAAAATATGTTGCTGTCTCGAAGCATGAGGTGCAACTTGAGTTTACCGCTCTGGCGCAGCAACCCCTGAAAACAAGCCGCCAGATCATCATCAAGCCGCGCCCACTGGTGCCGCAGGCTGAGCATGCTGATCTGACCGTGGGCGACCCTGTGCCCGACCCCTCGTCCTACACCTTTGCCGTAGATTACAACGGCCTACTGGCAGATGGGGCTACTTCACTCATCGGCGACGGTTTTACCTTCGACACACAGAGCTTCAATGGCAACGGTGTGCCCCTGCAGACGCCGTATCAGGCAGGTGACCTCGAGGGCGACTACCCGATTTACGCAGTTGCAGGCATCTACGGCAACTACGAGATATACGAGAGCGCCGCAACTCCCGGCCTGCGCCTGGCAGGTTGGTTCCACGTAAATGCGCTTCCTGCGGAGAACGACGACCCGCCAGCAGACGACCCCCTTAACCCCTCGAAGCTCCCCCCCACCGGTGACACCGGAGCGCCCCCACTGCTGGCAGGAGCCTTCCTGCTACTGGCAGGTGGCGCGTGCCTCGCTTTGCGAAGAAGATGGAGAAACGCGCCCCTCTGATGCACGGGAGAAAGCCTGGTGCTCAAGGGTGCCCTTGGAACAGTCGGTCAGAGAGACGCTTCGATCGAGGCAGTTATCTTCGTGTAGTCGGCAGAGTATTGCAGGTAGGTGTCCAAATCCGAGGTGTTGGTCGAGCACGCACCCTCAACGATGGTGCGTGCTCTGAGACCAAAAGCTACTTCCGTCGCGCCCTCGTGGCTGCGCTGAAAATAGCGATCCTCAAGCCCCTCGCGCGCAAAATGCAGCGGGATATACTCGCGAAAGCCATGTTCCGCGAGCAGCTCCCGCGCCTGTGCCAACTGCTCGCCCTGCTGCTCGTCGCTGGCAGGGGAATCGCCCTCGTAGCAAAGCAGGATAAGATGAGCAACATGCGAGCGCACCACCTTCAGAATCGAGTTTCTGAAGTTTTGGATGGTGGCCTGCGGCGTGGCTGCTTCAAGCCCGTAGGCAAGGATCAGCCCCAGCAGGTCGTTGTTGTATGAGCGCAGGATGTAGTCGCAGATCGTCTCAAAATCGTTGAGACTGTCCATCTTGTTCAGACGGAAGAAATCCATCTGGTTAAGCGACATCATCTCAAAGTCATAGCGGCAGATGCCAGCGCGCTTGAACCAGGTCATGTTAGCGCCGCTGATGTTGGCAATCGACGAGCGCATGGTCACGGGTGCATCCGATGCCACGGAGAAGCACTGACGCACGCAACGCATGACCTCGGCAATCCCCTCGCCCGCATTGGAGGCGATGCCGCCGCCAAAGCGCACGGCCTCGATGCGCATATCCGTAAACTGATCGGCATTGGCTTCGATTTCAGCCCGCACGGCTCGCATGTAGCTACCCATGCGAGCCGAGTCCCAACCGGAGATGACTTCACAATTCGGTCTCCACCCACAGGGGCGGACACAGAAGGGCACCCTGATGTGGAGAAGGGCGGGCTTCACTACAGATCCGCAGTCGCTGCGTCGGCGGCGCAGAAGCCAGAGGTCAGCGCTGAGGCACAGGAGTTGCCCGCCGTAGGCGTGGAGTAGTGGATACCGATGCGTTGTCCGCAGGTGTTACCGGCGGCGTACAGCCCCGCTATGGGCTGTTTGGCGCCCGTGAGCACACGATAGCTGTCGTCGGTGCAAACCCCGGCGTGTTGGCACAAGCCGTTGGACGGGTTGCCGCCGGTGCTCCCGAAGGTAAAGAAGAACGGGGGATCCTTGATGGGGAACAGGTTCTGTGGATCACAGCCCCAATCCTCGTCATGACCCTTATCGCACAGCTCGTTGTAGCGTGCGACGGCAGCCAAAAAGCCCGTCTTTGCCTCACCTGTATAGCCGGCGAGGTCGGCGACCTCTTCAAGGGTATCAGCGGCAAATTGCGTCGAATACTCGATGCCGAAGCGCGAGAACGAACGCACCTGAAAGCCGTCAGCACCGGTCACGTAGGCTGCCATGTTGGCGCGCACCTCAGCCATCATGTAGTCACTGGAGGTATCCATGGTCTCATGACCATAGCCCTGATAGCTCATGTACCGCTCCCAATTGGCATCGGTTACCGCAACCATCAGAAAACCGTCGGGCAGCATGTCCAAGTAGCCGTTGGTGCCGTGCTTGATCATCGATTCGTTCATGAAGCGCTTGCCATCCGCGCCGAATACCGGGTACGAACCGCCAAAGGCCATGCCGGGCTTGCCGTTGATTCCTACCGACTGGGCACCGCGCGGGCCGGTCTCCATGGTAGCGCCTGCCCAAAGACACATCCGGATGCCAGAACCGTCCCTGCCCATGCCGCCTATCGCCATAGGGTCGGTGCGGTTGGCACCGCGCGACCAAGCCAGGTTGCGCATCTGATCCGAGAGATCGAGACGCATATCGGGATTGCCACCAAAGTCACCGGCGCAAACTATGACAGACCGAGCGTTGATCTGATGATAGACCCCGTCAACATCCTTGAAGAGAGCGCCCGTCACGGTACCGCCGCTGTGTACGAGCAGCTGACCCTGGTAGCCCCAACGCAGAGCGCCACCGTTATTCTCAAGCGCAGTGTGCAGCGAGCGAATGACGAAGGGCCACATGTTGATGTTCTTTTCCTGATCGCGCCATTGGGTCATACCGATGAAGCTCATCTGACCGCAGCAGGTGCCGTTGAAGTTGGCGTTGCCCTTGTAACCGAAGGTCTTGGCATACGCCGCCGTCCACTCTGCGGGAATCCAGTTATCGACCATCCAGTCGAGACACTCGCCGGAACGGGTGGCGTAGTCACGGACGATCTTCCAGTTGGCATGACCCTTGAACTGGCGTAGGTACTCATTCATGATGTCCATGGGATCAATCCGTGGGGTGCCCTTGTCGAGAAACAGCTTGCTGTTGTAGCAAGCCATGTCGCAGGCGTACTCGTCGTACTCATCATAGGTCTGGGTCTCAGCAAGGCAGGTGTGGAGACCAGCCTCCTGACAACGCATGGCAGCCACGCTTCCGGCGTTGCCGGCACCGATGACCAGCACGTCAAAATCCTCCGTATCAGCAATGTCGGCGATGGTGGGCTCTGCTCCCAACCAGGCAGGCACATTGAGCATGAAATCCGCCGGGGTGATGCCCAGCGGCTCGCCACCCATCTGGAACTGCAGAGCGCCGTCGCCCTTTGAGATGACGTATTCCTCTGGTGTGGTTGCGGCCACAGCACCCGGATTAGCGCCGCGGTTGGCATCCGAGAACTGCGCCATCACATCGTAGTTACCCCCCGCAGCAGGCGTGCCAGCGCCCCCTGTGTCTGCCCCCGGGGTGCCGGGGTCATTGGTCGTCGTGCAACCACCCAGCACACCCAAAGACACGACGCCCACCGTTCCCGTTGCGGCATTCCTCAAAAAGTCGCGCCGGGACAAACTTCTTTTCTCGTTGGTTCCCATAGTTGCCCTTCCTTCCCGATAGTTTCCCTGCCGCTTCGCGGCGGTCTCCTTTGCCGTGTGGCGAAGCTCCAGCACAGGGTCTCGGCGCAACCAGAACGTCAGAGCACCGAAGCACCGGAGCGGCAAGCCAAGACGCTTGCCCCTACTCTTGAGCCTTACGCCTTATTGCCACACTGCCTTCCTCCCGTTACACTAACGCCAGACCCAAGTCGTGAACCATCGCTGAAACAGGTGATTCATCCGCTTATGGCAAAAAATGGCGAGAAAATCGAGGTTCTCCCCACCCCAAGGCATACCGGGCTCAGGTTCAACCTCGGGGTCGGACTCAGGCTCGAACTCAGCCCTGTTCACTTTGGGCTCGCGGCGCCCTTTGCCCTGCTTCTCGTGCTCACGCAGAACAGCAGTCCGCTGATAAAGCAGCTGCCTTTCTCCGGCGCAACCCTGTTCATGCGCTGTGTCCTTATCGGCATGATCCTGTGTGCGATTGCCCTCATCGTCTTTGACCGCCTGATGCACAGCCGTATGCCGCTTCAAAAGCAAGCTCTCCCTACGGGGATACGCGTATCGACAGGGAGAGTGCAGCGCAATCATTCAGAGCAAACCCTCCCCGTGGGGCTGCGTGTCATTGCTGCGATCTGCGTTCTGACCGGCTGTCTGCTGCTGGGCGCCCGTCCGTTTCTGGTGTTCTCGGACGCGTCGCTTGGGGTTGGCGATACGGGTGGGCTGCTCATAGGTGCTGGCCTGCTCTGTGGATGTGGTCTCATGCTTCTCTTCCAGCTCTGGGGGCTTGCCTATGCTGCCCTCATGCCCGAGGCTGCCTTGCTCAATACCGCCTGCTCGCTGGGAATTGCCAGTCTGCTGTATGCGTTTTTGCTGATTCCCCTGCCGGACGTGGGAGTCTTGCTGTATGCCCTGTTCCTCTTGGTTCTCACCCTTGCACCTTCCCTGCTGCTCCAACCCAACAAAGCGCCGACAATTCAGGAAACCGACCCCTCCCCCACCGAGTTAAAGCCGCAACTCAGCAGCGTTCTTGAGACGCTTTGGAAGCCCCTTATAGGTGCGCTTATCTCGGCATTCATAGCCGGTCTGGTCTGGGATTTCGTTGCCGCAAACGCGATGCAGTCCACGAGCCTTGTCGGAGAACTGCTACATAATCTGGCTGCGCCTTTGGCGACCAGCGCACTTATCCTTGCGATTTTGTACCGGCAGGCAAAGACCTTCACCTTGCATACCTTCTTTGAGGCGGTTATCCCGGTTGCAATCGCGTTACTGCTGGTTATACCTGTTATCCTCTCCCAAAATGACGTTTTGACCATGCTGCTGGGCTTTGTCTCAGCCATGTGTTTTGCGGTTGTTGTCGTTGCGGTTTTCAGCTCCATGGCAGCAGGGGTGCGCACCACAGGGGTAAGCGGCTGGCTCATTTTTCCGGCTGCGAGCATTGCCCTGGTAGGCGCCAACCTCACCGGAACCGTCGCGGTCGTCTATATCGGCGAGCAGGGAAGGGTTCTCTGTCTGGTGCTGCTCACCCTCTTCCTCCTGCTTATGGTGCTCGATTTTGTCCTGCGCAGCGAGTCACAAAAGAGAAATCGCCAGCTTGAGCGTGAGGTCGTAGAAAAGTACCTGCAAAAACGCTGTCGCGAGCTTGCCGAGAGATACGGTCTCTCGGCACGGGAGCAGGAGGTCTTCCTCTACCTGTCCCGCGGGTACAGCCACGTCTACATCGCCAAGGAACTCTATGTCTCCGAGAACACCATCCGCACACACGTGAAGCACATATACTCCAAGATGAGCATATCCTCCCGCGAAGCCCTCCTGCAGCTTATCGACTCGATTGAGGGTTAGACAAACGCTGATTTGTTCACGTCACCCTGCGTAAAGACGCAGGGTCTAGTGGTAAACCAGCAGGTCAGGAGCGCATGGCTAAGCTCAACCCTGTGCGTAGGGTGAATCAGCGTTTCTTTAGCCCTGGGCTGGGGCTTTGTGGTAGCCCGCATCGCCATAGGGTTGCAGCAGTTCAAGGTAGTGCGCCTCCATCTGCTTGGCTTCCCACTTGGGGCCAGTAACCTTTGAAGCATCCTTCTGTTCGAGCACCTCGTAGACAAAAGCGTCTGAGCCAAAAGCCTTCCAGTCCTGCTGGAGCGCCGCGTTGGGATGCCGCCCCCAAGCCAGTTGCTCGCGCAGATACGACTCCTTGTTCTTGAGGTTGGTGAACGACCCAACAAACACCTTGTTGTTGTGGGTGTTCGTGAGCTTGATGACCCCCAGATAGGTCACCACCTCTTTATAGGCTCGCTTAAGTTCCTGCCTGCGCTCGTTATCCATGTGCTTCTTCTCGCCACTCTAGTTTTGCTAACCTCTTGGATGGATGCGATAATGGGTTCATTGTACTCCCCTTGCGCTAGGCATCTGCTGATTGACGGGCGCATCGGGCGCAATGAAGCACGAGGATAAATCCATCACAAAGTGAAGGATCATCCCAGGGATAAGTGAACCTGTTGCCAGGTAGAGCAGTCCTAGGAACAGACCTACAGCGCTGGTTTGGGCGATGCCCTTGACGCCCTGATAGGCGTGCGCTACGCCAAAGAGGAGCGCGCAGATGACCAGCATCGCGTAAAGGGGGAGCGCAGGAAACAGGCTCATGACCGTAGCAAACAAAACCCCGCGCAGTAAAAACTCCTCGCAGATACCCGCGGTAAGCGACACGAAGAAAAAGAGTTGCCGCTCCTTCTTCGAGCGAGGCACTAACAGGTGAACCCGAAAATCATCCGGCAAAGCATCGTTGCCCGATTTCTGTGTCAGTTGCTTCCACGCCTTTTGTCGCAAATCCCCGTTCCGCGCATAGGCGACAGTGTTGTACGCCATAAGGACAAACAGAGCGCAAGCACTGACTGCTATCACGAGGGTGCCCACAATCGGGAACGAGAACTGGTCGAGCGCAAAACCTTGAACGCCCAGGTCAACGAGGCTGAAGCCGCTGAGCAAGGCAAGGGCGGCTATGCAAATGGTAGCAACCAACGCTTCCATGATTGTGTATCTGTAGAAGGCGTGACGCTGCTCTCCGGTTATCTGTGTCCCTCTCATCCTGCGAGCGACGCGGATTCCGCTGAATACCGCAACTCCAAGATAGAGCAGAAGCGCACACGCGACTATGATCTTCATGAGTCACTCCGTTTCTGCTCTACAAACTCCGCACTTCTCATGAACGCCTCCAAACAAGGGTCTGCTGGCCTGTGCGCAGAGAATAGCATAAACTACGACCTTGCGTCACATCCACCACCCCCGCCCTGCCGCCTCGTCCTCAATTGTCGCTCGATTGTCTGTTGACAAAATCGTACCATCCCCAATTGTCCATCCTGAAATCGCGCCCTCTCCAATTGTCCCAATTGTCACTCAATTGTCCAGCCCCCCCTGCCTCCACGTTTTAGACTATCATAGAGACATTCGTTTTCAGGCTTGGGGTGAGAAGAATGGAGACATCATGAAGGTCCTGTTGCTTAACGGCAGCCCTAATGAGAAGCGCTGCACATACACCGCATTGGAGCAGGTGGCACGAGGGCTTGCGGACGGCGGGGTCGAAAGTGAGATTGTCTGGCTCGGCAAAGAGCCGGTCAAACCCTGCATCGGCTGCGGTGCCTGCCAAAAGACCCAGCGTTGTGCCTTTGGCGAGAAGGACGGGATCAACGCGCTCATCGAGCAAGCCCAGGCTGCTGACGGACTGGTGCTCGGCTCGCCGGTGTTCTACGCAGGAATCAACGGCTCACTGAAAAGTACGCTCGACCGTCTGTTCTTTGCCGCGAGCAGCAGCTTCGCCTTCAAGCCGGGTGCCTGTGTCGTAAGCGCACGCCGCGCCGGCACCACCGCCGCGCTCGAACAGCTCCACAAGTACATCTGCATCGCACAGATGCCCCTTGTCAACTCATTCTACTGGCCCATGGTGCATGGACAAGCCGCAGACCAGGTGCTCCAGGACGAAGAAGGCTGCCAGACCGTCTACCAGCTCGGCGCAAACATGGCATGGCTGCTCAAGTCCATCGAGGCGGGCAAGCAGGCGGGCATCACCCCCACGCAGCCCGACGCCCGCGCCAGAACCAACTTCAT
>JAITOC010000036.1 GCA_031290175.1 Coriobacteriales bacterium | reverse complement strand
GCTTGTGCGTCAGATTGCGAGTCAATTTGCCCCAGCTCTGCGTTGGCGCAAGACGACATTAGCTTAAGCTAGTGCCGCCTTGACCTGGGGCAAATTGACTCGCAATCCTTTGCGCAGTTTATTCCTTTACAGTTCCTTAGAGGCACCTCTGAGTAACGCCCCTGTTATTATGTGTGCACCCGCTTTCTCAAAAGCAAACCGTCCCCCAACCCCCCTACTTCCAAGCGGTGAGGAACTTCTCGTCGCCTTTGGGTACGCGGGACCAGTAGCGTTCCTCGCCGGGGATGGCGCGGCGAGCATCGGAATAGACGATCATGAAGCGCAGGAGCAGGCCGCCTGCAAGTACGAGCACGGGTGCGACGTGTGTTGCCATGACGCCGCCCGCCATATAGCTCAGGAAGGGGATGAGCAGGGCGGCGAGCAGCATGCCGCCCCAGAACGGTACGGCAAAGGAGCCGCGAAGCCACTTGGTTGCCACGGCGCGTGCGGTCACGTTGCCCGCGCCGTATTGCAGCAGCACGTAGACGAGCAATACGACTATCTCGCCAATCACTAATACTGAGTCTATGACGTGCAGGTTCTCAACGAGAAAGTGTTGCACTTCACGCTCGAGCCCGAAGGTCGATCCCGGCCAGATGCCAGCAGTCAAAGCCATAAGCGCCGAGGCGGTCGAAAGCGCTGAGACCGTGAAGAGCACCGGCAACGCGGGCGTATTCCAGAACGGCTTGGACTTCATGCTGGAGAGCAGCACGCCTGTGTAGACCATGATTCCGAGCCCAAAGATGATCATAAGCGCACAACAGATGTCTCGTATCCACGTCCAACTGTAGTAGAACAAGTTCCACTCGGGGGGCAGAAAGAACAGGAAGTAGACGAAGCCAAAGCCCATGGCGAGCACGAGCAGGCAAGCGCCGTACTTGATAATCGCGGTCGAGCTGAGAAACACGCGCAGGAACACAAACGGTTGACCAAGCTCAAAGACAAGCAGGAAGGAGCCGATGCCAAGCGCCGCCACCCCGATGAGCACGGCAAGCGCGAACACAGAGCCGACCTCCGGCAAGGGACCTGTTCCCAGGTCGATGATGCCGTTGCGGAAGGCAAAGTCAAAGATGCCCGACAACGTCAGGGTGCCGCCGCCAAGACCACCAAGAAAGAGGTACCAGGCTATGGGCCACACCCAATAGTGCTTAGTGAGTTTGTTGTTGTTGACGTGGCTCATTTGTTGCCTCCCAGATCAGGAATGTAGAAAACATGCGGCTTGGTGTTGAGCTCAGGAAAGATCGTTCTGACCTCCAGGGAGTTCACGAGCTTGGAAACCTCGCTTTCAGGATCGTCGAGATCCCCGAAGATGCGCGCCTTCTGATGGCAGGTCGCCACGCAGTAGGGCTGCTCGCCCTCGCGCACACGATCCTTGCAGAAATTGCATTTGCGCACGAAGCTGTGCAGCGGCGGATCCAGACTGCTCACGTCGCGCGCGCCGTAGGGGCAGGAGTTGACGCAGACCTTGCAGGCCATGCACTTGGTATCATCCACCCAGACAATGCCGTCGTCGTCTTGTTGCGAGGCGACACAGGGGCAGCAGATCGTGCAGGGCGGGTTGTCGCAGTGCATACAGATGAGCGGGGTAAAGGTCTGGTGGACATTTGGGAAGATGCCCAGCACACCCTCGGTAACCACCGGGTTGAAGATGATGTCGTCAGGGAGGTCATTCCAGGTGCGGCAGGCTACCGTACAGGACTGACAGCCGATGCAGCGGCGCTGATCCATTACCATCGCATAACGGGTCATGGTCACTCCCCTCCTTCCGCCGGGATAGGCTCGCGGGTCTCCATGTTATAACGGATGCCGGTGGCCTCGTCTATGAGGGTTTCCGTCTCGGGGTCGTAGGCATACTTGCTGTACACATCGTAGAAAACGTTGGTCTCGGGATGGTAGAGCCAGCCGGAATCGGGGTCATAGGCAAGGCCCAGTTCCAGATCCCAGGCAATCTTGGTACCTGGATCCCAGGTCAGGCCCTCGGGCACCTCAAAGGGGGCACTCGGATCGTAGGGGATAGGCTCATAGGCGAGCTTCTGCTGAGAAGGCGGCACGGTCACGCCTGGCTCAGATGAAGAGCCCGGAATGGAGAATTGCGTGTCCACCTTGGCATCGCCGTAGCGCACCTTGTAGACCTTGCAGAGCAGGCCGCGGTTTGCCCAGCTGCCGCCAATCGGGTCGCAGTGCTCGTCATCAACGGATGAAAGCACGTTGACATTGGACTCAAGGCAACCAAAGGGTTCTTCCGCCGTTGCCTCGCGCTCGGGGTACCACCAGCCGCGCTGCGCGTAGATAACCCGTGGGTCAACGCTCGGCTCCACGTTTGCGCGCTGCTTGATGCGACCACGGCGGGTCTCGATCCAGCACCAATCACCCTCCTTGATGCCAAGCTCCTTTGCCTTGACAGGATTGATGGTAAAGTAGGGCTCGTGGCGGAGGAAGCGTACCGAGGTGATGTTGAACTGCTCGCTGTGATGATAGGGCATAAAGCCGCCGCCCGTAGTCAGCACGAGCGGATACTCAGCGGCAACCTCAGGGTCATCCTCCTCGTTCTCAGCGGCACCGATCCAGGTGGGCATCGACGGATAGCCCAATTCCTCAAGGATGGAGCTTTTCAGCTCAACGCGTCGTGAGGGTGTGCAGAATCCGCCCTCGCCATACTTGTAATACTCAAGCGGCGGATAGTAGAAGCGAACCTTCTCCACAAACTCATCGTAGGAGGCAACCGGCAGACCAAGCGGATAGATGACGTAGTAAAACGCCTCTTCCTCGTTATCCCACGGCCACTGACCAGCGTCTTGACCGGTAGCCAAGGCTAGGTCATGCCAGAAGATGTAATCGGTATGGCGGTCATACAGAGGTTGGATGGCGCGCTGGCTCGCAATGAGTGAGTCGGTAACGCCGTAGTTGTTGTGGATAATCGGGCGCTCGAGGGCACCGGCGATGGGCATGACGTAATCGCTGTAGAGAGCGGCAGGGGTCATCCAATACTCGCAGGTTACGAGGAACTCGACCTGCTTGAGAGCCTCAAGCGTCATCTTGGCATCGCCATAGGAGTTCACCGGGTTAGAGGCGGAGACGATGAGCGCGCGCACCGGATAGGGGTCGCTCGTCAGGATGGCCTTGAAGACCGATGGCCCGTGTGCCTCGCACATCCACTCAGCGGTAGGCGCTTTGCCCCAGGTTGCACGGGCTGTGTCGGCGATCTTCTGATAGCCTGGCCACGAGGTCATCTTGAACTTGTCGGAGCCGATCTGCTTTGCCTTCTGCTCCTCAGGCAGCCAGTCGTTTGCCTCAAGCTCCTCGTCGGTGACATAGGCCTTGGAGGGGCCAGGCATGAGGTCGCCGCCGGGGCAATCGAGGTTGCCGGTGATGGCGCGCAGGATGATGCGGGCATGCATACCTGCCCCTGAGGTCTTGCCGAGCTGGTCAGCCGTACAGCCCCACTGGATGTTGCTGGGGGTATTGCGGGCATACATATAGGCGGCCTCACGAATCTGCTGCGGGGTGAGCCAGGTCTTCTCAGCCGCCCATTCGGGGGTGTACTGACCGATGTGTTCGAGCAGCTCATCGTAGCCGATACACCAGTTGTTGATGAACTCGTAATTGGCCAGACCTTCGTAGAGGATGACCTGGATCATCGCAAGCGCCAGCGCCGTATCGGAGCCGGGGCGCAGCGGCAACCAGAGGTCGGCATGTGCGGCGGTCTCAGAGTAGCGAGGATCGACGACGACGATCTTGAGCCCTGCCTTCTTGAGGTCGGAGTAGCCGCGCATACCCGGCATCGCGGCGGCTCCGGGGTTAAAGCCCCAGAGGATGACGCAACGGCTGGTGCTGAGGTCGGTCTCAAAGGGACTCCAGCCACTGATTGCCGTCTCCATCATGAAGGTGGGAATCCAGCAGAGCAGGGCGTTGTGAAACCCATTTGGGCTGCCGAACATATTCATGAAGCGGCGGCGCGACCAGTCATCGGTGCGCAGGGTGCCCCCGGCGGTGGCAACCGCCTCGGCTCCACTCTCGGCCTTTATCTGGTTGAGCTTCTCAGCGATCTCAGCGATTGCCTGATCCCAGGCGATCTGCTCCCACTTGTTCTCGCCCTTTTCACCCACGCGCTTGAGCGGATAGTTAACGCGGTCGGGATGGTCGAGGTGCTTGAGCGCGATATTACCGCGACAGCACAGTCCGCCCTGATTGGTGGGGTGCGTAGGGTCACCCTCGATTTTGATGACTTTGCCGTCCTGCACATACGCAAGGACGCCGCAATTCTGGTGGCAGAAGTAGCAGCAGGACTTCTTGACCACCACGCCTTCTGCATGGATATCAACTGTATCGGTCACATTTCCCTCTTTCCCTGATGTAACGCAATCAGCACATTTAGGTGACCCGAGACAAGGTACAAGCGTCCTATTCACCTAAAAGTGCGACGTTATACTACGCAAGTTTAGGCGAATCGAAACTATTCTTCATCGTACCCGCATGATTAAAGCCCTGACGGGCATAATACGTTGGTACTGATTTTACTGTTTTCGACAAAATTAAGCCTTAGAGAGGGATAGCCAGCCCATCATAGGCTGCTTGGATACGACCGCCCAAAGGCGCAAGGCGTTCATCGAGTTGCGCTGCGGTAATCGGCGTATCGTAGGAAAGTGCCAGATGCGTGAGATAGCCCCTGCCGCAGTCAAGCTCCTGGAGATAGGAGACAGCGGTATCCGTGGTCATATGCGCCTTTGGCATCCAGTTGCTGCCGTTGAAGGTTGCGTCAAAGATGATGGTGCCGATGCCGCGGACGTGTGCCTCCACCTCAGGCGCAAGCCGTGCTGAGTCAGGAAAATAGGCGGTGCTCCCCTGTATGAGGTAACCGAGCGCATGGGGGTTGTGCGTGGCGGGCAGCCCGAGGTAGGTAATGCCGCCAAGCTCGAAAGGCTCAAAGGGCTTAATGGCGATAAAGGCGAGACACTCCGCCATGAAGTCGAAGTGTATCTTGAGATAGGAGATGACCTGCTCGGTTGCGTAGACTGGCAACGGCTGTTTGCGCCGCAGCTTGCTGTAGTATTCGAGCGCGCCAAGCCCCGCAACGTGGTCGTGATGTTCATGGGTGAAGAGCAGGGCATCGATGTCGCGCACCTGGGCGGCATTGAGTTGCTCCCGCAGTTCGGGGGCGGTGTCGATAAGGGTGTTGTGGAGGGTGCTGCTGTGGAGGGTGTTTTGAGGGGTGGCACGGCTCTCGCTTTGGATGAGCACGCTTGAGCAGCCCCGCGACAGGCGCGGATTCTGACGCGCTTCTTCGCACGCAGAGCAGTCGCAGAAGAAGCTCGGCACGCCTGTTGAAGTGCCTGTTCCCAGAAAGCGGAGTCGCGGGTAGGGGATGGGGGCATCAGGTGTCATCTGCTCACTCTCCCGGGGTGACGGCGTTGTGAAGACTCATGGCTTTGGGGATTCCCAGCTCCAGCGCGGCGAGGGCGATGGGGGCGGCTTGGGCGCAGGTCACCTTGAACTCCTCCAGCGCATCTGCGCTCAATTTCTGGAGCACGAAGCGATCCGCGGGCATCTGCCCGGGCGGGCGTCCGATGCCTATGCGGAGCCGCGCAAAGTCGGCACCTATCGCGTCGATGATCGAGCGCAACCCGTTGTGCCCCGCATGACCACCCCCCTGTTTGAGACGCATCGTGTGTGCAGGTAGGTCAAGCTCATCATGGATGATGAGCAGGTCGGATACCGCATAACCGCAATGCTTGAGCATCCCCTTGACAGGACCGCCGCTGCGGTTCATGAAGCTCTGAGGTTTGACAAGAACCACGCGGTCGCCCTTGAAGCTCACCTCGGCAGCAAGCGCGTTGCCCGCAGTCTTCCAGTAACGCGCGCCAAGCTCCTCAGCGAGCGCATCGATGACACGAAAGCCTGCGTTGTGGCGCGTGTCCTCGTATTCCACGCCCGGATTACCGAGTCCGATAATCATATGCGGGCCGGAAAACTCGGCCTGGGGTGGGGTGGGGCGAACAAACCGATCGAGGATGCTCACAACTGGAAATCCGGGTCGAAGAGCTCGGAAACCGATGCCTCGCTAAAGACGTTGAGCACCGCATCGGCAAGGAGGGGCGCCACAGTCACAACCTTGATCTTATCGGTGACCTGACCCTCGGGTACCGCTATCGTGTCGCAGACCACAACCTCCTCCACATCCGCGTTGGCGATACGCTCATAGGCAGGGCCGGAGAACAGGCCATGTGTCGCACAGATGTATATCTTTCCCGCTCCCTGCTTCCTGAGAGCAGTGATGGCCGCGTCTACTGAGCCGGCCGTGTCAATCATGTCATCGTTGATGATGCAGGTTTTGCCGATGACATCGCCTATGACATTGGTGATCTCAGCCACATTGTGCGATGGACGGCCTTTGTGCATGATGGCAATATCCGCAGAGAGCAGGTCGGCAAGTTTCTTGGCCGCCTTGGCACGTCCGACATCCGGCGAAACAACACATACGTCGTCAAAGCTCTTTGCGCTGAAATACTCTGCAAAGATGGGCAGTGCGGTGAGGTGGTTGACCGGGATATCGAAGAAGCCCTGGATCTGACCCTGATGCAAGTCTATGGCGATGATGCGATCAACGCCGGCAACCGTGAGCATGTTGGCGACAAGCTTTGCGGTGATAGGCTCGCGTGAGGCGGACTTCTTATCCTGTCTTGAGTAGCCATAGTGCGTGATGACGGCTGTAACGGTGCGGGCTGAAGCACGTTTGGCGGCGTCGGTCATGATGAGCAGCTCCATAAGCGCATCGTTGACATTGCCTGAGACCGACTGGATGAGAAACACGTCACAACCACGCACGCTTTCAAGGTACCGAGCGTAGATCTCGCCGTTCTTGAATGTCGTGATCTTGATCTTGCCGAGCTCCATACCCAGATGCGTAGCGATACGCTCGGCGAGATCAGGATTGCTACGCCCCGTGTACAGTTTCAGGCTTTTGGTAACCTCGGTCATTGCCGTTCCTTCCAGTTTTCGATGGTCGTTTGCTTGTTTCGTTCAAGCGCGAGCGCGCTCTCAGGTACATCTTTTGCGATGGCACTGCCTGCCCCCGTGACCGCGTCTGCGCCAACGGTTACCGGGGCTATCAGCATCGTAGCAGAACCGATGAAGGCGCGATCGCCGATTGTGGTTGGATTCTTGGAGATGCCATCATAATTGCAGGTGATTGTGCCTGCGCCGATGTTAACATCGCTGCCGAGTGTGGCATCGCCGATATAACTGAGATGCGGCACCTTGCTGTTCGAGCCAACTGTGGAGTTCTTGATCTCGACATGCGTGCCTGCCTTAGAACCCGCCTTCATGACCGTGCCCGGACGGAGATAGGCACGCGGGCCACAGGCAACGTTGTCTTCGAGGAGAGCGCCGACTATCTCCGTCTCAACGATGTGGCAACCGCGCCCGATGGTGCTATCCGTCACGCGCGTGTTTGGTCCAAGCACGCTGCCCGAGCCTACCCGGGTTGCCCCGCCCAGGAAGGTGAGGGGGAGCAGCTCGACGTCGTTCTCGATCTCGACCCCCGGCTCGACCCAGACGAGCTCGGGGTCAAGCATGGTCACGCCTGCCTCCATATGTTCTTTATTGATGCGGCGCTGCAATGCCTTGCTTGCCAAAGCAAGCTGTACACGGCTGTTGATACCCTGGACTTCTTCAGCATCGACGATATGGGCGGTAACCGTCAGTCCTTCAGCAACGTAGAGGCCGATGACGTCCGTGAGGTAATACTCCCCTTGCGCGTTATCGTTCGAGAGCTTGTCAAGCTGTGCGAGCAGCGCCGAAAGCTCGAAGCAGTACGCGCCGCTGTTGCACTCCTTGCATGCGCGCTCCTCAGGTGTCGCATCCTTTTCTTCGACGATGCGGAGCACCTTGTCTGCGGGGTCGCGGATGATACGTCCGTAGTTGGTGGGGTCATCGAGTTTGAAGGTGAGCACCGTTGCCGCAGCGGCGTCCTCAGCACGTGCGGCCGCGAGCGCGCTGATGGTTGCGGCGGTGATGAGGGGCGTGTCGCCGTTGAGGACGACCAGGGAGGCGTCTGCTGGTAGCTCCAGCAGTTTGGAGCGCGCCATCATGACCGCATGACCGGTGCCGAGGCGCTCTTCCTGGACGACTAGGGTGGTGTCTGGCACCAGCGGCTCAACCTGCTCGCGCTGGTGCCCGATGACGGTGATGATCTGTGTTGCGTCTGTGCGCTGGTCGGAGGGATTTGCAGCTGCAACCGACCCTGCCGCCAATCCTGTGGCGGCCGCGGCGGCATCCACGACCCAGCGGATCATCGGCTTACCCAGCAGCGTGTGCGCGACTTTTGCGCGTTCCGACTTCATGCGGGTTCCTGCTCCCGCAGCCAAAATAAGCGTTGTGAATGGCATGAACGTCCTCTACCGTGTCCCGGTTTTTTCGTCATGCAAGTGTACCACTTCGTCCCACTGCCGTCGTGGCATATTGAACGGGCAAAGAGTCACTCTTTTGCACTCTGGTTACTGTTTTGTACTAAGCCGTCGCGGTCGCGGCTTAGTACAAACGGTACAATAGCCTCGTGCATTCTTTTGAATACATACTCATAATGCTGGGAGGGGTGCTCTTGTCCTCTCTCGTCAGTCATCTTTTGCCCAAGGTCTCGACTCCACTTATCCAGATTGCGCTCGGCATTGGGCTCACGATACTTCCCATTAGCTTTGACATCAGCCTCGACCCTGAGCTCTTTCTTGTGCTCTTTATCGCGCCACTGCTCTTTGAGGATGCGAAGAAGGCGGATAAGCCTGCGCTCTGGCGCCTCAAGCGCCCTGTTCTCTCACTTGCTATCGGGCTCGTCGTCGCAACCTGCCTTATTCTCGGATTCTCCGTCCATCTGTTGGTGCCCTCGATACCCCTTGCGGCTGCGTTTGCCATGGCGGCGGCACTGGCACCCACGGATGCCGTAGCGGTGTCATCGCTTAAAGAGACTTCGACTATCTCGGGAGAGCAGAACTTTCTCCTTAAAGGCGAGTCGTTGTTGAACGATGCGGCATCCATCGTCTCGTTCCAGTTTGCCATCGCCGCGTTGCTCACCAGCTCTTTTTCATTGTTTGCGGCAACGGGAACCTTCTTTATCATGTTCTTCGGGGGTCTTGTCCTGGGCGTCGCCCTCATGCTACTGCGCTATGTCTCACTGCGTGCGCTGCGCGCCTCCGGCATCGAACTGACGACTTTCATGGTACTCTTCGAGGTCATCACGCCGTTCCTCGTCTTCCTTATCGCCGAGATGCTCCATGTCAGCGGTATTATCGCCGTGGTAGCCGCCGGGATTACCTACTCGTTCTCGCCGCGCCCAAGCACCCCCACCAACGCGCGCTACCAGATCGTATCCACAAGTGTGTGGGCTGTTGGCACCTTTGCGCTCAACGGTCTGGTCTTTCTTATGCTCGGCACGCAGCTGCCTTTTGTCGTCCGACGTGTCTGGAGCTCGTCGCCTGCGGCGGATAACCTTCTCGTCCTGATCATCGTCTTCATCCTTGTAGTTATTTTGTTGATACGCTTCCTCTGGGTGCTTGCGATGCATCGCAATGTCAATATCAGAGCAGGTGGCGTGGCGATGATGGCTCGGGTGCAGCCTGCAGGCAACCTTGTTATTGAGGAGGCGCCTGAGACCGAGCGTGCATTCGACAAGGCGCTTCTCTCGCCTTCTGAAACGAGCTTGGGTGAAGCCGCCGAGATGAACGAGGAGGATCCCGAGTTTACGGTCACAGGACTCAGGCGCGAGAGCCGCAGAGACAAGGATCGTAGAGAGAAACGAGCCAGGCTTGCTCAGATTAAGACGGCACGCAGACAAGCGCTCACTGCTGAGAAGCACGCAGCGCATGCCGACCCAGATTACTGGGGGCTTCATCTCAGGGATGCGTTGCTCCTGAGCCTCTGCGGTGCCAAGGGGGCAATCACGCTCGCCGTCGTTTTGACCATTCCTCTGACCTTACATGACGGGTCGCCCTTTCCGGAACGCGACCTCATCATCTTTCTCGCGTCGGGGGTCATCGTGCTCTCACTGCTGCTCGCCAACTTTATCATCCCCTTTGTCGCACCAAAAGTGGATAAGGAGCTTGTCCCTGAAGGTGAGCTCAATGCCATGTACCAGGCGCTCCGCTCAGTCATCCACAAACTCCTTGAGCACTCGACACCAGCCGACAAAGCAGCAACTGACGAGGTCATTCGACACTATAATGCTCGCCTACGAACACTCAAGGCAAACAACCGCCTGATTGCCCCAGAAGAGGAGCGCCTCCGTGCCCTTATCATCGGCTTCGAGCGCGACCACACCCTTGAGCTCATTGATGAGGGGCGGGTGAGCTTGTTCGTCGGACTCCTCTACATCAACCAGCACAGCCACATGCTTGCTCGGCTAGAGCATCGCAACACCGTGCGCTGGGAGTTCAACGCCATTATCGAGCAGCTCAAACATCTGCGTGCGTTTCGGAAGCGGCTCCGCGAAATGAGGAAGCTGGGTGCGGGAGGAGCGTCTGAGCAGATTGATCGCGAGAACGCCAAACTTGAACTGCGTGTGCTCCAAAAGGAGAATACGCGCTATTCCCTCGCCCGGCTTGAGGAACTGAAAAACGACCCTGAGTGCCCGCTTGCCACCCAGAAGGCAGTGCGTTATCTGACGGCAGAGCTACAACGACGTGCCGACTTTCCTGAGGATCGCGGTTCAGCACAAAGGGCAATGGACGCCCGACGCCGCCCTGAATATGAGATGCAGGTGCTCGTCTTGGAGCACCGCGCATTGGAATATGAGCGCGAGGCCATCGGCGAGGCGCTTGAGGCGAGCGCGATCACCAAGCAAACCGCAAAGGAGATGCGCGATAACGTTGCCATGATGGAACTCGACATCGAAGAGCAGTTGGAATAAACTTCTCTTTCGCGGTTTTGGGGCTTGAGACGGACAATTGTTTGTTTGCCCGAGTTACGTGTCATACTGGGACATGGTCTAATGGTAGGACAGGAGATTTTGGTTCTTCTAATCGAGGTTCGACTCCTCGTGTCCCAGCCACATACTCGTAACTCTACCGCCCACCAGGAGTCACCAGGCTGGCTCGCAAGCTCGCTCAGCCTCCAATAGTCCACTGGACTATTGGATCTCGTGTCCCAGCCACATGCTCGTAACTTTATTGCCCACGCGAGTCACCAGGCTGGCTCGCAAGCTCGCTATGAAAATATGACGTATGCGTATGTGGCTATTGCGAAGAAGCCTCCCGCTACGATTAGGGCAAGCGCACTAATAATCGTTCCAACAATGAGTTTTGTGGTACGCCCGATGCGCAGGTGGAGAACGCCCTCGGCAATGCCAAGGCTCCCCAAAACAATTCCGATGGCATAGGGGATGAGCCCGATAAGGGCAAAGACAGAAACCGCCGCAAGGATCCCAAAGATCATCGGCGTATACTCGGGACGCAGGTCAAAAAGCTTCTTACCAAAGAGGGCAACCGGCATCGAAACCTCTTTGATGTCAGTCGTCACCTTCTTCGTGAAGCGCTCGCCATCATGATAACGATAGACCTTGCTCCCTGCGGGGTCGAGGTACCAGCCCTCATGTCGCATACGTTTATCGTCGGGTGGAGCCGGCAGCTCCTGCACAGACCCCTGCTTGCTCGGGCTGCCCGAGTTGCCCTCCCGGCTGCTCGCCTGGTTGCTCGCCTGACCGCTCGCCTGGTTGCTCGCCTGGTTGCTCGCCTGCTTACGTTCCTGTTTGCGCTTCTTCTGTGCCACGCAACCCGCCCTTTCATTCTCGCTTTCGTTCCAAGCCTGCAGAATATGCACGTTGTCAGCCTATTCCAAAAACTGCACCCTGTCGATACGCAGTTCCTGCTCTTTTGTATGCTGGATGCAGACAGGCAACACCTATAGTGGGTGTATGATGCTTGCATAGAGTTTGTGGGCACTGAATCAAGTTGCGTTCACGAGAGGGAAAAGAAGGATATGCTGTGGAAAAGTTGGCGCATGGCATTGCGGTAGTTGTCGGATTCTTGGTCTGGCAGTTGTCCAAGAACATCATTGTGGCGGCTGTCATCGCCCTCATCGTCGAGGGCATCCTTATCGCACTGTTCAAGAAAACGTCCGCACCCAAGGAGAGATTTTATTATGCCTAAATTTAGGAAAGAATTACTAATCGGGATTGCAATCATTCTCGTTGGGCTTTCTATCGCCGTGAACAGCGAACAGTACATATTCTTTGGGCTGGTAGTAGTAGGAATATTTTTTGTGGTGCTTGCTTTTATGCATTTATATCAAAGCAAGAGCGGCGTTGGGTCGGTGAGGAAAATGTATCCACCCGATGGCGTTGGGACGGTGAGGAAAATGTGGCCAACCAACAAGCCGAAGGAAAAGGCAAGTTTTCTGCAAAATCTGGAATCGCAAGAAAACCTGGATGTGGCAAAACAAGTTTCAATCACCTGCTCACGAAAAGATCAGTCAGGCTCCGTATTCTTAAACGGAGTACAAGTTGGAACGGTTGAGCCGGATAATCCCTTGGTTTTCATCGTGACAAAGAAAAACAATGTGGTCAATATTTCAGAGCATTATGAGGGAATATGCTTCTTTCATGTGACAGATGCAAACGGAATCGGCACATTGAAAATAGGGGTCGGTATGGAGGCTGCCTCTATTAAGATTGCACGGGATACTGGGCTTACCGAGGGAATCAAATATGATTCCCAAGACACAGGTTTTATTGAAACGCCCGTCATTAAACGAAGACGGAAGCGTACTGCAATTATACTTGCGGCTATCCCCTATACGGGTATTTTTGGTATTGATAGATTTTATTTGGGATACATCGGCATGGGGATATTAAAATTCTGCACTGCGGGTGCATGTGGGGTACTTTGGATAGTTGATTTAGTCCGAATTGCAAATGGCAGCATGAAGGATAAGCGTGGGAACCCTTTAATATGAAAGGTCGGCTGTCGTAATAACATGCAGGACAAAAAGGCGACGGTTCGCTTGTCATCTCTTCTCTGGTGGCGATTCCCTCTCTGGTCTCTCTTTCTTCCCTGGTAGGAGGTTGTTTCAGGGAAGGGCTGTTTCAGAGTCGCCTGCTTCGCTTCTTTGTATGCTGGATGCAGACATATAGTGCTTGAGCTGTTGGTATACTGTCTAAAGGACAAGTCGATTTGGAGGGATTGCCATGTATTGTGCGAAATGTGGAAAGCAGGTACCGGATAGTGCTCGATTCTGTCAGGGCTGCGGAACACCCCTTGAGCCGATGGGCGCTGCGCCGCAGGGTTTTGAGCCGCAGGCGCAGGTTGGGGCAAAGACGGAGCAGCGGCCACCGGCAGTGCAGGCTCAGCTTCAGCCGCAGCAACAGGCTGTTGCTTTTGGACAGCCTCAGCAACAAGCCGCTGCCTTTGAGCAGCCTCCCGTGCAAGCAGGGTCTCCTGTATACCCTGGCGCCCCCGCGTATCCCGGCGCCCCTACCCCTACCCCTGCTCCAACTCCCGCTCCTGCTCAACAGGGGTTCAGTCGGCTCCCCCTCCAGCAAGCGCCTTTGCCGCATAGTCCCCTTCGAGCCCTGATCCTTGCTGGGGCGGCGGTCCTGCTTATCTTCATCGCAAGTTTTCGCGTTGCCGATCTGCACTCTACCAGTACCACGATTTGTTTTTTCCTTCTCATCCTGACCGAGGCCTGTGCGTTATATCTCATCGTGCAGGACAAGCCACTCTATAAGATCGCGGCAGGGACACTGTTCTTCGTGAGTCCGTTCTTTTTCGCAAACCACACTGCACAGACTGTCTTTGCGCTGATTGCACGTCAAAGCTATTACGCCGAAGATTCCGGCTATCAGGTTTTCGCCTTATTCAATAACGTTGCACTGCTTCACTACCTGCTTCCGGCACTGTTGTTCTCTTTGATTATTGGGGGGACAGGCTTTCTTCTCTCGTTCCTCATCAAGGAGGACTCAAAGACGCGGCGCATGCTCCTGGCAGGGAGCGGCGCGGCCGTCTTTTTGGTGATACAACCTCTCGTCTATCTGGTTTTGAACCCTGGCTCCTACAGCCTGCTCCTTGGCTTCTCGAGCGGCATCCTCGATGCCCTGGCTTTCTTCCTTGCCTTTTTGCTTGTTGGGGCAATCTGCAGGATCAAGAGCTATGACCTCAAGAACAGCACGGGTCGCAAAGCATGGTTCTGGATATGCACCGTCTTTTCCAGCATCAGCCTCCTTGTCCAGTCGATCCTCGCGGTTTCAGGATCGGGCGATTCCCTTGGCTTTTTGCCCACAATTCTCGTTGCGATAGGTGTTGTCGGCTACATCCTGTTGATCGGTTCAAGGCGCATGGGTTATATCGTCATCATCCTGGCTATCGGTGTCCTGTTCTTTGGAGAGCTCTCCGCTGCGCTGGTGGGTGTGGTGAACACTCTCATGGGCAGCAACGTCTCCTCTATGGGAGATGCGGCTCTTCAGGTCGGGCTTACTTTGACGATGTTGGTTAACCCCACCATAACCGGGCTTGTGCTGATGGGTGTTTGGAACCAACCCCCTGCAGCCGCGCCCTACCAACGTCCGAAAGTCTCCGTCTTGTTCAGGGTCACTGCCGTATGCAGCCTTGCCTTCGGTTTCTTTGGAGCACTCGGTTTTGCCCGGGGCACCTTCAATCTCATATGGGTTCCCAGCGGCGGCTATGAGGCACCAACGGCATTCTTCACGCTGAGCCTCATCTGTGCCATCGTTGGATTGTTTGCCACGCTGGAGTGCTTCAACCCCCGGGCAAGGGTTCGCAAGCCCCTGCTTGTAACCAGCGTCGTCACTACTGTTATCTCGTTCCTGACAATGATTCTCTGCGTTGCTTTTCTTGTTCTTTCGTAGTAATCAGGGCGGCTTATTCTCGACTGGTCAACAGCGAAAAGGATTTAACTCGCATAACATTGATGCTCCACGATTTGCTTAATCGAACATATCGCAATAAGCGCTACTACACAAAGACCAACGCTTTGGTAGTTACTGGTCACAGGGATTGTTTTGCTGTCCAACTCCGTGTTTTGCTGTCCAACTCCGTGTTTTGCTGTTCAACTCTGTGCATTGCTGTTCATCTCCATGTTTTGCTGTTCATCTCCCTGCATTATGGCTGATAATGCATTTATGCCCGTTGCAGGGAAGATTTTGCCAATTATTTACGCAAACGCGAGGTTTTTTCAACGAATTTGCCCATTTTGAAGGATTTTGGGGTCATTATCGTTGTTTTCCAGGCAATTTCCTCGCGTTTGCGTAAATAATTGGCATTTTTGATCCCCTGACGGGCATACTGCTGGATGTTTCACTGGATGCCGAGCAGGATGCCGAGCCCCA
>JAITOC010000029.1 GCA_031290175.1 Coriobacteriales bacterium | reverse complement strand
CGCAGGCTCAGCTCAATCGGTTTTGCACAAATCGACCAACCAGAGTCGAAGCAGATGGTCGGCATCAGACCCCGACTTCATCTGCTTTTCTCTTTGTGGCGCCGCTTTCAGCGCCCCTTCCAACTCACCCAGAGAATAGTTTGAGGCTCCTCTGAGCAGGGGCTCGATCATCCATGATGGCTTTTTCATGGCACCTGCCACATCGCTGCTCCCCCGTGCCTGAAGCACTGCAACGGACAGGATATCCCTCAGTCTTCCGATACACAACATGAACAGATAGGGAGCCGAGCGGGACCCTAGGCGATCCAGAACCTGAAGCGTACGCACCAGGTCGCGCTCGCAGAGTGCATCGGGCAGCTTCCAGGGTTCAGGCTCCGCCGTCTGCGCGACGGTTCTCTCTATGTCGTCTTCACGTATCTCTCCACGACCGAACGCCTGCACATAGGCGCTGAGCTTCTTGACCTCATTGTTGAGGGCCACCGTTGAGGTACCAACGTGCTCGATAAGGTAGTTTGCGGATGCCGTGGATATCGCGGTGCCACAGCCTTTTGCCATCGAGCGGATAAGGGTTGGAAGCTCCCAGCGTTTCTTTGCGCCGCAATCGAGGATAGCCTGTTTATTGTAGGCGAGGATCGCTTTATGCAGGCGTGTGTTCGATGCGAGTTTTGTTGCGGTCATCACCAGAACTGTCGTCTCGTTGGGGCGTGCCATATACGAGATGAGAGCCTCCTGGACAGGCTTGCCCGCGCTGTCGATATCCTTGATGACCACAAGCCTCAAAGGCGACCCGAACGGCAGGGTGTCCAGCGCATCAAGGAGACTCTGGGGCTCCTTCAGGGTCTGAGACGTGAACGTCACGGAGTTCATCATGAGGTCGCCCTGCTTGGCTATTCTGGAAGTCAGCCGTTCGAGCAGTGTCTCTTTCTTGAGTTTGTCATCTCCACTGAAGAGATAGACATGCAAGAGTGGTTTTTCAGTATCTGCCATGCTCCCCATCCTGTAGTTCGTAAGGGTCTGTTTCAGCGACTCGTGAACGCTGAGTCCATGGTATCACAGACGACCCGTACTGCATCAGCTCCGAAGTAGACTCTGACATCGCCATTCAGGTCAGTGCGATAGACCGTGACGCCTGCATCTTCGAGGATCCCGAGCGTCTCCGGCGTTGGGTGCCCATAGTGGTTGTTTTCCCCCACGCTGATAAGCGCGACCCTGCAGCCCATACTGTCAAGTTGTTCGGGCGTGACGGCGTCTCTGCTGCCGTGATGCCCGACCTTGAGCACGAGATAGGATGCTTCGTCCTCCCCGGCGAGGAACTGCTCCAGCTCAGGCGCTTCTGCATCGCCCGTCAGGAGCAGACGCATCTCCGCCTGACCATCACCGTCCTCGTCGTAGATGAGTGCCAGGCAGATACTCTCATCATTCCCGCCAACACTCACGGACGTCAGGGGAAAGAGGACCTCAAGCATGACACTGCCGCCCAGACTGAGCGTATCTCCATATGTGATGCTCTCGACCCTCCCCTCTCCGACAACCCGTGCGGCCTCTTTGAAAGCTGCCAGATCAGGCTGAGCGCTCAGGAGCCCATCTGCAAAATAGATATGATCGACGGGTATGCTTCCGCTCAATACCTCAAGCGCACCGCAGTGATCCGCATCAAGATGCGTGATGATGACAGCGTCGAGCCGTGCCACACGATTCCGACCGAGTGCTTTCATCAGGGTTGCCTCGTCTGAGCCAGTGTCGATGAGCACACAACTCCCCTTGTTGCGCACCAGCAGTGCGTCTCCTTGCCCGATGTCCATCATGATGAGCTGGGGCTGAGCTGGCAAAAGGGCGATGACAAGGAATACCCCACAGCCCGCCGCGAGCACAGACAGGCATCTGCGAGAGGTGCGCCTGGAGGGCTGTGGCCAGCGGAGATAGACGATGGTGGCAAGCACCAGGAAGGCGCAGCAGGTAGGGATGAGCGCCCAAGCTATGGGCGCAGACGCATACGGAAGCGAGGCGAGCATGCGGGCGAGATACGCCGAGACATCTCCCAGAATGCAAAGGAGACCGAGCAAGGGAACCCCGATGACGGGCAGGACAGGTGCGATGATGAGCGCGATTATCCCCGCGCCGACCATGAGGGTGATGAAGGGTGTGACCAGCAGGTTTGCAAGCGGGCTGACGATTGAGAGCATCGCAAAGACGGGTGCGGTCAAGGGGATAGTTGCCAACTGTGCCGTCAAGGTCATCCCAATGGGCTCAAGCAGCAAAGACCGCATTCGGCCCTTCTTCCCTGCCTTTTCCCCTGCTCTCGTCTCGCGCGAGAACAGGGCGCTCAGGTGCGCGCAGACCAGGGGGCAGAAGAGCGCCAACCCGAAAACTGCAAAGACTGAAAGCCAGAAGCCCAGCGAGAATGCTGCGGGCGGATAGACCAGGAGCATACCCACCGCAGCCGCCGTCAGTGCCGAGGGGGCGTGGTTCCGTCTGCCGACGATACGTGCAAGATTTGCGACAAAGGTCATGATGCAGGCCCGGATGGCCGAAGGTTGCAGCCCGGTGAGGATGACATAGGCAGCAAGCAGCCCGACAATCAGGATTATCTCGACACGATAGTCCAGCTTGAGTCGCCTGAGGAAGTATCCTATGAGCGTTGCGACAACGATGAGGTGGCTGCCTGAGACGGCTATGAGATGTGTCAGCCCTGTAACGCGGAAGTCACGTCCGACCGAGCTTGCGTCAAGCCCGGTCGTGTCGCCGAGCAGCACGCCACAGAGCAGCGCCGCACCCTCACCTTCGTGCTGCAGGATAAGCTGGCGGTTTTCCTCGCGAAAGCCTGCTATCAGCCCGATGAGGTCATGTTGGAATCCGAGGACATGCACATCAGAGAGCTTTACCGAGGCAACAACGCCTTGCCTATGCAGGAATTGCTGATACTCGGTGAGGTTGACGAGGTCGAACCTCGCCATCACGACCGTGCCCGGTGGCAGGGGCTCACTGCCTTGACCCCAGAGGATACGCACCTTGACAGACCCGCCTGCTGGCAGGGAGACTCTCGCCAAAGAAGTCTGCGAGAACGCTCCCGTGCTTGGGTCATCGAGGATGCGCAGCGTCAGAGCGTTGCCCGCCTCCGCCCCCAGACTGTTTGCCTGCGCTCCCTGAAAGCTCCAGAACCCACAACCGAGCAGCAGCGCGAGCAGCAGTGCGAGCAGCGTCGGTATCCCCTGTGCGCTCCTGAGGAAGCGCTGTCTGGCTGCGACGACTGCAAGAAGCGCAAACCCGACCAGTGCGAGAAGGAGCGGAAGCCAGGGCATAAGCAGGCTGTTCCAGACAAGGTGCTCACTGGTGAGAAGTCCCAACCAGAGAGCCCCGAGCGGCACGAGAAGTTTGGGGAGGGAGGGTCGTATGACCTTGTCCACCGCAGGCTCTCCGAGCTCATCCGCTCCGTCGAGGGCAGCAGCACGCATGACCCGCTCGGCACCGGTTGTCATTCTTGGATCCCTGGGGAGCCGCCGAAGAGCCCTGCTAGTCCCGTCATGCGCTGCTTTGACCTGGGGCAAATTGACTCGCAATCTGATGCACAAGCGGCTATTAGAGGTGCCCTAAACACAGATCAGATCCGCAATCGCTGCGTACTTCTTATCCCCTATCCCCGAGACCTTCTTGAGATCCTCTTTCTGGGCAAAGGAACCCTGTGCCGTGCGATAGGCGATTATGCGCTCAGCCGTCACCGTGCCGATCCCCGGCAGTGTTTCAAGCTGTTCTTTGCTCGCGGTGTTGATGTTGATCAACTCGGGCACCTGTGTACCTGCTCCACCTACCGACCCTTGCGCTGGATCGGTCAACACTGGGGTCGGGAGTGCGCCAGCCTCGACATCGGCGAGGGAGGGGATGTTGACCTGCTGGCCGTCCGTCAAGGGCTGTGCCAGGTTCACGTATCCTGCAGCGGCGTCTTCTTGAAGACCGCCTGCCGCCAGAACCGCATCATTGACCCGTGAGCCTTCAGGCAGCTCATAGACCGCAGGATTGGCCACAGCGCCTGACACATAGACGACGATTGTCGCCTCGGGCGCTGTTGTTGCCACGGCTGCTGCGTTGCCACCCGCATCAACGGGAGCTTCGGGCGTCGTTGCGACTGCAAGGTTTTCCTGCTCTGCCTCTTCCTTGACAAGGGCAAAGCTCTGCGACTTTGGTTGCAGAGCCAGAAAGACCACCCCTATAAGGGCTAGGAGCAATCCTGCTGAAACAAGCAGTTTTATCAGGGTGTTACCCGTAGAGGCTGCGCACAGACTCCTGAGCTTCCGTCTGTTTTTTATGCCTTCAAGAAGGCCGCTGTGACTCTTCATCCCTTCCACCGAGCTTCCCGCAGGTTGTGAAGGGTGTCCATACTATCAGGTCGTTCTGACAACATTTAGACAGGCCGCTGACAGGGAGTCGAGCAGCGACGGTGCGCTCACCGACAACGCATAGACAATTTTCTGACAGCTGCCTGACAGGAACGGACAGGATTTGTATTATCGCTGGTAGAGACCTGTGAGAATCTCATCTACCCATGCTGCAATAGGGAGCTCATTCCAGAGGGGCTCGACAACGGAAAGTTTGGCATGGGTCTCTGGATTGCGGGGCATGAAGAGCGTACAACAATCTTCATGGCTCTGCGAGCTGAGTTCAAAGGTGCCGATCCGCAAAGCCTCATCAATGATCTCCTGCTTATCGGTGCCGATGAGTGGGCGCAGCACGGGGAGCTGTGAGACGGCATCGACGACAAGGATATTGTCGAGCGTCTGCGAGGCAACCTGTCCCAGAGATTCACCCGTGACCAGCGCCTTGGCTCCCTCGCGCTCAGCAACTGCATTGCCGACCGCAAACATCAGGCGCCGATAGAAGATCACCCTGAGGTCGGCCGGCACGAGCAGTGAAAGGCTCCGCTGGTAACTGCCAAAGGGGACGATAAGCAGACGATCCATGCCTCCATAGGGGGCGAGTGCATCTTTGAGTGCAACCACCAGGTGTTCAGAGGTGTCTGGGGTCTCAGGACGCCCAGAGAAGTGCAGCGCAGTGACACGTGCTCCCCTGCGCATAAGGCGCCAGGCGGCTACTGGGGAGTCGAGTCCTGCAGAGAGCAAGCAGACAACCCTCCCTGCTGAACCAACCGGCAGACCGCCCACGCCACGCATGGTGTCACAGTAGACGAACGCGCTTCCTTCGACCATCTCAACATGGAGCCTGAGATCGGGATCCTGCATCCTGATGGTCTTCTCGCTGAAGCGCTCATGCAATTCCTGCCCGATTATGCGGTTGAGTTCCATGCTGTCGGTGGCAAAGTTGGTATTAGCACGCCGAGCGTCCACCTTGAAGGTTTGCCAGGGTGCCGCGGCCTCACGGCGCTCCATGAGCCATTGCGCGGCCTCGTACACCGCTTCAAGCTGCTGTACGGTGCGCAGCCCAACAGAAACACGAACGACCCCGGGGATGAGCGCCACGCGTCTGGCGGCAGCCCAGGCATCCTCGAAGTCACCCAACACAAGGAGCAAACGCCCTGATATACGGGACACCACGCAACCACCCGTCAAAGGTGATGCTGCGCCGGACAGAGCCTTCTCGATATTCCCTTTGAGCTGGCGTTCAAAACGGGGGCGATTCCTGCCCTTGAGGCCTATCTCATGATAGTGGACGAGGCAGATGTTCCGAAAAACTGGTTCCTGAGCCACGATAGCCGCGGCCGTCAGGCCTGGTCGTCCTCAAATTGCACCCGGTCATAGCCGACCTCATCGCGATAGATCTCCTCCATCGCAAGCGAGAGTGGCTTGCGCCCGGCAAGTTGGGCGATCTGGGTTGCGGACTGCAGGGCGATCGCGCGATCGCGCTGACCGCGCATCATATCGTTGATGTCGCGCGCACGCTCCGAGGCTACCGCACACAGCAGGTATTTATCGTTGTTCGATTTATCAAGCAGTTCATCGATAGGTGGTTGCATCAAAGACATCCAAAACCCTCATTTCTCAGTACGGCGGTACGACTCAAACACGGTGCGTAACTCCATCGCAGCCGTGGCAAGATCATCGTTGACAATCGTGACAGTATAGCGCTCTCTCTGTGCAAGTTCCAGCCTCGCATTCGCAAGCCTGAGCGCGAGAGCTTCTTCATCCTCGGTCCCCCGTAAACGCAGCCGCTGCTCCAGTATGGCAAGAGAGGGCGGGGCGATGAAAACCAATACGGTTGTGGGGATTTTCTCGGCTATCTGGAAGGCACCCTGGGGGTCTATCTCAAGCACCACATCGATGCCTGCGTCAAGGCGTTCTGTCACGACTGAAAGTTTCGTCCCATAATAATTGCCATGGACGACTGCCCATTCGAGCAGACCGTCCGTGGCAATCAACCGTTGAAACTCCTCAACGGACAGGAAGAAATAGTCCTTGCCATTCTGTTCCCCTCGTCGCGGTGTGCGCGTGGTTGCAGAAATGGAAAGCCAAATCCCCTCAAGCTCCTGTAGCACCCTCGCCAGCAGAGTTCCCTTGCCAGCACCTGAGGGACCGGAAACGACGAACAGGTTTCCGGGCACGGGAATCTATCCCAAGCGCTCGAGCAGCGCTGCTTTCTGCTTATCGCCCAAACCCTTGACGCGACGGGTGTCCGAGATCTCGAGTTCGGTAAGCAGCTTGGCTGCCTTTGCCTTACCGTAACCCGGAAGGGATTCGATAAGCGTGATGACCTTGATCTTGTCGACTACAGGATCGCCGGCCTTCTTGAGGACGTCTGAGAACGAAAGTTCACCACTCTTGACCTTTGCTCGAAGGGCAGCTCGGGCGCTACGCGCCTCAGCGGCTTTCTTGAGTGCTGCCTGACGTGCTTCGGGTGTAAGTTGCGGCAAAGCCATGATTTCTCCTTTGTTAGGTGGCATGTCTTTAAGGATTGTAAGCGTTATACCGGGTGTTTGGCAAGGTTTCTGCTCCCCGGGGCATAGATTTCAAGGCCTTTTTCACAGAGAAAACATGTTTCGGGCTCCCAAGACGGGGTTTTGAGGTGCAATAAGGGATAGAACGGAGCGGCGAAAACAGGCGCTCCGCCGCGATCGATGAGAGACACAACACCTAAAACTTCACCTCCAGAGGCAAGCACGAGCGACTCGACCTCCTTGACGGAACCGCCCGTAGTCACGACATCCTCCGCAATCAGCACGTTTGCCCCTGGGGGTATTTCAAAAGAGCGGCGCAAGACCATGACGGCATTCTCGCGCTCTGTGAAGATGATGCGTTTGTCGAGTGCCACAGCAACGGCGAATCCGAAGAGGATACCGCCGACCGCTGGCGAGACAACAAGATCGACGGCTTGCTGAATGTCTTCGGGGAGACGTGCGACGGTCTCTGCAGCAAGGGTCAGCGACAGGCGCGGATGCTCGAGCACGCGAGCGCATTGGATGTAGGTATCGGAGTGACGTCCGCTCGTGAGCCTGAAATGCCCCCTGCGAATCGCCTGCGTCTCTTCAAGCACCGCAAGTATCTCGTCGTCCGTCATGCGTTTTGCTTCCTTAGTCATCATCACCCTCCAGCGTTTGATTGCAGCGAGCATCCAGTATACCAAGAGGGTGTTGCGCAGAGATTGAGGATGGGCTAAAGGTATCCTTTATTCAACGGTTCCATAGACGAAGCCCCAGCCGTGGCCGGAGAGGGCTGAGTTCATCTGGTTGCAGAGTTTCTGGCGGTTGAAGGGACCTGGGGGGAGGAGGTTGACGATCTCGAAGAGGTCGGCGGGGAGGTCGAAGGTCTCAGCGAGCATGAGCACATCGAAGCGCGACACACGTTTCTTTTCCTTGAACAGGGCGTCCACCAGGCGTTGCAGGGTACCATACTCTTCAGATTGATACATATACCCACACCAGCCTAGGAGAGCTCTGCGACGATAGCTTCAAGAGCCGCTGCGGGGTCGGGAGCGTCGGTTATAGGGCGTCCGATGACAAGATAGCTGGCACCGGCTCTGAGCGCCTCCTGCGGCGCGCTGACGCGGCTCTGGTCTCCTTGTGCAGAACCGGAAGGGCGCACACCAGGGCAGACGATGGCGGCTTTGGAGCCGAGAAGTGTACGCAGCGTCTCCGCTTCCCGGGGAGATGCGACCACGCCAGTGAGTCCAGCCTTCTGTGCGAGTTGTGCAAGAGCGGCAACCTGTTGCTCAAGCGTTCGTGTCACACCAACTTGTTGCAGGGTCGCTTCATCCAGAGAGGTCAGGACGGTGACTGCGAGGGTGATGGGCTTCTCCCGGAGGGGCTCCCCCACGCTGGCTGCGGAGCTCTCATGTGTCGGGGCAAACTGGGCAAAGGCCTCATCTGCGCCCTCCTGAGCTGCTTGCAGCATCGGGAGCCCACCGGAGCCGTGCACCGTGAGCATGTCCGCCCCTGCCGCGACAACGCTTTGTGCCGCCCCTCGTGCCTGATGCGGGATGTCATGGAGCTTCAGGTCAACGAAAACCTTGAAACCCTGCTCCTTGAGCGTTTGGACGATACGTGGACCCGCGGCGTAATACAGTGTCATACCCACTTTGAGCCAGCTTGCCCTACCTTTAAGTTGTTGCGCCAAGTCAAGCGCTCGTTGCTCTGAGCAGTCGAGTGCGACGATGATTTTGTCGCGTGGGATGACGGGCATACTTGCTGTTTCTTCTGGGGTCGTCTCTAGGCTCAACTCAAAGCTCCAATCAACTCGTTTATATCCTGTATTCCATTATCTGTGCACCACTGCTCAAGTCCCTCCACAAGCCGTATTGCTGTCAGAGGGTCGGTAAAGTTCGCAGTGCCAACGGCTACTGCGGTGGCGCCTGCGATCAGGAACTCGAGGGCGTCCTCAACGCTGGCGATGCCGCCCATGCCGAGCAGGGGCAGCCTTGTCGCCTGATAAACGCGCTGCACGGCGTAGAGTGCGATGGGCTTGATTGCCGGGCCCGACAGACCGCCTACGGTGCGTGCGAAGACCGCCTTGCGGGCTTGGAGGTCTATCGCCATGCCTGCAACCGTGTTGATGAGGGAAAGCGCATCGGCTCCAGCGGCTTCAGCGGCGCGGGCTATCTCGGTGATGTCGGTCACATTGGGCGAGAGCTTGACGATGAGAGGGCGTTTGGTTGCGGTGCGGCAGGCTGCGGTGACCGCCGCCGCCGCTGCGGGGTCTGTGCCGAATGCCATGCCGCCGGAATCGACATTCGGGCAGGAGATGTTGATTTCGTAGGCGCCAACAGCCGGCTCGCGCTCTAGCCGGTCAATGACCCGAAGGTACTCATCTTTCGTATGCCCACTGACGTTGACGATGACGGGCACATCCGCTGTGGTGAGACAGGCGAGATCATGGGTGCAGAACGCCTCAACGCCGGGATTCTGGAGACCGATGGAGTTGAGCATACCACTCGCAGTCTCGGCAATGCGTGTGCCCGGGTTGCCCGCCCAGGGTTCAAGGGAGACGCCTTTGGTCGTAACGGCTCCGAGGATGGAGAGGGGCTTCTCATGACGTGGGTTGGTCAGGGCTTCCCGAGAAGGTGAGGTCATCTGTGCTTGAGGCTGTGTTTGGCCCTGTGCCCGGGTTTGCTCCCAGAGTGCCGCGAAGTCGGCACCTGAGCCAAAGGTGCCCGAGGCTACGGTGATGGGGTTCTTCATCTTCATGCCACCGAGGTTGACCGTAAGGTTCGTCATGACCACAGCACCTCCCGTGCGTCGAAGACCGGGCCGTTTACACAGGCTCGCTTCTTACCCTCGGTCGTGTCCACGACGCAAGAGAGACAGGCGCCGATCCCACATGCCATACGACGCTCAAGCGAGACCTCGCAGGGGGTACCCGCCGCGTACGCCAGGTCTGCGAGTATGCGTTGCATGGGTTCAGGGCCGCAGGTCGCAAGATAGTCGAAACCGCCTGTTGCGAGAAGCTCCCGGGCGATGTCGGTCGTGAAGCCCTTGCGCCCGACGCTGCCGTCGTCGGTGACGAGATGTAGGAGCGAAGAGCCGGTTGCAACGCCTGAGGCATCTACACCCAGGGAAGTGCCGATTTCTTCCGTCATTGCGGGCTTGACCCGCAATCCCCCTGCACTTTCAAGAACGAGATTGCGGGTCAAGCCCGCAATGACGGGGTGGGAAGCCATGACGGGGTGGGGAGCAATTGATTGGTGCTTACCCAGAGTCAGTACACCCAGGGCATCCATGAGGGCGGCATCCCGGGCACCCATGATGAAATGTTGCTCGACTCCCTGCACTGCAAGTTGCCTGCTCAAGGGTGCCAAGGGTGCACAACCTATGCCACCTCCGACGAGAAGTGCCCGCCTTACGCCTTCCGGAGGTTGCCAGCCCCTGCCGAGGGGACCGATCGCATCCAACACCTGCCCCGGCCTTGCGGCAACCAACAGGCGGGTGCCCTCCCCTTTCACCTGGATAAGAAGCTCGATGTGACCCGCAGACACATCCACGGCGCACACGCTGAGGGGACGACGCAGAAGATGCATCGAATCGCCGGTGAGACGCAGATGGATGAACTGTCCTGGTCGCAGGCTCTTTGCGCAGTGCGGTGCCTCGAGCACAAGGTGCCAGATGCCCGCCCCACGGCTGGTGCTCGAAAGGATGATACAAGGCTCAAGAGCAGCCGTAGCCTGCACAGACGAACTCTCTCTAAAGTCACTCTGCCCAGAGACACCCTGCACGCCCCCGCCCAAGGAGGGAGCGCTTGGGTGTGCGCCCTGCAACGGAACCTCACTCATGAGAAATCCCATTGTTCGAGGTCCTGCAGGGCGATGGGGGCGAGCTCCTGCTTGTTTTTCTCGTCGCGTTGGGCTACCTCAATGGCGCGGGTCATGGCGTTTGCGCCCGCCATCGTCGTGGCGTAGCAGATGCCATAACGCACGGCGGCGGTGCGCAGGAAGAAGCCGTCGGAACGCGTTTCCTGCCCATAGGGGGTGTTGATTATAAGTGCGATCTTGCCGTTGGCAATGTCGTCGCCTATGTGGGGGCGCTGCTCCTGCACCTTGCGCACGCGGCGCACGGGTATGCCTGCCGCTTCGAGCGCATGGGCGGTACCGGCGGTGGAGACGAGGTCGAAGCCCAGGTGATGCAGGGAGTTTGCAACGGAGACGATCTCGCGTTTATCCCGATCGCAGACACTGACAAAGGCCGTGCCGGAGGTTGGCAGCGAGTAATCTATGGAGAGAGCCGCCTTGGCGTAGGCTATGGGAAAACTCTTGCCTATGCCCATGACCTCACCGGTCGATTTCATCTCCGGCCCGAGAACGATATCCGCTCCCGGGAAGCGCCCAAAGGGCATGACGGCCTCTTTGACGCTGTAGTGGTCAAGCGTGCGGTCATCAGCGGGGAGCCCCAATGAGGCGATGCGCTCCCCTGCCATGATATGGGCGGCAGCTTTTGCCAGAGGCACACCCGTTGCCTTTGAGGTGAAAGGTACCGTGCGGCTCGCGCGTGGGTTGACTTCGATAACGTAGACCGTCGTGTCCTTGACGGCATACTGGATGTTTACGAGCCCACGCACGCCCACCGCCAGAGCCAGGCGGGTCGTGTAATCACGTATGGTCGCGATGATTGTCGTGGAGAGGGTGAAGGGCGGGGTGCAGCAGCTTGAGTCACCGCTGTGTATACCCGCCTCTTCGATGTGCTCAAGCAGTCCTCCGATGTAGACCTCCTGCCCATCACAGAGCGCGTCCACATCGACCTCGATAGCCCCTTCGAGGAAGTGGTCAAGATAGACGGGGTGATCCGGTGAGACCTTGGTGGCCTCAAGCATGTACTTCTCAAGGTACTGGTTGTTATACGCGATGACCATCCCGCGACCACCAAGCACATAGCTTGGTCGCACCAGCAGGGGAAATCCGAGCTTATCTGCGACCACAAGAGCTTCGTCCAGCGACTCGGCGGTACTCGCAGCCGGATAATCGATACCCAGCTCATCGAGCAACGCGGCAAAGCGCTGGCGATCCTCGGCGAGGTCTATGGCTTCTGGGGGCGTTCCCATGATGGGCACGCCCGCCTTCTCAAGTGACCATGCCAGTTTGAGCGGTGTCTGTCCACCTAAGGTGACGACTACTCCGGCGGGTTGCTCCACATCGACGATGTCCATAACATCCTCATAGGTCAGCGGCTCAAAGTAGAGACGATCGGAGGTGTCGTAGTCAGTGGAGACGGTCTCAGGGTTGCAGTTGACCATGATGGTCTCAAAGCCCATGTCCGCCAGCGCATAGGATGCATGTACGCAGCAATAGTCGAACTCGATTCCCTGTCCGATGCGGTTCGGACCGGCGCCGAGGATCATCGCCTTGGGCTTGGTGGTGGGGCGCACCTCGTCCTGTTCGTCGTAGGTCTTGTAGTAGTAGCTCGTCTCGCTGACGAACTCCGCAGCGCAGGTATCGACTATCTTGAACACCGGGAGCACCCCAAGCTCCTTGCGGAGCGCGCGGACAGCTTGCTCATCTGTGCACGTGAGGATGGCGATTTGCACGTCTGACAGACCCGTGCGCTTTGCTTCATACAGTTCTGCTGCGCTCAGATCCTCAAGCTCACGCGCGCGCAGAGCATCCTCTGCCTGCACCATCGCCTGGATGCGATAGATGAACCAGGGGTCGATGCCTGTGGTATCCGCAATGTCCTCAACACGCCAGCCGCGCCTGAGCGCCTCGGCAACGTAGAAAACGCGGTGCTCGGTAGGCAGGCTGACCAGCTGGTTGAATCGCTGTTCGTCAAAGGCGTCCTTGCCATCGACGCCTATGCCTGCTCGCCCCGTCTCAAGGGAGCGCATCGCCTTGCCAAAGGCTTCCTCAAAGGTTCGCCCTATCGCCATGACCTCGCCGACCGCCTTCATGCGGGTGGTCAGGGTCGTGTCCGTGCCTTTGAACTTCTCAAAGGCAAAGCGGGGCACCTTGACCACGACATAATCGATGGTGGGCTCAAAACATGCGGGCGTGGCCTTGGTGATGTCATTGAGCATCTCATCAAGCGTATACCCGACGGCGAGCTTTGCCGCAAACTTTGCAATCGGGAAGCCCGTCGCCTTTGAGGCGAGCGCCGATGAACGCGAGACGCGCGGGTTCATCTCGATGACGACCATGCGCCCGTCTGTCGGATTCACCGCAAACTGGACATTCGACCCGCCGGTCTCAACCCCGATCTTCTCCAGAATGGCAAGCGAAGCAACCCGCATACGCTGGTACTCAATGTCGGTGAGGGTCATCGCCGGCGCCACGGTGATGCTGTCGCCGGTGTGCACACCCATGGGGTCAAGGTTCTCTATGGAGCAGACGATGATGCCGTTGCCCTTTTTGTCGCGCATGACCTCCATCTCAAACTCTTTCCAACCGAGTATGCTTTCCTCGACCAATATCTCTTTGGCGGGCGAGAGGTCAAGCCCCTGTGCCACTATCTCGCGCAGCTCATCGATGTTGTAGGCGATGCCACCCCCTGCACCGCCGAGCGTGTAGGAGGGGCGCAGCACGAGCGGAAAGCCGAGCTCGTGGCTGAGCGCCTCTGCGTCGGCAATTGAGTAGGCGTAACCCGAGCGTGCGCATTCGAGCCCCAGCTCTGCCATGGCCTCAGCAAAGAGCTTGCGATCCTCGCCCCGCTCGATGGCAGCCAGGTCACAGCCGATCATCTCGACCTGGTAGGTAGCGAGCACGCCTGCACGCGCAAGGTCGACGGCGCAGTTAAGCCCGGTCTGTCCGCCCAGGGTTGGGAGCAGTGCGTCAGGGCGCTCCTTTTCTATGATGCGCGTCACGGAATCAAGGGTGATGGGCTCCACGTAGGTGCGCGTTGCCATCTTTGGGTCGGTCATGATGGTGGCGGGATTGGAGTTGACGAGTACGACCTCAAACCCGTCTTCCAGCAAAACCTTGCAGGCCTGTGCCCCGGAATAATCGAACTCGCAGGCCTGCCCGATGACGATGGGGCCGGATCCGATGACGAGCACACGTTTGATGTCATCTCTGCGCGGCATGACTACCTCCATTCCTTCAGGCGGTCTGCTGCTATATCTATGTCGAGATAATCCGCACGTCCGTCCATGAGACGGGCGAAGGCAGAGAACAGGTAGTGTGCGTCCGTAGGCCCTGGGCTCGCCTCAGGATGATACTGCACGCAGAACGCTGGGTAATCGAGGAAGGCAAAACCCTCGACCGTGCCGTCGTTGAGGTTGACATGGGTGAGCTGGATGCGCCCGAAGTGCTCGTTATCGACGACGGGAGCCACCCCCTGCTCCACCCAAAAGCGCAGGTCATAAGCGTGTTCGGTCACCCCGGCACTCAATGCGGGAATGAGCTTTCCCAGTGTTGGAAAGACCACCCCAAAACCGTGGTTCTGTGCGGTTATCTCCACACAGCGGGTACGGAGGTTCATGACCGGATGGTTGCCGCCGCGATGCCCAAACTTCAGCTTCTCGGTCTGAGCGCCTGCTGCAAGTCCTATCATCTGGTGCCCCAGGCAGATGCCAAAGATGGGCAGCTTCCCAAAGAGCTCACGGGCGGCCTGTGCGGTCTCGATGACCGGTTCAGGGTCACCGGGACCATTTGAGAAGAACACACCGTCGGGCTTCAGGGCAAGCACGGCGCTGGCGGGGGTATCCCAGGGAACAACGGTCACCTTGCATCCCGCCCGGTGCAGGTTGCGCAATATCCCCCGCTTGGCACCGCAATCATAAGCAACAACGTGATGGCGAGCCTCCGGGACGGGCTTGAGCAGGAAGTCGTAGGCTGACTCATCGGGCATATACTCGTAGGGCTCCAAGATGCTCACCGTCTGGGCAAGATTGACTGCGACGATGGAGGGGGATGCCTGCACCTTTGCTGCAAGCGATGTCGCATCGAGGTCTACCGTTGAGATGATCGCCCGCATGGCGCCCTTGTCGCGGATATGCTGTGTAAGCTTACGCGTATCCACATCCTCGATGGCGACGATGCCCTGCTCACTGAGGAAATCAGGCAACGAAAGATCCGAGCGGAAGTTCGAGGGCGTGTAACACAGAGCACGCACAACGAGCCCGCGCAGAGCCAGGGTGTCGCGCTGCAGGTCTGCGCGGGAGACCCCGTAGTTGCCGATCTGTGGATAGGTCATCGTGATAATCTGCCCCGCATAACTAGGGTCACTGATGACCTCGAGATAACCTACCAGCGAGGTGTTGAAGCATATCTCGCCAAAGGCCTCGCCCGGTGCCCCGCAGCTTGTGCCCCGGAAATACGTGCCATCCTCAAGCAGCAGGGCTGCGGGCTTTCTCTCTACTGCTGTCATTGAACCGCTCCATCATCAAGGCTTGCATAACCGCCGACATACACGTGTGAGGCTCGCCCCTTGAGCGTGCGTCCGATGAACGCCGAGTTGGCGGACTTCGACTCGAATCCCTCACGCGTGACCGTCCAGGTGAGCTCCGGATCGATGACCGTGAGGTCGGCAACACTGCCCTCCGCAAGAGTGACGGGGGCGCAGCCCAGGATGCGGCGGGGGGCATGTGCCATACGCTCAACGAGGGCATCCCAGGTTAGAGCACCGGTTGCGACCAGCTCCGTGAGTACGAGGGCGAGGGCGGTCTCAAGCCCTGTCGTGCCAAAGGGCGCAAGCTCGAACTCAAGCGCCTTCTCATGCGCGGCATGGGGCGCATGGTCGGTGGCGATACAGTCGATAGTCCCCTCGGCAAGTGCCTGTGCGAGAGCCTTTGCGTCTGCTGTGGTGCGCAGGGGTGGGTTCATTTTCAGGCTGGTGTCATAGGTCTCATCGATGTCGTCTTCCGTCAAGAAGAGGTGATGTGGTGTGACCTCGCAGGTCACCGGTAGCCCGGCTGCTTTGGCAGCACGGACGAGCGCCACACCGGCGGCTGTGGTGATATGCTGGATATGGAGCGCACAGCCGGTCAGCTCGGAGAGCGCGATGTCACGCGCTATCTGGATCTCCTCACCGGCGGCAGGCCATCCGGCGACGCCAAGGCGCGTGGAAGCAACTCCCTCGTTGACCACCCCCGACCCTACGAGATCCTCAAGCTGGCAGTGGCTGAGCACCGGTACGCCGAAGGTTTTTGCGTACTCCATGGCGCGTCGCATCGTGCCGCTGTCCTGTACGCCACGCCCGTCATCGGTGAATGCAACAGCTCCACCGCGCACCATATCGCCCATCTCGGTCAGTGACTCACCCTTCACGCCGCAGGTCAGAGCGCCTGAAACGAGGATGCGCGTTCGGCTTACCTCAGCGGCCTTCTCCACAACGAAGCCAACCGCGGCGGCGTTGTCTATGGTCGGTTTGGTGTTGGGCATGGCGAGCACTGCCGTAAAGCCACCGCGTGCTGCCGCGCGCCCGCCGCTTTGGATATCCTCCTTGTACTCCTGGCCGGGCTCACGGAGATGGACGTGCATGTCAACGAGACCGGGCACGAGCACTTTGCCCGCAAGATCGACCTCGACGCCCTTCTCCAGGGAAAGCCCCTCCCCCACCGCGACGATCACGCCATCGCGCACCAATACGTCACTGACGGCATCCAGCCCGACAGCGGGGTCTATGCAGCGCGCGCCTTTAAGCAGCAAGGCCATCCTTATCACCTCCCAGAAGCAGGAACATCAAAGCCATGCGGACGGCAACCCCGGCATTGACCTGATACAGCAGGAGGTTGCGCGCCGTGTCTATCGCCTCTGAACTCAGCTCGACGCCACGGTTGACCGGGCCGGGATGCATGATGATGGCACCCTCTTTCAGGCGAGCCAATCGTGCGGTGTTGATGCCATAGAGCTGGGCGTATTCGCGAAGCGAGGGGATGGGCGACTGCTCGATACGCTCCTGCTGGATACGGAGCATGTACACGACGTCGAAGCGCCCGAGCACGGAATCAAGGTCGTAACTCACCGCAGCTCCGAGCGTGTCGGGTCGCGCCGGGAGCAGCGTCGGGGGTGCGATGGCGGTCACCTTTGCCCCGAGCATCGTGAGCCCGGGTGCCAGAGAGCCGAATACCCGGGAATGCGCGATGTCTCCGACGATGGCAACCTCCAGCCCCTCGATGTGCCCGAAGTGCTCGCGTATGGTAAACATATCGAGCAGTGCCTGCGTGGGGTGCTGATGCTTGCCGTCCCCGCCGTTGATGACGTGTGCCCGCATGTTCCGCGTGAGGATGTAGGGTGAGCCCGCATACCGATGGCGGATAATGACAAGGTCGCAATCCATGGCGTCAAGCGTCTGTGCGGTGTCCACCAGTGATTCCCCCTTGGTCGTTGCCGAGGCTGATGCAGCGAAGTTGATTCCGTCGGCAGAAAGGCGCTTTGCCGCGATCTCAAAGGAGGTGCGGGTGCGTGTCGAGGGTTCGAGAAAGAGGTTCACTATTGTGCGACCCCTGAGCGTAGGCAGCTTCTTGACCGTCCGCTCGTTTACCTCCTTGAAGGAACGCGCTGTATCGAGGACTGCGTAGATGTCCTCAGGACTCAGATCCTCGATGTTGAGCAGGTGCTCGGTTGAAAGTACCCCCATCAGACTTCACCGCCCGTGTGTGTCTGTGAAAGTGGAGCCGAACTAATCCGCTCACCAGGAGCCGCCTGGAGTATCTCCACACTGCTGCGCCCATCAACCGCCTCAAGAAAGAGGCGCACGTGCTCGTTTGAGGACGAGGGCACGTTCTTGCCCACATAGTCGGCACGTATGGGCAGCTCGCGATGCCCGCGGTCCACGAGGACTGCAAGCTGTATGGCAGAAGGTCGCCCGAAGTCCATGATGGCGTCGAGGGCAGCGCGTATGGTGCGACCGGTAAAGAGCACGTCGTCCACAAGCACGATGGTTTTGTTCTCCACCGAGAAGGGGATGCGCGTTGTATGCACCTCGGGGGCGATGTGGATTGCGACATCGTCGCGATAGAAGCTGATGTCGAGCGAACCAACCGGCACCTCGACGCCCTCAATCTCCTTGATTCTGCGGGCAAGCTCAAGGGCAAGGAGATCACCGCGGGTGACGATGCCCACAAGCCCTATATGCTCCGCCCCCTTGTTGCACTCGAGGATCTCGTGTGTGATACGTGTGAGCGCGCGGTCTATCGCCTGCGCGTCCAGCACCACACTCTTCGTCTCCAACTTTGACACGTCCACCTCCTGTTCTGGGGCATAAAAAAGCCCCGTCGTGAACGCGACAAGGGCACAGGCTTCAGTCTCTCGCATGCTTTCCTGCCCTGCGGCAGGCGCACTCTGTATGAAGGTGACGCCTTGTCGGTCTCTCTGTACCGCTCTTAAAGGTCGCAATCAGTTTACGCCTGCCGCCCTCGCTTGGCAAGCGGCGATTTTCAGACGGAGGTTGCCGCTCACAGGCCGCTCTCGGTGGGTCTTGTTTATTCCGATTTGAAATAAACAAGTAACGGCAGAGGACGTGTGCTGACCCTGTGAGCCTATGCAACTCTTGGGATGATGACAAGCAGGGTGCCGGATTCGACTTTGATGCTGGCGTTTTGGGAGCAAACGATATTCGAGATGCCGCGAGGGTCGAACTGGCGGAGGATCTCGCCTTCAAGTTCCCACTTCATGCCAAAGGTCGAAACCATTGCAGAGCCGCCCAAGGGCAGCAGGGAGACGAGGGTGTCTTCGCTCTCACTCTCGCAGAACAGGGAACTGAGCGACAGGTTGTCGCGACCGAAGTTACCCGCCGACAGGAAGATCGCTGTCATGTCGTCCTCGATGACGATGGGGTTCAGGCTTTGTGCGCGAGAGAGGGCCCCCAGTGAGGCAAGTTCATGATCGAGGCGTCCGCCCTGGGTATTGGTCGCCACGAGCGCATTGAAGCCTCGGCGCTGAAGCTCGGCAAGAGCGAGCTCGAGGTCGGTCTCGTCTTTGTGCGCAGGGGCTGCAAGAAAGGGGGTTTTGCTCGCGTGGTAGAAGTTGCGTGTAGCGGGATTGACTGAGTCGAGGTCGCCGACGATCAAGTCGACAGCGACCTCGGCCGCAAAAGCAACATTTGCGCCGGAATCCACAGCAAGCGTAAAGACTGTCTGTTGAGCAAGGGCTTGCAGGAGCTCGGGTGAAGTGCCCACAGGCGAACCTGAGATCAACAGGGCGCATTGCGTGCGTTGCGCGGGAGTGAAGCCCGCGCTGAGCGCTCCTGACATACGGCACATCACTTCTGAACGGGAACTACGCGGGCGAGTATGGGGACGATTATCAAAGTCACTAGCAAGGTGATGACGATGGAAGGGAGCATGTAGCTGGCATTGTAGACGATCGAGTAGATCCAGACATTCTCTCCTCCGGCGTATTCTGCAAAGAATATGACACCTGAGAGAATGTGGGTGACAAGACGGAGAAGACCACCGATGATTACGGCCGCTACAATAAGCAGCGAGCCTTGGGATATCTGTCCAGATTGGCCAGTGGTAACCGGGCGGGGTGTTTCCTGAGAAGACTGTACAGCCTGTGCCGCTTTTCCGGCAAACAAGGCCTTATACGGTTTGGCCAACAGGCCAGTGCCCACACCAAAGAGGGCATAGGGCAAAGGGTAATCGAGCAGAACTTGGGCCCAATGCACGATGAAGGGCTCAAAGAGCAGGTCGAGTGCGCCAAAGATGAAGCCAGCCGCAAATCCTGCGCTCACACCACGGCGAAGCGCCACCACTGCTATGGGCAGCATGGAAAGCGAGATAGAACCCCCTGCGATGTTGATTGGCAGGCGCGCTGCCAGCAGATTGAGCACAGCGGCGAGCGCCACCGCCAGCCCGACCTCCACGAGCACCAAAACCTTGTTGTTTCGCATAGCAATTTCCTCTCGTAACGAGAGGGAGCTCTGCACAGCCTGATGAGAACACTTGAGATAAAGCGTTTCCGCTTTGGAGCCCCGCATTACCGGGACACTCTTCTCGGTCGCGAACAAATCGCCTCTCAGCCGCAAAACAGCTCCCGATGGGTAGGGTGCGTCATATGACGCGTGCATAGGGTATCACGTTCTCCCTTGTCTGCAAGCGAGGAATCATGAGTTTTCTGCAATTGGTAGAGCAGCAGTAAAGCAAGTTGACGCGTGAAAACGGGTGAGCGTCAGCGTCGGCGGCTCGCCCTTCTTGTGTGCCGCTCGTGCATCGCTTAGGTCGGTGAACGGCTAGGGGCTGGCCGGTGCTGCGTTGGACTGCTACCATGGCAAAGGGGAGGGAGATGAAGCCCGCACAGCCGGTCTGTCTCCGACCGCTTGAAAAGAAGGTTGTTCTTCATGACAAAGGTCTTCAATACCCCCGATGAGCGGCACTATCTGTTACAACGTATGGGGGACGCGCTAAGAGCCCATCCCCTGGTAAGCGTTGGGTTCGGCCTGTATTGGATGTGGACCATCCTTTTGTTCCAGAGCCCTGCCCTGCTTTCGGGAGAAAGTCCACTTGCATCGCTGGGGCTGCCCAGTGAAACTGTTATTTTAATTGGCAGTATTGTTGCCTATCTCATCTGGGCGTGTGGATTCAGGCGCATGAACGCCCTCAGTAAGATGCGTTTCTTCGCCGTCTATCTTGTGCTCACTCTCCTGCTTGGCATACTGATCTGCATGCTCTGCGCGCACATCGTCTCCAACCAGGTGCTGTTCAGGACGGTGCTCTACGCAACGGGCTCCTTCCTCATAGGGCTTGGCACAGCCAGTTTCTGTTTGGAGTTTGGCAGGTTGTTCCGCTATCTCGGGCCCCAGCAAGTACTGTTCTATGGCACCTTTGCCCTCTTTGGCGGAAGCGCACTTGCCCTTATCCTCTCGTTCTTTCCCACAACGGCTGAAAGCATTGCATTGTTCATAACGCCGTTTCCCATGGTATATTGCCTCAGGCGGAGCATGCGCGCGGTTCCCGCAAAGGAACTGTATAACCAGGGGATGCAGAGCCCCTTATATGTGCCGCCAGGTTTCCTGCTCGTATCGCTGATACAGGGTCTGGCTCTGGGGGCGATGTACCTGCCGCTCTCTCTCAGCCCCGCGCTACAGGGGTTCCCCCTCAACCTTGGCGCATTCGCACTGGGTACGGTGCTGCTGTTCCTCACGGGGCTTTGGGTGAAGATGGCGTTTAATCATCTGGTGTTCAGAGTGGGTATCCCCCTTATGGCTCTTGGTTTCTTTGTCATCTCTCTGAGCACGGTCTTTCTACCCCTCGGCATTGCTGTTCTGAACATGGGTTATTGCTACCTGTACCTCATCATGTGCTGTTTATGCTCCTACCTTGCCCGTGCTCACAAGCAATCTCCTCTCTGGATTGTAGGCACCGGCACTGCATGCCTGCTCATAGGGCAACTCGCAGGCGAACTCCTGACGCTCCTGCCAGTTCAGCGGATGGAGCTTCTTGTTGGAGGCATGGCTTTTGGGCTCGTGCTGGTTGCCCTGTATATGACGAGCGGTGACATAGCCTATGGATGGGGTCGGGTGCGTCCCGGCGCAGACGAGTTCTTAAGCGATGCACTGGCAACCACCTGCAAGATACTCACCGACGAATACGCTCTCTCCCGACGGGAGTCCGAGGTATTGGCACTGCTGGTGCGGGGTCGTACCAGAAAGTCGATCAGCGAACAGCTTGACGTGTCGGAAGAGACCGTGAAGAGTCATACCTCCAATATCTACAACAAGTTGTTGATCCATTCGCGCACCGAACTTCTTGACCTTGTGGAGCAGCGTGCATCCTCCCTGAATTGATCGAATCAAGCAGATGAGCACACTGCGGAGAAGGGTCTGATGCTCGAAGCACGCAGACCCTTCTCCCTTTTTAGCGAGCCTGTCAGGAGGACGTATCTTGATGCTTGCAGGGGGGAGGGGGCGCGCCAAGATACGTCCTCCTGACAGGCTCTGCTTGCGTGCTCCACCCCTGTATCGAGACGGCAGCGAGAGCGCTACTCGTGTGCGACGATGTATTTGCCAGTGAGGTAGCCGAAGGTTACGCATGCCATACCGTAGTTGGCACCCTCAACCTGGAAGGTATAGGTTCCCGAATACAGATCGCCCACCATGGTGCCGACGTTATAGAGTCCTGGGATGGGCTGGTCATCAGCATCACAGACCTGCATGTTGACATTGGTGCTCAAGCCGCCCAGGACGGTGAGGAACCCGAACTCGTTTGTCATATGACCATAGAAGGGGCCTTGGTTGATCGCATGCAGATGGGTGGGATCCTTGTGGAAGTCGAAATCCTCGCCACCTGCCGCGAGCTCGTTGTAGCGCTTGACTGTGTCGATGGTCGCAGCAGGGAGGCCCAGCTTGCTGATAACCTCTTCAAGGGTGTCGCCTTTCACATAGGTGCCGGCTCCGACATTCTCTTCCCAGGAAGCGATAACGGCCTGGGCAATGGCCTCGGAATCTCCGCTTACCATCGAGTCGTTGTTCCAGTTGCCTGAAACCTCCTCAAGACGGGCGTAACCGGTATCCCAGATGGCAAAGGACTTTTTCTCGGGCAGAAGGAGTATCTGCTGGCTGGCAAGGGGGCCCAGACAGTATTCGTTCATATAGCGCTGACCGTCGCGGTCGAGCAACAGACCATAGTGGTTTGCATACAGGTTGCGTGGTCCCGGGCCCCAATAGGCACCCATCGTGCAGTTGGGAAAAGATTTCTGCCAGGCGGCACCAGCCCACAGCCCCATCTTCTGACCCAGACCCTTGAAGAGACCGCCGTAACGGAAGCCCGCATCAAAGTCGGTTTCACCATCATAGACCTCGTCGGTCACAAAATCGGCGGTTTCGGGCGCATATTTGTGCATCATGTCGCGGTCTGCGCTGAAGTCACCGGTTGCCAGAACAACCGCCTTGGTTCCCACATACTTTGCGTATGTGCCATCCTCGCGCTTGCAGATGACCGCGCTCACGCG
>JAITOC010000025.1 GCA_031290175.1 Coriobacteriales bacterium | reverse complement strand
AGAAAGAGCCGAAGCTCACGTATCCATTCCTGCCATCAGGTTTGACTGGTACCGTTATCGATTGGTCAAGCCCCGAAACTGAATTGACAGAGTCGCTCAGACCCTCTACTTCGATGAGTCGATTACCTGAACAGTACACGCGCTGGAGCTTGGGATTGCTGGTCAAATCCAGCCCTACAAGTTGATTATTGGAGCAGTCGAGACGTTCCAGCTCGGTGTTCTTATTCACATCCAGAGCGGCAAGTTGGTTGTCCGAACAATCCAGAGAGGTAAGATTGGGAAAATGCTCGATACCCTTGAGGTCTCTAATATCCCTTGAGGACACATCGAGGCTTGTTTCAAAAAGTGCTCTAGCTTCAAGAAAGCCATCTTCATTATATTTGCTTTCAAGGAGGAAGTTCCTGAAGTTGTCATCGGGGAAGTTGGAATCATCAATGCGTGTAGACTTGAAATAATAGTCAGCCGCCGGGAAGCAGCCCGTGAGCGTCCATGGGGTACACAGCACTATGATCAGCAATGCGGAGAGCACGCGAACCATACCCTGCTTTTTGCATGTTGCTAGAAAACTGCGCTTCATCTTCTGGTGACCCTCTGAACTGCAACCTTTGTGCGGCGTCCTACCGATTCAAAAACTCGTGGACTTCCAGGGCGGCTTTGCGGCCTTCCATGAGTGCCCAGACTACCAGGCTTTGGCCGCGGTGCATGTCGCCGGCGCAGAATACGGCGTTCAGAGAGGTGCTATAGGCGTCCTCGGGGGTCCAGACGTTGCCGCGTTTGTCGGTCTTGAGCGTGAATGCCTCAATAAGGGCAGGCTCGGGGCTCTCGAAGCCCATGGCGATGAGCACGAGGTCTGCCGGGATGGTCTTCTCGCTGCCTTCGACCTCTGATTTGATGCGGCACTCCCCTTGCCACTGCATCTCAAAGCGGGCTGTCTTGACAGCCGTGACGCGCCCGTTTTCATCTCCGATAACCTCTTTGACGGAGGTCTCAAACTCGCGCGGATCCTTGCCAAAGACCTCAAGAGCCTCCAGCTGTCCATAATCGGTTTTGAGAACCTTGGGCCAGAGCGGCCAGGGATTGTCCTCTGCGCGGGTCAGGGGTGGTGCAGGGTTGTGCTGGAACTGCACGATGCTCCGTGCCTGTTGGCGCAGCGCCGTTGCGACGCAATCTGTGCCTGTATCTCCCCCGCCGATGACCACCACCTCCTTGCCCTTGGCATCGAGCGCGTCTGAGCTTTGGTGAGCTGCATCAAGAAACGTACGGGTGGATGCGGTCAGGTACTCGATGGCATACACAACCCCGCCGAGGTCTGTGCCTGGCACATCGAGGGCTCGCGGCTTGCTGGAGCCGCAGCAGAGCACAATAGCGTCATAGCTGTCAGTCAGTTCTCCCAGGGGCAGATTTCTGGCGACTTCTGCATTCAGCACAAACTCGATACCCTCGGCTTCCATGATTCTGATCCGCCGGTCAACAACGGCTTTATCGAGCTTCATGGTTGGCACGCCATACATGAGAAGGCCTCCGGGGCGGTCGGCCCGCTCAAAAACAGTCACATGCTCACCCAGCTGATTAAGCTCCCAGGCACAGGCAAGCCCCGCTGGTCCGGAGCCAACGACAGCCACCTTGCGCCCCGTACTTGCGGTGGGGATAGACGGCTGGATTAAGTCATTCGCAGCAGCGTAGAGGTCGAGAAAATGTTCGATATCCTTGATGGTGACCGGTAGCTCATGCTCGCCCAGCGTGCAGGAACCCTCGCAGAGCGCTGGACAGATACGTCCGGTGAACTCAGGGAAGGGGTTGGTCCGCCGCAGGCGCTGATAGGCATCTGCAAAGAGTCCGCGCCGTACCAGGTCGTTTATTTCGGGGATAAGGTTGGAGAGCGGGCAGCCAATGGAAAGCCCGTCGATGCGCATGCCCGCATGGCAGAAGGACACGCCACAATCCATGCAGCGCGTGGCCTGCTCTCTGAGCACACTCTCGGGCTGGAGCTCGTGAAACTCCTTGTAATCCTTGATGCGCTCTTGAATGGGACGATTTGTTGCCTCGGCACGCTCAAATACCATGAATCCATCCTGCTTCTTCATCGGTCACCTATACTATCGATGCTGACGGCTGAGATAGGCATGGCACTCCTCAGCGGCTTGGCGGCCTTCCATAAGCGCCCAGACGACAAGGCTCTGACCGCGGCGCATATCCCCCGCCGCGAACACAGACTCCAGAGAAGTCGCATACATCCCCGGTCGGGTCTTTACATTGCCACGCGCATCGCACTCGAGCTCAAGTGCATCGATAAGCGTGCGCTCTGGCCCCAGGAAGCCCATGGCTATGAGGATAAGCCCTGCGGGGCGGATCTCATCTGTGCCATCCACGGGCTGGAAGTTCTTGTAATGCATCGCCCGCACCGCCCCCACATGACCGTTTTCACCCAGTACCTCACTGATGGAGGTCTCGTATTCACGGGGGTCGTGTCCAAAGACCTCTATGGCCTCATACTGACCGTAGTCGGTCTTGAATACCTTGGGCCAGAGCGGCCAGGGATTGTCCTGCGCGCGCGACTCCACCGGCTTTGGGGTGATCTCGAACTGCGTGACGCTTCTAGCCCCTTGCCTGAGAGCCGTTGCCACACAATCGTTGCCCGTATCGCCACCACCAACGATAAACACTTCCTTATCTGCGGCGTTGAGGTAGTCCTCGCCTAAGAAGCCTTCGTCGAGAAGTCTGCGCGTGGCGTTTGTGAGATATTCTACGGCAGGCACCACACCGGTAAGCTCTGCTCCCTGCGCTGAGAGCATGCGCGCCTGCGTTGCTCCCCCACAGAGGACGAGGGCATCAAACTCGTCAAACAGCTCCTGCAGCGGCACGGCAGAACCCACCTCTGCGCCAAGGCGGAAATCGATACCCTCCGCTTCCATGATCTTGATACGTCGATCGACAACGCCCTTGTCGAGCTTCATGTTTGGTATGCCATAGGTGAGCAGGCCGCCGGGGCGGTCTGCACGCTCGAAAATGGTCACGCTGTCACCAAACTGGTTCAAATGCTCAGCACAGGCAAGACCGGCAGGTCCAGAGCCTATGACGGCTACTTTATACCCCGTGCGCACCATAGGGATGCGGGGCTTCAATCCATCTTGTGAGGTTGCATATTTATCCAGGAAATGCTCGATATCCTTGATGGTCACAGGGAGTTCGTGTTCGCCCAGCGTGCAGGAGCCCTCGCAGAGTGCCGGGCAGATACGTCCGGTGAACTCAGGGAAGGGGTGCGTTTTGCGCAGGCGGTCATAAGCCACCTCGTACAGCCCACGATACATAAGGTCGTTGATCTCCGGTATGAGGTTGGAGAGCGGGCAACCGATTGAGAGTCCGTCAACACTCATGCCTGCGTGGCAGAATGCTACCCCGCAGTCCATGCAGCGCGCCGCCTGTTGGGTCAACACATCAGTTGCCTGGAGTGCGTGAAACTCCGCGAAATCCTGTATGCGCTCTGCTATGCCTCGATTGCTGGCATCGACACGCTCGTACTCCATAAACCCCGTTGGCTTGCCCATGTTCAGCTCGCTTTCTTACCGAGGATCACCGAGTTGAAGGCATAGAGCGGGCGTTCTTCTTCCGGCACATCGGACTTTCGTGCCTCTTCGAGCGCGTCCAGAATCTTCTGGTAATCGTTGGGCGTAAGCATGGTGAACTGCTCGCTGTAGGCGGCAAAGTCATCCAGGAGCATCTTTGCGCGATCGCTGCCGGTATAGGCATGATGCTTTTCGAGCATCTCCTTGACAATATCCTTATCCGCCTTGCCCAGCTTTTTCAGGGTCACATTGCCCTTGTTGCAGCTCTGTGCAAAAGTGCCGTCGTGATCCCAGACATAGGCGACCCCGCCGCTCATGCCGGCAGCAAAGTTGCGTCCTGTTGAGCCGATGATGAGCACGCGACCTCCGGTCATGTATTCACAGCCGTGGTCGCCGACCCCCTCCACAACCGCGCTGACCCCGCTGTTGCGCACGCAGAAGCGCTCGCCCGCTACGCCGCGCAGGTAGGCCTCGCCTTTGGTCGCACCATAGAAGGCAACGTTGCCCACGAGGATATTCTCGCCCGGATCGAAGGTAGAGCCTGCGGGAGGTGCGATGATGATACGGCCGCCGCTCATGCCTTTGCCGAGGTAGTCATTGGTATCACCGTGCAGATCCAGGGTCACGCCCGGAGCCAGGAAGGCACCGAAGCTCTGACCGCCTGAGCCAAAGAGCTTCAGGTGGATCGTGTCATCCGGAAGCCCCTCTGCGCCCCTGGCACGGGTGATCTCGCTGGAGAGGACGGTGCCGAGGGTGCGGTTGCGGTTGCTCACAGCGAGTGAGTAGTTGAGTCGCTCGCCTTTTTCGATGGCTGCCTTGCACAGGGGAACCAGAGTTCGCAGGTCATATTCCTTCTCGAGCCCGTGATCCTGGGGATGAGTGTTGTGGCGCTTTGTCTCCGCCTCAGAGACCGCCGGCGAGAACAGCAGGCGTGAGAGATCGACATTGCGTGCCTTGCTCGACTGCGCTACGTTGGTCTGGTGCAGGAGCTCGACGTGACCGATGAGGTCAGTGAAGCTCGTTACGCCGATGCGCGCCATCCACTCGCGCACCTCCTGAGCGATGAAGCGCATCATGTTCTCGAGGTGCTCCGGCTTGCCCTGGAACTTCTTGCGCAGGTCGGGATTCTGCGTGGCGATGCCGACCGGGCAGGTGTCGATGTTGCAAACGCGCATCATGTCACATCCGAGCGCAATGAGCGGAAGTGTGGCAAAGGTGAATTCCTCGGCACCGAGAAGGGCGGCAATCACAATGTCGCGGCCCGTGAAGAGCTTGCCATCTGTCTCGACGGACACGCGGTCACGCAAGCGGTTTTGGACGAGGCTCTGGTGCGTCTCGGCAACGCCAAGCTCCCAGGGAAGCCCCGCGTGGCGGATGCTCGTACGGGACGCTGCCCCGGTGCCGCCGTCGTAGCCGCTGATGACTATGACATCGGCAAGCCCTTTTGCAACGCCGACAGCAATCGTGCCAACGCCTGCCTCGCTGACAAGCTTGACGTTGATGCGGGCATCGCGGTTGGCGTTCTTGAGGTCGTGGATGAGCTGTGCGAGATCCTCGATGGAGTAGATGTCGTGGTGCGGCGGTGGCGATATGAGCTCAACGCCCGGCACGGTAAAGCGATTGTTCGCAACCCAGGGATACACCTTTCGCCCTGGGAGATGCCCACCCTCACCGGGCTTGGCACCCTGCGCCATCTTTATCTGTATTTCGGTGGCGTGCGTAAGGTAGTTGATGGTGACGCCAAAGCGCCCCGAAGCCACCTGCTTGATGGAGCTGTTGCGGTTTCTGCCATCTGCGCCGACAACAAAGCGCTCGGCGTTCTCGCCACCCTCGCCCGTATTGCTCTTTGCGCCTAAGTTGTTCATGGCGACTGCCATGCACTCGTGCGCCTCCTGACTGATGGAGCCAAAGCTCATGGCGCCCGTCTTGAAGCGCCTGACGATGCTGTCGACCGACTCCACCGAATCCAGGGGTATCGGCTTTTCAACAGTCACGATGTCAAGCAGGGCCCGCAGGTTCTTGAGCTCCTTGCTGCGGTCGTTGATAGTGGCAGAAAAGCGCTTGAACATCTTGTAGTCACCCCTGCGCACCGCCTGTTGCAGGTAGTAGATGCTTTCCGGGTTGAGCAGATGATACTCACCGTCAGCGCGCCATTTATATTCGCCGCCGGGGTCGACGGGATCCTCGCTGAGGTGCGGGTCAAAGGCCTCGGTGTGGCGCCTGAGCGTCTCTTTCTCCAGATCAGCAAGGGTGATGCCGCCGATGCGCGAGGTCGTACCCGTGAAGTAGACATCGGTAAGCTCGTCAGACAGACCGAGCGCCTCGAATATCTGTGCCCCATGATAGGAGCGCACCGTTGAGATGCCCATCTTGGACATGACCTTGATGATGTGGTTGGTGAGTGCCTTGCAGTAATTTGCCCGAGCCTGCTCGGCATCCAGTGAGATAAGCCCTATCTCTGCAAGTTGGTCGATGCACTCAAGCGCCAGGTAGGGATGTATGGCATTGGCACCGAAGCCGACGAGCAGGGCGTGGTGGTGCACCTCGCGCGATTCGCCCGTCTCGATAACGATGCTTATCTGCGTGCGGGTTCCTGTACGTACCATGTGATGGTGCAGTCCGGATACTGCGAGCAGGGCCGGAATTGGCGCCTTGTCGGCATCGATTCCGCGGTCTGAGAGGATGAGGATGTTGTAGCCCTCCTCAAGTGCGGTATCCGCTGCGGCAAAGAGGGTATCGAGGGCGTCCTTCAGGCCGCCTGACCGCTTTGCGTCGAAGAGGATGGGCAGGGTGATGGCTTTGAGCCCCTGTTCATCGACAACGCGAAGGCGCTGGAGCTCTTCTGCATTCAGTATCGGCGTGTCGTGGCTGATCATGCGACAACAGCTTGCATCGGGCATGAGGATATTGCCCTCGCTGCCAAAGTGAATCTTGCTGGAAGTAACGAGGTGCTCGCGTATGGCATCAATTGGTGGATTGGTGACCTGCGCAAACAGTTGTTTGAAGTAGTTATAGAGAAGCTGCGGACGCTTGGAGAGCACCGCCAACGGAGCATCGAAGCCCATGGACGAGATCGGGTCGTCCGTTAGTTCCGAGATGGATTTGAGCACCAGATTCAAGTCTTCCCAGCTGTAGCCAAAGATCTTCTGGCGCTGCAGGAAGCTTGGCTCCCCTGCCGGTTGCCCTATCGGCTCCCCTGCCGCCTGTCTGTCGGCGGTATCCATGAAACCCTCTAGCCGCAGGAGTGTTTCCATCTGCTTTGCGGGCCATATCTTGCCCGAGGAATGATCCTTGGCTGCCTGTATGAGCTGATGCCAGGTGTCGCCCTCCCCATCCTTGAGGGGCAGATCGGTGAGCTGGACGAGGTTCTTGTCCAGCCAGGATCGATAGGGATACAGCGCAGCGCTCCTGGCCTTGAGTTCCTCATCCTCGATGATGCGACCTTCCTGCGTATCGACGAGCAGCATGCGTCCGGGACGCAGGCGATCCTTCCGGATGATCTTCGTCTCATCGACCGGCATGACCCCGACCTCGGAGGCAAGGATCAACTGATCATCTGAGGTCACATAGTAGCGCGAGGGGCGCAGACCGTTGCGGTCGAGGATGGCACCCGCAAAGCGCCCATCCGTGAACGCCACCGACGCCGGCCCATCCCAGGGCTCCACGAGACAGCTCTTGTACTCGAACATCGCCCGCACATCATCCGGAAGATCGAAGTTCTCCTCCCAGGGCACGGGAATGGTCATCATCGCTGCTTCGTGGATCGGGTAACCGCCGTGTACGAGCAGGTTTATAAAGTCGTCGAGCATGGCTGAGTCGGAGCCGTCCTCGTTGATGACGGGATAGACGCGCTTGAGGTCATCACCAAAAAGTTCGGAGCGCATGTTTGCCTGGCGCGCCTTGACCCAGTTCACGTTTCCGCGAATCGTGTTTATCTCGCCATTGTGGATAATGTGGTGCATGGGATGTGCGCGTTCCCAGCTGGGGAAGGTGTTGGTTGAGAACCGTGAGTGCACGAGCGCGATGGCGCTGGCAAGTTCGGTGTCTTTGAGGTCAAGGTAAAACTCCGCAAGCTGGCTGGGGAGCAGCATGCCCTTGTAGACGATGGTCTTTGTCGAGTTTGAAGCGAGGTAGAAATAGGGGTCGGCATCGTGCTCGGGCTTACGGATGCGCTCGGTTGCGCGCTTGGTGATGATGTAGAGCCTGCGCTCGAGGGCATCGCGATCCATCTTCTCGGCGGCAGCCGTAAAGACCTGGAGGATGCTCGGCTGCACCGCCCGGGCAGTTGGCCCGAGGTTGCCGGATGAGACAGGGACATCGCGGACGCCAACGACCTTCAGACCCTCGTCTTCAATGACCTGACAGAAGCGCTTGACGCTCTCGTTTCGTCTGTCCTCATCAGGCGAGCAGAAGAGCATTGCAACGCCATAGGTTCCCTCCCCTTCCGGGAGGGTCATGCCCTCGGTCGCTGCAACCCGACGCATGAATACGTCAGGGATCTGCAACAGGATACCGGCTCCGTCCCCGGTCAAGGGCTCATACCCTACGCCACCGCGGTGCGTCAATGCCTCAAGGATATTGATCGCATCTCCGACGAGCTTATGAGAAGCCCGTCCCTTGAGATCAACCAACATGCCGATGCCACAGGCATCGTGCTCGAACTTGGGTTCATACATGCCGCGAGGTATAGCACTCCTACGTTCTTCCACGCTTCGCCTCTCTCTCAGAAGACATCATTATAGGGTTATGACTTCTGCTTATCTCCCTCATCACAGTTATAGCCCTCCAGTATATCCGACTGGAGGGCTTTCGTGTGTGTATACCCGCTATACGGCTTGATTTTGTGAGTCAGGTAACGAGCCGGCGCTTCGCAAAGCCTAGCCGAACAGGAGACCGGGCACTCGCTTGAGCATGAAGGATGTTGCGATCATGACAAATCCGAGCACCATAAGTACGATTCCCGTGCGCGCCTTGGAAGGGTTGCCTGCGTTTTTCCCGCTTCTGAAGGTAAAGAAGCCAGCTAGGACAACAAACACCGAACAGCTTGATGTGAGCAAGGGTACCCATCCAAAGTGCCAGGTCTGACTGAGCCGCTCGGCAACTCCGAGGTACCCGATGGCGCGCCCCATGAACTCATACGCCATGGCGACCAGGAAGATGACAGCCCAAACAGGCGTTGGCAACAGCGTGCCGTTAGCTGCGGATCTGCGAATCGTGTCCTGATTGTTTTTGCTGGTCATAGTGTCTATCACCTGTTTCTGTCATATGTTACTGTGCGGTGTACATATTACCTCAGACGCGATGCGCGCACAAGACCTAACGCGGTTTTCCGCGGCCTTTTGTCGGTGTTCCTTTGCGGGCTGTCTTGCGGAGTTGTTCGAGCGCGTCCGTCTCACTTGAGCCCTCGAAGCGAGCTCGCAGTTTGACCGCCTGATCGCGCAGGCGGGCTGCCTGCTCAAAGTCCATGCTGCGTGCGGCATCTGCCATATCGTCCTCAAGAGAGGATATGAGCCGGAGCACTTCTTCACGCGCAAGCCCCGTCAGCTCCTTGGCGAGCGCATCCATGGCGCTCCCCTCCCCATCCGCGTCGTCTTGCTCGACGTACTGCAGGATGTCGTTTACGGCCTTTCGGATGGTGGCAGGCTCGATGCCGTGCTCCACGTTGTACGCCATCTGCCGGGCACGGCGGCGGCTGGTCTCGTCAATGGCTGAGCGCATGGACTCGGTTATGTTGTCTGCGTACATGATGACCTGCCCAGACACATTACGGGCAGCACGACCGATAGTCTGGATGAGTGAACGGTGGTTGCGGAGAAAGCCCTCCTTATCCGCATCGAGTATGGCGACCAGGGAGACTTCGGGCAGGTCGAGCCCCTCACGGAGCAGGTTGATGCCCACCAGCACATCAAAGACGCCGAGCCGGAGATCACGCAGTATCTCCACGCGTTCAAAGGTCGCGATGTCGGAGTGCATATAGCGCGCGTTGATGCCCTTGTCGAGTAGGTGGTCGCTCAGATCCTCTGCCATCTTCTTCGTCAGGGTCGTGATGAGCACGCGCTCGTTTCGCTCGGCGCGCTCACGCGCCTCGTCGATGATGTCATCTATCTGACCCTTGATAGGCTTGACGATGACCTCGGGGTCGAGAAGGCCGGTGGGGCGGATAATCTGCTCCACCTGTGCCTGCGAGACACGCCCCTCATAATCGCCGGGTGTTGCGCTGACGTACACGAACTGCGGGATACGCTGCTCAAACTCGTCAAACCTGAGCGGCCGGTTATCCAGTGCGCTCGGCAGACGGAAGCCATGGTCGGCAAGCGTGATCTTGCGCGAGCGGTCACCTTCGTGCATGCCCCGTATCTGGGGCACCGTCACATGACTCTCGTCGATGATGCACAGGAAGTCATCCGGAAAGTAATCGATGAGCGTGAAGGGTGGCTCCCCGGGTGCGCGTCCGTCAAGATGCCGGGAGTAGTTCTCGATGCCGCTTGTGAAGCCCATGGTCTCGAGCATCTCCAGGTCGTAATTCGTGCGCATCTCGATACGTTGAGCCTCAAGGAGCTTGCCCTCTGCCCTGAACTCCGCCAACCGCTCGGCAAGCTCTTCTTTGATGGTTGCGAGGGCGTGTTCCACCTTCGGGCGTGCTGTGACATAATGCGACGCCGGCCAGATAGGGATGCTGTCGTAGCGCTTCAGTATCTCGCCCGAAACGTGGCTGACCTCGGTAATCTCTTCGATTTCCTCACCAAATAATTCTATGCGGAGCGGGTTATCAGAATAGGGAGGAAAGACGTCCACCGCATCCCCGCGGACTCTGAACGTCCCCCGCTTCAGCTCATAATCGTTGCGGTCGTACTGGATGTCAATGAGCCCATGGATGAGGTGGTCACGATCGAGGGGCTTGTCCTTATCGAGGAATACTGCCATGCCGGCGTAGTCGGCAGGCGAGCCGATGCCGTAGATACACGAGACGCTGGCGACGACGATGATGTCTTTGCGCGATAGCAGTGCGGCGGTTGCAGCGTGCCGCAGCTTCTCGACTTCCTCGTTGATTGAGGCGTCCTTTTCGATGAAGGTGTCGGTTGTGGGCACGTAGGCCTCTGGCTGGTAGTAATCGTAATAGGAGACGAAGTAGACAACGGCGTTTTCTGGGAAGAACTCCTTGAGCTCCGAGGCAAGCTGGGCGGCAAGGGTCTTGTTCGGTGCCATGACGAGCGTTGCTTTCTGAACCCGCTCGATGACCTTTGCCATGGTGAAGGTCTTTCCTGAACCGGTGACTCCCAGCAGCGTCTGATAGCGTAGCCCGTCTTTGATGCCGCGCACTAAAGCCTCGATGGCCTGCGGTTGGTCACCCGCTGGCTCGTAGGGGGCGACCGTCACAAACGTACCGCTCGCCAGTTGATCCTCGGAGAGCTTGCCTTCCATCTGCGCCATGTCAGAACAACCTCGCAGAACTACGCTCGTTGTACCAGTCCTTCACCTGTTGCCTCAGGTTCTCGACCGAGCCGCTGTTATCAAAAACCGTATCGCTGATCGCGATGCGTTTGTCATCCGATACTTGTAGGTCAAGGCGGTTGCGTGCATCTTCTGGCTTCATGCCGCGGACAACCGCGCGCTCAAATCGCAATGCTTCGGGAGCAACCACGCTGATCACCTCGTCTTTTAGGTCGAGCAGTGCGGGCGCCTCCGCAAGAAGCGGTATTTGGATGACGAGAAGCCCGGGGCGGTTCATCGGCTGACAGCTGCTTCCGAGGATGTAGTCCGCCACTCGATCCTGCACGGGCGGCCAGCAGATGGCGTTGAGCATATCAGCGGCCTCCCTGCTTGCAAAGGCGCGCTCAGCCAGCAGCCTGCGATTCAAGGAGCCGAAGTCATCGACGATGTCATCACCGAACGCTTCCTCCAGCTGCTCAAGGACGAGCGAATTCTCTTGTTCTTCCTTGGCAATGACGTCAAGGTCAAGCGTGGATGCCCCCAGCTCTTCGAGATAGGCGCATACGGTATCCTTGCCAGAGGCAAGCCCGCCAGTCAACAAGACTACATACATGAAAATCCAATCTTTAAAGGCATCTCTCATAACTCATTAATCGCAATCTAACGCACAAGAAGCAGTTATTGAGAGATGCCCTCCAGCTACAAAGCAGAAATCTGATGAGTCTATGCTACAATACCCAGCGCACTTTGTTTAGCACAATATACGTGCCCGGGTGGCGGAATGGCAGACGCGGAGGTCTCAAAAACCTTTACCTTCGGGTGTGTGGGTTCGACTCCCACCCCGGGCACCAGTGAAATCCCTGCAATCGCATACACGCAAGGGTGGGAGT
>JAITOC010000022.1 GCA_031290175.1 Coriobacteriales bacterium | reverse complement strand
CACGGTCTGGCGCTTTGGAGATGCCGAGGTCACAGCCTGTGTTACCGGTTCAGCGGGTATGCGGCTCGCTGAACTGCTCGGCTTGCCCTATGTGCAGGAGGTCATTGCGACGCGCCATGCGCTTGAGCAGCTTATCCCTGAGGCAGACGTTGCCATCGAGCTCGGCGGCGAGGACGCCAAGATTATCTACCTGACCGACGGTGTCGAGCAACGCATGAACGGGGCTTGCGCCGGGGGAACCGGTGGCTTCATCGACCTGATGTGCGGGATGCTCGGCGTCAAGGCGCGGGAGTTCAATGCGCTGGCGCTCGGTGCGCAGACCATCTACCCCATAGCTTCACGCTGCGCCGTCTTTGCCCAGACCGATGTGCGACCGCTCATCAACGAGGGTGCGCGGCGCTCAGACATAGCCGCTTCGGTGCTTCAGGCGGTGGTGACCCAGACGGTCGCAGGGCTCTCCTGCGGGCGCGCAATCAGGGGCACTGTCGTCTTTCTCGGAGGTCCGCTCGAGGTCTATTCCGAGCTTGTGACACGCTTTCGCGTAACGCTCGGACTGACGCGCACACAGGCGATAAAGCCCCCCGAAGCCCATCTCTTCGTGGCAAAAGGCGCAGCGCTCTACTCCGGGGAGACGCCGACTGCTTCCGTCACCCAGGGCTTGACCCGCAATCTCGCTCTTGAAAGTGCGGGTAGCTTGCGGGTCAAGCCCTGGGTGACGGGGTGGGGAGCAATTGATCGGCGTCTCCCTGGGCACGGGTTGCCCAGCACAGTGAGCCTGTCTGAACTCGAATTGCTGCTTGCGGCTGCGCCCCTTGAAGAAGAAGGCGGCATCGAGCGGCTCGGCGCCCTGTTCAGCTCCGACGAAGAGCGTGCTGCCTTCAAGGAGCGCCATGCACGTATCGAGGCCCCCCGTGCACGTCTCATGGATGTTGAGGGCCCCTTGTTCGTCGGACTCGACGCAGGCTCGACGACGGTCAAACTGGTGGCGGTTGATGAGCAGGGACGCATCCTTTATTCAAGCTACGAGCATACGCATGGCGATGTAATCGGAACAACGCGCGAGGCGCTTGAGGATCTGTACGCCAGCCTGCCGCACGAATACGGCGGAGAGCCCCTTCTCGACATCGGGCATATCACCGCCACGGGCTATGGCGAGCAACTGCTCACCTGCGCCTTCAACCTCGATTCCGGCGAGGTTGAGACCATCGCGCACCTTCGTGCCGCACAGGAGCTCAACCCCGAGGTCGATTATGTGCTCGACATCGGTGGGCAGGACATCAAGTGTATGCGGATACAAAACGGTGCCGTCGATGAGATCATGCTCAACGAGGCCTGCTCGTCGGGCTGCGGCGCGCTTATCGAGGGCTTCAGCCGTACCTTGGGTTATACCCGATGGAGCTTTTCGGACGTGGCGCTGACGGCAAGCAATCCCGTGGACCTCGGCACCCGCTGCACCGTATTTATGACTTCGCGGGTTCGCCATGCACAGAAAGAGGGCATCAGACCAGCAGACATCGCCGCCGGTCTCGCCTACAGCGTCGTGCGCAATGCCCTCTACAAGGTGATATGTTGTACCGACCCCTCCACGCTGGGAACCAGGGTCATGGTGCAGGGAGGAACCTTCCTCTCCGATGCCGTGCTGCGCGCCTTTGAGCTGGAAACTGGCTTGGAAGTGCAACGCCCGCGCATCGCGAACCTCATGGGCGCCTTCGGTGCCGCCCTTATCGCCCGCGACCGGGGGCTGGCTCAGGGCAGGGCAGGGGACGGACGCATCCAATCAAGCAGCCTTTCACGCTTTGAGCTAGCCACGCTGAAGCAGAAACAGACAACCCGGCGTTGTCAGGGCTGCACGAACAACTGCCTTCTCACAGTAAGCAGCTTCACCTCCGCCGCGCCTGACGACTTCGGCGGGCAGGAGACCTCCGGCAGGCAGGAGATCGCTGCCGAGCGCGGAGCTTCCGGGCAAGGGATTCCTGGCGAGCGTGGATTCTCTGGCGGGCAGGAGACCTCCGGCAGGCAGGAAATTGCTGCCGAGCGCGCAACCCCCGCGCAACCTCATGTCTTTATCGTCGGCAACCGTTGCGAGCGAGGACTCACGGACGGCAAGCCGAGTCAAAACGCCCGCCACCTCCCCAACCTCTTCAAGCGCGAACGGGAGTTGCTGCGCCGCACAAGCAGGCACAACACAGGCATGCTGCACATTGCCCCCGTTGTCGGTCTCCCCGCCGTTCTCGAGCTCTACGGAACCCTGCCCTTTTGGAGCGCTTGCTTTGGTGAGCTCGGCTACGTCGTTCTCATCAGTGAGGATTCCACGGCGGCTGTCTATCGCAAAGGTGCCCACGCGGTCATGTCTGAGGGGGTTTGCTATCCCGCCAAGTTGGCGCATGGGCATGTCATGCAACTCATCGAGCAGGGCGCAGACGTCATCTTCATGCCCGCCGGCGGTCCTGTGGGAGCACCGCCGAGCGCAAACAACTGCCCCGTCTCCCGTGCGTATGCGCAGCTCATCGCAGACGATGTTGCTGCACGCGGGGGCATCGGTTTTCTGACCTGCGACCTTGAAAGCGCGACACCCCTTGCTGAGCAGCTGTCCGTCTCCCTGACCAAAGCCGGTATGCATCTGCCAGCGGAAGAAGACCTCAAGCGGGCCCTTGCGGCAGGGGAGCAGGCACAGCAGGAGTATGCTGCGCTGCTCGCGGAGGGAACCGCCCAGGCGCTGCGCCGTATCGAAGCGGAAGGGCTTTCTGCCATTGTCCTCGCCGGGCACCCCTATCACACCGACCTCGGTCTGAGCCACGGGATTGACGAACTGCTGGGCGAGCTCGGCTTCGTCGTCCTGAGCGCGTCCGGCTTGCTGGCGCACAAGCGAAGCCTGGGCGAGCAAGGCGACGAGCGCGACGAGAGGGGAGAGCAGGGTGAGCAGGGTGCGCGCATCGCTGCGATGTGGACGAGGGCGCAGGAACTCTACGCGGTTGCTGAGATTGTTGCGCAAAACCCGCGGCTTGAGCTTGTGCAGCTCTACTCCTTTGGCTGTGGGGTCGATGCGCTCTCAAGTGCAGAGGTACGCGCAATCATCGAAGGCGCGGGAAAACTCTACACGGCGCTCAAAGTGGACGAGATGGTTGACCTCGCCGCAATCCGCATCCGTCTCCGCTCCCTGGCCGCCGTCCTGAAAGAACGCCGCGAAGCACCACATGAAGGGTCGCATGAAGCACCGCGTGAAGAGTCGCATGAAGCACCACCTGCCCCCCGTCATTCTGCGCATAGTGCGCAGAATGGAGGCGCATATGAAGTATCCAGAGGAGAACCTGGTGGTGAACCCACGCAACAGCCACCCTTGGCTGACAGCAACCCTACGCACAGGACGCTCAATCAGCCCTCTCCGGAAGATGACAGCGCAGGCTCCGGGGCAGAACCTGAAAACGCCACCTCGAGTACCACTCCCACCCTCATCCTGCCCGCACTTGCTCCCGAGCACGCGGCGAGGCTTGTGGGCATCGTTGCACTGGCGGGCTATCACCTGCACCTACTCCCCGAACTCACGAACAGCGATGTGGCAAGCGGCCTGCGTCACCTGAGCAATGACCTCTGCCATCCAATAATCGCGCTCGCCGGTCAGGTCATCGACTGGGCGCGCAGAACACAGCCACAGCAAGAGGTGACCCTGCTCGTGCCGCAGGTCTGTGCCGGGTGTCGGGCAATCGAACTCGAAAACCTCATCCGCAGGCAACTTAAAATTGATAATAAAAATAGCACTATTAGAGTGTTCGGTATTCCGAGCCAAGACAAGCAGCTCACGCTGCCCGCACACTTGGCTGCGAGCATCTACGACGAGCTTATGAGCCCGCTCTCCAATCCGCTCTCCAGCCCGTTCCCTGAACCACAGCTCGAACATCATGCGTCACCGCCGCCGCAGCGCCTGGATGCCAAAAAACCACACACCCCACAATGCCCGGACGCCGGGAAGCTGCACGCACTGCAGCACAGTAGCGGCATCGACGTGCCCCGGATCGGCGTGATCGGAAACGCAGGCATGCTCTACACCCCCTACCTGAACCGGAGCATGCTTGAGCGCATACGGGCGGAGGGCTATGAGCCCGTACTTCCGCCACTTACAACGCTCATGATCACCAACACCCCGCTCGAACGGCATATCAGCCACTTCGTCCAGGCAGGCATCCATGACATAGTGGTCCTCCAGAGCTTCGGTTGTCTGAACGGTCACATCCACGGACGCGGCGCTGCCAAGCGGCTCAAACAGCGTTACCCCGAAGTCAACATCACCTTCATCGACTTCGACGCCGGCGCCTCAGAAATCAACCAACTCAATCGCCTGAAACTGGCTCTCACTCTGGCTCGGGAGCGTGAGTTAATCGGTAAACCACCCCTAAAGATTGCTCCCGCACGACTGGCATTGAAAACTGAATACGATCCTCAAAATGAGGGGGATTAGCCCAGCTGGGAGCACGAGTTACTGGTATCCCCCGTAGATTATGGCTGATAATGCATTTATGCCCGCGGCAGAGAAGATTTCGCCAATTATTTACGCAAACGCGAGTATTTTTCAACGAATCTGCCCGTTTTTGAAGAATTTTGGGTTGTGTCCGGATTTTTCGGGCAATTTCCTCGCGTTTGCGTAAATAATTTGCGTTTTTGCCTCCCTCACGGGCAAATCGCTGGACTGGAGATTTCAATTGAGACAAACTGCTGGACATCTCACATCATGTCAGCTCCAGTTGACGGTTCGTTTCAGTTTGCGGTACAGATGGTGAGTCTAATAGAAAATGAGGATAACTCTCCAGGTGATGATACAGTTTGATACAGTTTGAGACATATCGATACACAAATGCACGTAGACACTGCCCTCTAAAGAATCTACAATCTTTCTGTTACGCGCTTGCAAGAGTCCAGCAACCTCATCAACGGCGACCGCGAACTCACTAGAGCAGAAGGGGAGCACCATGTTATTCACCACCCCCACCACCCCAACCGCCCCAACCACCCCGCCCACGCCAACCACCCCACTCACCCCAACCATCGCCGCCCCACCCCCGCCAACCGCCCCAACCGCCCCAGCCGCCGCCACCCCAACCACGCCCACTACCACACTCACCCGCCAGATTAAGGACTATGCGCTCGAGATTGGCTACAGCAAGGTAGGCATCACCACGGCCGACGACTTCACGCAGTTCGCAGACATCCTCACAGCGCGCGGCGACGCCTACGACTTCTGGACGCACGGTCCTCTCAAGCCGATTGAGAACGCGCGCATACGCACAGTCCAACCCTTTGCGCGCTCCATCATCGCCCTCGTCTACGACTTTGCCTGCACCAGCTTCCCGCCCGAACTCTGCGCCCTCATGGGTCGCGTCTACCAGTCGCGCAGCTACTTCTCGCCGCCCACCAACATCAACGGTGCCCGCCTTGAGCTCATGAAACAGTTCCTTGCCGATAAGAACGTGCGCTCCGACAACAACCTCTGGATCCCCCAGCGTTGGGTAGCGGCTCGGGCAGGCGTCACCACCTTTGGCAAGAATTGTTGCTCGTATGCGGGGGATGACATAGGCTCCTTCATCGTCATCAACACCCTCATCGTCGATGCCGAGCTTGACTACGACACCCCCACTTACGAGTCGCTGTGTCCTGCCAACTGCCACCGCTGCATCGACGCCTGTCCCACCAAGGCACTCTACGCTCCCTACACCATCGACCCTCGTCGCTGCGTGGGATTTCTCAACTGGATGACCGTCCCTGGTCGCGGTTTTGGCATCACCGAGAAGATACCCCTCGACCTGCGCCCTCTCATGGCCCAGCGCATCCACGGCTGCGATGCCTGCCAGGAGGCCTGCCCACGCAACCACAAGAAGCTCACCACACCGCTCCCTCTCGACAGCTTCCTTGAAGAGGTTAAGGTCGATCTCACACTCGAGAACCTCCTTCACATGCCCGCTGGCTTCTACGAAACACGCGTTCGCCCCGTCATGTACAACTATATCCGCGACCACCGTATCTTCCAGTGCAACGCCGCAGTAGCCATAGGCAACACCCACGACCCCTACTACCTCCCTCACCTCGCTCAGGAACTCGGCAACAGCAGCAAGATGATCCGCGCCCACGTAGCCTGGGCGCTTGGGCAGCTTCAAAGCGGAGAGGCCAACGCACTTCTCCAAAAGCATTTGCTTGCGGAGAAGGACGAGTGGGTGCGCGAGGAGACCGCCCTCGCGCTGGAAGTGCGCTGAGGGCTGCCGGGGACAAAAAGGGATGGCAGACCTTTGTCTTGTGACCAAGACAAGCGAGGGATAGAGTGTTTTTGGGGAGGACAATAAATGTCGCCCTAATTGCGCCCAAAAACTCCGCATGGGAGCAAGAAACCAATACCCGCTTCTCTCAGCTCAAAGTCAACGAGGAAAGGCTCAATCGCATATTTGCTTGCAAGGTGCGGCTAGAAGCGATGGACGATGCCGCTCTGTTTCATGATGGCATTTGCAGTGAAGCGCGACTTTATCTTACTATCAACAGTCACATTGCGATTTGTGAGTGGGCTAAACCAGATATCGTGATCACCTTTGCCATGGCGCAGAAAGCAACAGCCGTTTTCCTTGAGAATACTGCGAACAGAGTTCTCAAAAGACGGCATCAGACGGCTACTCGCTCGTGGCGCTCTGAGCGGAAGAATAACGGGAGCACTTCGGGCTTCGTGGCGTTGAGTTCAAGCAGTTCGGGAGCTGCAAAGCGCACGCGCTCGATAAGGGCATCAAGTGAGCCTGACTCCAGCACGAGCCCTGCGATGTCATCGCTGGTCGCTACCCAGACGCTGGCTTCGCCGTCCCAACTCAGGTCAACGGTATATTCAAGCACAACAACCTCCCTAGAGAAATCCTATTCAGTCCAATTGTACTATACGTCATGCAAAGAAAACAGGTGCCATCAAGTCAAAAACCTACCGCGAGGATAACAGATGTCAATTTTATTAGTCGATAAATACACAACATGGGAGCAGGAAGCCATTAACAAAAGGGCACCTCTCATATAACCGCTTGTGCGTCAGATTGTGAGTCAATTTGCCCTAGGTCAAGGCAGCGCATGACGGGACTAGCAGGGCTAATGCCGTTATGCGTTAACGCGGAGCTGGGGCAAATTGGCCGCAAGCTGGCGTGCAATGGGTTTTTAGAGGTGCCCAAAAGACCGACAGTGAAAGACTGGGTGAAATGGGTCAGGAGTAAACGTGGCAAGGCACCGCTGAATGCCTAGTCTTCCCCCTATTTCCAGACCTCGTCCTCGCGCCATTCCCATTCGCGACCGCCGAAGAAGACCATGGAGTTCATCTCGTTGCTCTTCTTGAGGATTGCGTTGGGGAAGTGTCGATCCATCGCGAAGAAGAAATCGCCGGGGCTCTTTGCGGCTATCAGTTCGATCTCCGTCTTTTCAAGGTAGTCCATCGTCCAGTCAAAGGCGGTGTTGTCAAAGGGCATGCCCATGCGCATATGCCCGGGGATGACCACGCTGGCATCCATCGCCTTGAGCTTTTCGCAGACCTCATGCCATTCAGCGCGTTCTTCTTTTGTGATCTCGCAGGTAAAGGGGTGCGCTTCGTTGAACAGGATGTCAGAGCACATCAGGGTGTCGATGGAGGGCACGTAGACGGCGGTGTTGTAGCGGTAGTCGCCCATCAGGCGATCCATGACCTCGATGCGCTCGCCTTCGAGCAAGAAGAAGTCGTCCTGAAGCGCCTCGACTACAAAGGGTATCTGCTCCGCGGCATAGTTGATCTCGCCGATGTCGGGCACCACTTCGTTGCGCTTTTCCGCCCACTGCTTCTGGATAATCCTCGCTTCCTCGGGGACGGCGATAACGCGCGCGTCGGGGAAGTGCTGCTTGAGCACCTCGGCACCAAAGTAGTGGTCGGGATGGGCGTGTGAGAGGTAGATAGTCTCAAGCTCGAGGTTCTCCTCGACGATCTCTGCAAGCGCCCTGAGTGCGTTGGCCTTCGTCCACTGTGTGTCAAAGACGGCACACTTCTCCTTGCCCATGATGATGACGTTCGTTACCGCAAAGCCGTTGTCGTCGGACACGAAAACCTTGGTGGCGAGCTTGTCTGTGCCATGCCGGTTCACCCGGACCTCACCGTGCGTACAGGTCTCACGATACTCGTCTGAAACTGTCACCTTTGCCATGCTTACTCCTTTCCAAACGTACGATTGAACTGAGCCATGCGTCTTCGACCTGCTAGTTCACCACTAGATCCTCCTCTGGATACTTCGTACGCGCCTCCGTGCTGCGCACTACGCGCAGGATGACGCGAGGGCTTTTACTCAGTCACCATGAAGGTTGTTTCCTGTGCCGCCTTATCGCCTTTGAGAAAGGCTGCTATCTCATCCTCATAATCATTTCCGTAGAAGCGCCGCCCGTAGATGAAGGACTCGTCCAAAGCGGTCAGTACGCGTGGCGTCAGTGAGACGGCAAAGGGGATGAAATAGCCGTCAGTCGCGAACAGGTCGGTCTTTTCGTGCACCTCGCTGAAGATGTCCTCATCGGTTTTCGCGGGGTTGTCGATGACGTCCTGCGCATTGAGGCCGCCCATGAAGATGACCTTATCCTTGTAGTCGTGCTGCCAGCGAACCAGGTCGTTTACCGGCTGTACGGGGTCGATGATGTCGGGGCCCAACTCCATGATCTCGTCGATGATGAGGTCGATACGCCCGCAGCTATGCATGTCAAAAAGGAGGCCCAACTCATGCGTCGCGTCGATGACCCGCTTGATATGTGGCTTGATCTGCGTGCGCCAGAAGTCCGGCTGGAAGAACAGGTCTTTTTGAGTGCCCCAGTCGTCCTGAAAATGCACGACATCTATGTCGTAATACTGTTTGAGCTTCCTGATGATTCCTATCTTGAAGTCACAGAGCTTGCTGAAGAAGGCACCGCAGGCGTCCGGGTCGGTTATCGTCGAGATGAGCGCTTCCTCAAAACCAAGCAGGTCGTGAAGACGCTCGAAGGGGCCTGAGACGATGAAGGTGATGAGCACCTTTGTCATATCCTTGCCATCGGGCAGGTCGGCTTTGGCGGCAGCCTCCCAATCGATGGCTTCGAGGTCGGGCCAGGTGAGAGCCGTCTCCCAGTCCTCGATGGATTCCAGCACGCGGGGTTTGGAGATGTCCACCGCCAGAAGCCCTGGGGAGGTTGGGTCGTCATGCCACCAGACGCCAAACCAGTCCTGCCCGTCAGTGTGTGCGGGCGGTCGGTCTAAAACAACCGAGGACATGAGCATCTGGATAAGGCTCGGCTGATGAGAGACAAAATCCGGTTGCTCGCGGGCAACCATGCGGTAGAAGTTCTCTCGTTCGGTCAGTTTTGCCATACGACCTCCTTTAATCTCTCCGGGTCTAATTCCCTGCAGCTGCTGCAGGGGGGGGTCACTAAGCTAGTAAGCTAGTGTGCATCAGGCTCCTTGTCCCTCAAAGGTCTGAAGAGACCAGCGGGTCTTTCCGTCCATCTTCTTCACGAGGTCCTCAACCTCACCATAATACATACACCATGCCTGACAGTGTTGGATGCACATCGGCATCTTGCCCTTTTCCACACGGTCGGCACAGCCGTTGCAGGCCTTGGTTATGACGGGCAGCCAGGTCCACTCCCACTTGCCCTCCGTGCTGCCGCTGGTGTACTGCGACGGTCCCGTCTCGGTGAGTTTGATTCCAAAGTCACCCTTCTCGAGTTCGAGATACTTTTTGCAGGCGATCTCACAGGAGTGACAACCGGTACAATACTCGTGGTTGATCAAGATTCCCTTTGTCATGTCACGTTCCCTCTCTCATCTCTCTCGTCTCTCTCAGTGCAACTCTTAGGGTTTTGCAGGCTCGTAGTCGCGGAAGCCGCCAAGGCGTGTCACCTGCTCACCTGGCATCGTGTCGCCCTCCTGAACCTTGTAAATCTTTGCAAGCAGGCATTTGATGGGGGCACCGATGTTGCCCGGACCGCTTTCGTAGGCATGGGTCAGGTTGTTGACGTTATAATCGAAACACCCGTAGAGGTGCGGCTCGGAGGGTTCTTCCTCGGGCTTCCACCAGCCGTGTTCGGCGGAGATGAAGCGCTTATCCATCCCGGGAAAGACCTTGACCATCTGCTTGCAGCGACCATCCCAGTTCTCGATCCATATCCAATCGCCGTCCTCAAGGCCGTATTCCTCTGCGGTCTCGGGGCTGATCTTGCAAAGTGGCTCGGGGTGAAACTCGCGCAGCGTCTTTGCCCAGCGATGCTCGGTGTGAAAGAACTCATACGAGCGCGCCCCATTGATGAAGTAGAAGGGGTACTCATCAAAGAGCTCCGGCGCGAGTTCTTTGGAGCAGGAGACCGGCGTGTAGACAGGGTATTGCGGGATAGCCCAGGCAACGAAGGTCGTGGGGATAAGCTCGATACGCCCCGAGGGCGTGTTAAAGCCCAGTGAGCCGTCCGGGCGCAGTAGGCCCTTCTCGTGCTTGTAGTAGGTGGCATTCCATTCGTCGTAGAGGTGCCCGCCTAGATCGACGAGTTCCTGAAAAGTGACCGGGCACTTCGTGGTGATGACCGTCTTGTCGGCACCGGAATCGTGACCCCAGTTGTCGTCTGTTGCAGCGGAGAAGTTTGCCCGCTTGACGGTTCCATCCTCGCTGACAACCGCAAGGTCGGTCAGCAGGTAGTCGTTGATGAGGTCTTCGGCGGTATCCCAGCGGACAAAGAGATTGGGGTTGAGTTTCTTGCCAAGCGCGAGGGCAATCTCCTCGTCGCTCCGTGCTTCGTAGTAGGTCGAGACCTTCTTCATCGCACGCAGGGGCGTCCACCAGGTGCGAGCCGAGTCGCGCTCGCAAGACATTGAAACCGGCACGACGAGGTCTGCCAGGGCAACGATGGTCGGGGTCAGGAAGGGGTCCGCGTAGGCGATGAAGGGGATTTGCTTCATATACTTGTAGGCACGTGGCCCCGGCTCTTCGTGCCCGGCAAAGGCATTGCAGCTCTGCGCCCACAGCATGAGAATGGGGAAGGGTTCGCCCGTCTCAAGCGTCTTTGCCATCGCATCGGGGTTGGACATCCCAACGAAGTCAAGTCCCTCAAAACCTGCCATGGCTTTGGTGAACTTATGCTTAAACGCCTCAGGGTCGGCGTAGAGGTCGACTGATGAGTAGCCGGCGTTGATGTCAAAGGAGTTGCGGGCAAAGACATGCGTGCCTGGCTTCTCGATATGGCCGCAGATCGCCATGATGTCGCAAACGGCAAGCACCCAGTGCATGGACGAAGCCGTCGAAGCATCGAAGGCAAGCCCCCACTGGATGGCACCGCGGGCGGCGGAGGCATACAGACGGGCTGACTCGCGGATGACCTCAGCGTCAACGCCGGTTATGGGCGCTGCCCACTCAGGCGTGAAGTCCTTGACGTGCTCCTTGAGCTCATCGTAATACGCGCACCACAGGTCGACAAACTCGTGGTCGATACGATCCTCGGAGGTGATGACGTTGAGCCACGCCAGCGAGATGCAGACGTCGGTGCCCGGGTTGACGGACAGCCAGTATTCGGCACGGGCACCCCACCAGGTGAGCACGGGGTCTATGGAGATGATCTTCGTACCCGCCTGCACGCAATAGTTCAGCCAATGCCCGAGGTAGCCGTCCGCGTTGGACTTCAGGGGTTCAACCCCCCAGATAACGAGCACTTCTGGCGGTTGCCACTCGGGGTTGTTGTAGCGGTCGGGCAGGGTTTCCGAGGCATCGACGAGGGGGTAGTCACCCATAGGTCCGGCGGCTCCGCAGACGCGGGGCATATAGCACGACCAGCCGGAGAAGTAGATACCCCCGACGTTGGCGGTGCGAAAGCAGGCTCCCGCGATAAAGGGAACCTGCCAGTTGATGTTGCGACCGGTACCGTGACCGACGATGATGGATTCACGACCATAACCGGCATCGTCGAGCTTCTTGACCTCGGCAGCCACGATGTCCATGGCCTCTTCCCAGGTGATACGCTCGAACTTGCTCGCGTCCCCACGATACTGCCGATCACGCTTCATTGGCCATTTGATACGCAGCTCGTTGTTGACCGACTCGGTCAGGTCAAGGCAGCGCATACAGAGCTTGCCATTGGCATAGGGGTCGAGCGGATCGCCTTCGACCTTGACCAGCGTGCCGTCCTTATCGGTATACAGCAGCACGCCGCAGGAGTCATGACAGCCGGGAGCCGTGTAGTTGTAGGTACGGGTGACCGTCAAGCCATCTTCTTCCCAGATGACTTCGCCTTCGTGATAGGCCTTCCGGTCAAGGGTATCGAGGAACTCCTTGTATTCAGCCATTGCAGCCCTTCCGTTTGGAGCACATGCGCAGGTTTCATTATCAGTAGATACCCCAAGTGGCGCTATCAACTGAAAGCGCTTAATAGCAGAAGGAGGATTAGCCGCAAAGACTAAAGCTGCCCTGAAAGCTATGCGTCGAGATCTATCTGCTCGATGAGGGTGAGAAGCTCCTGGCGTGAATGGATGCCAATCTTCTGGTAGATGTTGTAGATATGCGCCTTTGCCGTGTAATGTGAAATGACGAGGTGCTCCTGTATGTAGCCGGTGTTACGTCCCTTTGCCAACAGGGCGAGCACCTCGGTCTGCCGAGGTGAGAGCTCGAACATCCTGGCAGCACGAGTGCAGCGCTCATCCCAGGAATCGCGACCATTCGTATTGTGCACGATCTCGGCTTCAAGCTCGTCAGCGACATCACTTGAGAGAGGGTAGTGATCTTCGAGGATGAAGGTCGCTGCGATGATGAAGACGAAGATGAGCATGCAGAAGGCGAGGATCGTTGTTATATCCGGCTGATTATCACGATAGGTGAGCAGGGCGAATATATAGCCGAACAACACGCCGAGGATGTTGAATGCGCGTCCGTAGGCAAAGACACGGATAGGGGAGAGCTCGAAGATGCGGACGCATTCCGAGATGGCCGCATAGTTGGTCGCCAGGCTCAGCATGAAGACCATGAAGATAAGGAAGACAAAAACAGGGATCAGGGTTCCACTCACAAAGGAGAGCGGAAATACCGCCACGGCTGTCAAGGGCAAGAAGAACTTGAGTTGTGTCTTTGAGGTGAAGAAGTGCCAGAAGAGGGCATCGGCAATGAGGATGCCACAGGAAAGCATGCTCGCCAGCCCGACGCAGATGATGACTTGGGGGTAGGTCAGATGATGGAGCGCATAAAAAGCAGCTATCCCCAGGCAGGGTGTATAGGTGAGCGTGTCGGCAACGACGCGCCAGGTTATGGGATCCTTCTCATCAGAGTCTGCTGCCGAGATGGCACCCGATGAGAAGGAGCCAAGGTAGTCCGCTGGGCGCGTGCGGTGCGATAAGAAGAAACACAGGGCTGAGGCGATGGGCAGTGCTGCCGAGAAGAGGAAGGTAATAGAATCAACGAGCGAGAGGGCAAAGACGTAGAGAGCCGCCCCCACGATGATCGCCGACGCGGTGAATACCCATATACGCCATTCCTTCAGGGCGGTAAGCAGCGTGCCCCAGAGCATAAGGAGGCTGGCGTAGGCAATCCCCGAAAGCGCCCAAAAGAGCGGGACAAGTTGAGGGATACCAAAATCTGAGAGATAGGGCGTCAGGCTTGAGAGCGGACCGAAGACGATAGCGCAAAAGAGCAGAACGCGCTTTCCGACAACCGTGGAGAGCGCGTTCGTAAAGAGCCAGAAGAGACCCAGGGCGACGGCTGCAAGCACGATGAGGAACAAATGCGGGTCGAGCCAGGTTGGTGTCAGGCCGGATCCGCGCGCGAGCAACAGCGGGTTGAGGTACTGCAGGAATATCCAGCTGGCATAAAGCGACATCCCGATGAACCCGAAGAAGAAGAAGGGATTGATGCGCCACGTGGCCGCCTTCTCTTCAGGGGCTGCAGGATCTACTGTGGCGCTGTCTGCCATGATTGGCTCAGTCATCTTCGAGCTCTATGTTCTCAAGCATGTTGATGAGTTCTTGTCGCGAGTGGACGCCGGTCTTCTTGTAGATGTGGTAAATATGCGCTTTTGCCGTATGTCGTGATACTACGAGCTCGTTTTGGATGTACTCAGCATTGCGCCCTTTTGCAAGCAGGAAGAGCACATCAGTTTCTTTGGGAGAGAGGTTATGGTTCTGCGAGAGCTGCGTGATGCGCCGCTTCCAGAAACCTGTCTGCTGAGGTTGAACCTCGTCTTCGGGGGTAATCGTGAAGGTCGAGAGTGTGTGGAGGTCGTTTGCCGGCGGCTGGTGAACGGTGTCGGTAAGGGGAGGCCTGGGCTTACGCTCAGCGCGGGCAAGGGGGTAGTGATCCTCAAAAACGAGCGATGAAGCAAAGGTAAAGACGGCGATAAGCACGAGTAAAACGAGGATCAAGAGATAACGATTGCCTTCGTCGGTGGGCAGGAACGCCTGATAGGGCAGGTAGCAGGCCGCACAGCCCAGTATGAAGCCGAGGGTGTGTCTCCACCAGCAATGTCCGAAGGCGCGTATCGAATTGAGGTGATCCTGGCGCACGTGTTCAGAGACCGCCGAGAGATGGAATATGAACATGAGCATGAAGAAAAAGACAAGAAGCGTGCACCCGAGGATCTGGAGGGTCTTGAGGGGGAAGAACAAAGGTGCGATGCCGATAAGGACGACGGGGAGGTGCAGTCTGAGGAGCAGGCTCTCGGTGATGCGCTGGAAGAAGCTGGTGTCGAGCGCGATGACGATGCTCGCCAGCAGCACGGCGCAACTTGCCCAGATGATGGTGAAAAGCCCCGGTGCCTCGCTTGAGAGGAAGCAGACGGCAAAGCCCAGCCCTATGGCATAGAAGAAAACCGAAAGCGACGACTTTCTCGGTATGGTCGACCGTGCGTCGGAGACCTTGCTCTTGACCATGAGTGGTTTGTTGCTCGTGACCAGACGGTAATGGATGAAGACGAACATGAGCAAGGAGAGACCGGCGAGTGAGAAGGCAAACCAGACCACCGTGGAGGGTCGCAGGAAAGACATCAAAAGGACGATGGCTGCGGCAACGCCCACACAAAGCGCGGAGAATATGAGGATATGTCGTTCTCCCAACAGGCAGAGGAAGGTGCTCCAGAGCAAAGCCAAGGCCCCCTGCGCCACACCGAGCAAAGCCCAGGCAACCAGGAAGACGAGCGGGCTACCCAGGGGCGCATTGAAGATGAGCAGGGCGCAGACGACGCAAAGTGGACTGCCGATTACGAGAGTGAGAACACCGCCCTTGCTGGACACCGCGTCAGACAGCCTCCCCGAGACAAGGAGCATGAGACAGAATGCAATCAGATATGAGAAGCGGAAACCCATGCCGCCAAAAGGCAGGTAAACCTCGGTGAGCGTGTGGTAGAGATTGTCGGGAGAGACGGCGGGCGAGGTGTTCAGCATGAACACCCATGCGAGATAGAGGGTAAAACCGAGTAAGCCGAAGACGATATGGGGGCTTACCTCCCAGCCCGCTGTTGTTTTCGGCGTTTCATCTGTGAAAGTCATGGATGCTTCGGTCAAGTAAGAACCTTGCTCTCCGGGTCGCGAACGAGACGTAACCCAACAGGTATCCATTGCCAAGGCACATGTTAACAAATCTTCCCGCACAATCATAATCCCGGTATAAACGAATAGTCGAACCTAAGCCTAATAGACCGATAGGAACGTTCTCGGTTTTCCCGTAGCCTTCAAACCGCCAGCTTGGATTGATTCCCTGTTCCAAGCAAAGGACTGCAACTGCAACGCAGCAAGGCAGGCCGATTGGTCTGTATGGACGATGAGCAAACATCAGGAGAGAGCTACCCATGAAGGTAAAAGCCACCAAGGCAATCAAGTTGGACACACTTTCTGAGGTGAACGACCTGGGAAAGCCCTGGCGCTATGAGGACGAGGGATGTACGGTCACCCGCTCAAGCGTCTGGTCGCCCCCCGGGTGTCACCCCGTTGGATGCGGTCTTAAGTTGTATGTGGACGACAAAGGCAAACTCGTGCGGGTAGAAGGCGACGAGAATCACCCTGTCACGCAGGGGCGCTTGTGTCCGAGATGCATCGCCCTGAAGGATTACGTCTATAACCCGAGCCGCATCGTGTATCCGATGAGGCGTGACCCTCAGTTCCGAGGTCAGGATGATAAGTGGGAGCGCATCAGCTGGGACGAGGCGCTTGATCTTATCGAGGAGCGCTATAAGGCTCTGACCGGTCAGTATGGCCGCGAGACCATGGTCATTTTCACGGGCACGGGGCGCGAGGGTGGCACGATGGCGCCCTTTGCAACGATGGCATTTGCAACACCGAACTTCTGCTACACGCAGTCGGGCTACGCCTGCTATACGCCGCGCCTGGCGGCGTGCGCGTATATCACCGGCATTCCCTATCCTGAGCTTGACTATGCGGCTGGTCTCCCGGGGCGCTATGACGACCCTGAATACGAGGTGCCCGAGGTCATCATGCTCTGGGGCAAGGAGCCGCTGCCTTCCAACCCGGATGGTTTCTTTGGTCATGCGGTCATCGACCTGATGCGCCGTGGAGCCCGCCTTATCTCGGTGGATCCACGCGTCAACTGGCTTTCGACGCGTGCCGACTTCCATCTCCGCCTGCGCCCCGGCACTGACACGGCGCTGGCGCTCGGGCTGCTGAACGTCATCATCACCGAAGAACTCTACGATAAGGACTTCGTCGATTACTGGACCTACGGCTTTGAGGCGTTGGCGGAGCGTGCTTCTGAGATGACCCCCGAGAAGGTCTCTGGGATTACGGGCGTACCCGTCGAGGATATCCTTGGCGCTGCGCGCATGTATGCAACCGCCAAGCCCGCCTCCATACTCTGGGGTCTTGCGGTGGATCAGAAAACCAACGGTATGCAAAACGGTCAGGCGGTCGTCGCGCTCATGGCGATAACCGGCAACATCGACCGCCCCGGCGGGCAGGTCGTGGGCGACATCAACTCCGGTCTGAACGAGGGCGGCTTTGGCTTTGATGCCGGTATCGGTCCGGAGCTTGCCCAGAAGATGATCGGCATCGCAGAATATCCGGGGTACTGCAATCTGATCCTCAACTCGCAGGCAGACCTGACGCTCAAGGCGATGGAGACCGACGATCCCTATCCGCTTCGTATGGGCATGTACACCGGCAACAACCTGTTGGCCTGCACCTCTGCCGAACCTCGGCGCTGGCGCGCTGCCATCAATCGCTCGCTCGAGTTCTGCATCGCCTTCGACTGCTTCATGACGCCGTCTGCCCAGGCAACCTGCGATCTCTTTCTTCCGCTTGCCACCGTGGTGGAGCGCGAGGGAGCGCTCTTTGCCGAGTATGGCGCCGCGCCGCTCTATTTTGGCGCTATGAACAAGGCCATCGAGCCGGGCGAGTGCAGAAGCGACCTCGAGCTCTGCTTCATGCTAGGCAAACGTCTCAACCCGCATCTGTGGGAGGAATATGACACGGTGCGCGACTTCATCAACCACCTCCGTCTGGGCAGACAGTATGACTTCGAGGATCTGCGCAAGGAGGTCACCTTGCAGCAGGATGTCAGCTACTTCAAATATGAGAACGGATCGCTGCGTCGCGACGGGCAGCTCGGGTTCAATACGCCGTCAGGTCGTATCGAGCTTTATTCAAGCGCATTCATGCAGTTCAATGATGACCCTCTGCCCTATTACGAGGAACCACACTTCAGCCCCGTCTCTACGCCGGACCTCTTCAAGGAGTATCCCTTCGTGCTCACCACGGGTGCCCGCACCTATGCGTTCTTCCATTCCGAGCATCGTCAGGTCTCGTACCTGCGCGAGCTCAACCCCGATCCGCTTGTCGAGGTCAACCCAAAGGTCGCCGCACATCTCGGCATCGCCGATGGGCAGTGGTGCGAGGTCTTCAATCACATCGGAAGCGCCAAATACAAGGCAAAGGTCACCGAGACCGTCAACGAAGGCACCCTCCATGCTCAGCACGGATGGTGGTTTCCTGAGGCCGATCCGAACGACGCGGACGAGAATGGCCCGTATCAGACCTTCCGTTCCAACATCAACAATCTCGTCCCCAACTTCCACATGGGAAAAATCGGCTTCGGAGCCCCCTTCAAGAGCATGATTGCCAACATCAGACCGATTGAGGCGAGTTATGACACCGACATGGCGGACTTCTGGGATCGATTTGGAAAGCTGGTGTAGGCATGACGACCTATGGATTGCTCATTGATTACGAATACTGCACCGGCTGTCAGTCCTGTGAGGTCACGTGCAAGGAAGAGCACGGATACCCCGTAGGCAAATGGGGCATCCGGGTTTTAGATGATGGTCCTTGGGAGATAGAGCCCAAGCGCTTTAACTGGAACAAGATTCCCACGCCCACCGACCTGTGTGACCTCTGTGCCGAGCGCACGTCCACGGGGCGTGAGCCGATGTGCGTGCATCATTGCCTGGCAAACGTCATCAGCTATGGACCCGTTGATGAGCTGGTGAAGAAGATGGAGGAAAAGGGCAAACAAGCTCTCTTTGTCCCGCAGTTCAAGCCCTATGAGGCAAGGGGGCCTTTTGTGCACGACCCCAACCGAGGCCTGCGCAAGGCGGCGCATCTCGAGGTGAGTGAGAACACAGAAGCCGAGCGTATGGCCGCCCATCGCGGAGACGCCCGGGTGGAGGAGTATTAGCCATGAGAAGGATCGAACGCTCGGGACGCCCCGCACTCGTCCGCTATCGCGGAGGGGCACAGGGGGAGGCGCCCATCGAGGATTACTCTACGGGGGATCCTGTAGAGCTGCGCATCGGCACGGGTGCAGTTCCGCCGGGCATCGACCGGACGCTCTATGAGATGGAGATTGGCGAGCAGCGCACGCTCGTCATCCCGCCTGAGGACGCCTATGGCTACCATGACCAGCAGGGCGTGCAGGTCTATCCCCGGGCGTATATCAAAGGTGGAGATGCGTTGGAGAAAGGCTCAATCTTTGGCTGGACAAACCCTGCATCGGGGCAACAGTTGCCCGTGCGGGTGCTTAAAGCGGATGCCGATTATCTCACCGTGGACTTCAATCATCCACTGGCAGGCAAGACCCTTGAGTATTGGCTTGAGCTCATAGATATTCGTAGTACATAAAAAAGCGGGAAGGCGCCGATTGCTGGGTGTCGCTTGTTGTCTGTTGCTGTGAGAACGGAGAGAGCGGAGGTATGAAGACAAGGTCATGAATCAGGGCTGAAACACGCGTGGGAGGGCACCGAATTTCATTAGGCCGCTTGTATGTAGAGAAAAGGGTGGAATTGTGGAAGAGACAAAACCCAACAGCAAGATGCATTATGCTTGGCTTATATTCATCGGCTGCTGCTTCATGATGGCAGGTGGCCTGGGGGCGGTGCTCGATGCGGGCATCGGTGCGTTCATTCAGCCGATTATGGCTGATATGGGGGCTACGCAGGGCTTCGGGCAAGCCGAATTGATGTTCTATCTCTCAGTGTATTTCCTTACCACCATAGCCGCCATGCCCATCGTCGGGCATATCTTGCCGCGCTACAACATCAGGGTGGTGCTGTCCGTCGCCATGGTGTTGACCTGCATCGCCTTTGCGCTCTGCGGGCTTTATACCGAGGTCTGGATGTGGTACATCTCCGGCTTCATCTATGGCCTTGCAGGCAGCTTCATCTTTGTCATCCCCGTGCCTATCCTTATGGGCAATTGGTTCTTCAAGCGCAAGGCGTTGATGTTGGGTATCGCGATGGCATTCTCCGGCATCGGTGGGGCTCTGCTCGCGCCTCTGTTCACCTTTTTCATCAATGAGTTTGGCTGGCGTAACGCCTACTTTCTCTCGGCTATCGTCATGGCGGTGCTGGTACTGCCCTGGACACTGTTTGTCTTCCGCTTCAAGCCCGAAGACATGGGGTTGAAACCCTATGGTTGGTCAGAGGAGGCTGCCGAGGCGCAGGCTGCAAAGAACAGGGAGAAGGCGATTACCTCTGTGAGCGCTGGTGTCAAGGCAAGCAGCAAGGCGGTGCTGTCTGTTCCCTTTATCTGCATGTTCCTGCTCTGCGGCTTAGTCTCTTTCTATGCCAGTCTCGGCACCCAGATGAATCCCTACGGCTTCTCGCTCGACTTCTTTGACGGCGACGCCGCCAATCGGATGTTCGGGGCAACACTGGTCTCGGCGGTGATGATCGGCAACATCTCATCTAAGGTGGTGATGGGCTTTATCACCGATATCATCGGTGTGAACAAGACGATACTGATACAAGTAGGGCTGGTGGTGCTCGGCTTTCTCGGCTTCATCTTCTTTGATACACAGCCCTGGTTGATTTATGTATGGGGCTTCCTCTTTGGCGTGCAGAACTCCGTCTACGCGGTGTCAACACCCCTGCTGATCCGCAGCATCTTTGGCGATAGGGACTTTGCCAAGATATTCACCTGGGCGCGTATCGGCACGGGTGCCATCGGCTTCATCGGACCTGCGATGTTCGGTCTTTTTGTCGATATACAGGGGAACTACACGCTTTGCTTCGTGGTCGGCATCATCATCGCCGTGCTCTGCTTTGCCGCGATCCTGTTGGCTGAGGCAACCAAGAAGAAGCTGGTCTGGGAGGATTGATTTGATAGCGCTTCTGGTGTTGTGCCGCGTTGCGCGGTATAACCCCTTACGTCCGATGCACCAAAACCAGTATTGATGCAGAATCCATGGTATCGATTCGTATGAGGATGGTGCCAACAATCAAGGGAGGTTTGTCATGCCCATTACGTCACTCAAGGATGCTTTCAGCGTCAAGGGCAAGAACGTGCTCATCACCGGTGGTACTCAGGGTCTGGGCAATGCCATCGCCGACGGCTATGCCGAGCTGGGTGCCAACGTCGGCTTTACCGGGCGCACGCAGGAGAAGGGCGAGGCTGCGGCGGCAAAACTTCAAGCCAAGTACCCCGATGTCAAGATCCGGTTCTACTGTGCAGACCAAACCGTGCAGGAGGATGCGCAGGCGGCGGTCAACGATTATGTCAGGGATTTTGGCACGATCGACGTCCTGGTCAATAACGCTGGTTGTGGCGGCGGCGCCGACTCCATCGGCTACCTTGAGGATAACTTCGCCAACTGGCACAAGGTGATCGCCCTGGACCTCACCGCCTACTTCATGATGAGTGCCATGGCTGCCGAGAAGATGCGCGACACCGGCGGTGGCTCCATCATCAATATCACGTCCAATGCCGGTCTGGTCGTCAACAAGCCGCAGAAGATGGTCAACTATTCCACCGCCAAGGCGGGTGCCAACCACATGACCGAGATGCTGGCATGGGAGTGGGCGGAGTACGGCATCCGCGTCAACGCCATTGCTCCGGGCTACTTCAAGACCGCACTCGCGATTCCCGATTTGGCGGAGCAGTGGTTGGAGATGACCCCAAGCGGTCGCTTCGGTGAGCCCATCGAGGTGGCGGCGCTCGCCGTCTATCTCGGCAGCGCTGCCTCCGAGCAGATGACAGGCGCAATCCTCGTCATCGACGGCGGCTATCAGCTAGCAAACTAGGGAAATGTCGATAATCCCGTCATTGCGGGCTTGACCCGCAATCTCGTTCTTAAAGGTGCAGGTAGATTGCGGGTCAAGCCCGCAATGACGGGGCGGGGAGCACTTAATCAGCGCTTCCATAGAAACGCCGATCGAAAGGGTAGTGGCATGGCGGATTACAAGGAGTTTCTCGACGGCATAGACCGCAAGGCCTACCACGACGGCGAGTTCCAGTGGGAAGAGGACGGCTACACGGTCACGCGTACGAACCACTACTCGCCCCCTGGGTGCCACAACTCCTGTGGCGTGCTGCTGTTTACGAAAGACGGCAAGCTGGAGAAGGTCGAGGGCGATCCCCTCAGCCCGGTGGCAAACGGCAAGCTCTGTATCCGCTGCCTCAACCTGCCTGAGTCGGTCAATCATCCGGATCGCGTCAAGTATCCCATGCGGCGTGTGGGCAAGCGCGGAGAGAATACCTGGGAGCGTATCAGTTGGGAGGAAGCACTCCAGGAGATTGCGGCAAAGGTCAGGGAGATCTGGGAGACGGATGGTGGCAACGCCATTATCTGCGTGCATGGCACCGGGCGCAATATCAACTGGCAGGTTCCGTTCTTTGGTCAGGCGGCGCTGAAAACGCCCAATATCACGACCTTTGGGTTCACGGGCTTCTCCTGCTATATGCCGCGCATCTGTGGTGCGATGGCACCTATGGGCGACTTCCCCATGGTGGATGCCTCCTTCGGTCATGCGGATCGCTACAGCAGCGACGAGTGGACGCCCCCGGGTGTCATCGTCGTCTGGGGCAACGAGCCGCTCGCCTCCAATGCCGATGGTTATCTCGGGCACTGGCTCATCCAGTGTGTGCAGATGGGCTCCAAGATCATATCCATAGACCCCCGGCTCACCTGGTGGGGCGTTCGGGCGGATTATTGGTTGCAGCTCCGTCCGGGCACCGATGCTGCCATCGCCTGCGCCTGGCTGAACGTCATCATTGAAGAGCAACTCTATGACGATGAGTTTTTGGACTACTGGTGCGCTGGTTTTGAGACCCTCGCAGAGTCCGTCAAAGACAAGACCCCGGAGTGGGCGTCAGAGATAAGTGGCGTCGATGCCGATCTTATCCGCGATTCCGCCCGGCTCTACGCCACCGCAAAGTCTGCGGCGATTCAGTGGGGGCTGGCATTTGACCAGCAGATGAGCGCCATGGCGTTGAACCTTGCCGCCTGCGATCTTATGGCAATCACGGGCAACGTCGATAATCCCGGCGGCAATATTCTCGTCCGCAACGCCTTTGAGATCAACGCGGGCTATGCCTCCGGTGAGAACTTCACTCCCGCCGAGTGGCGCGCCAAGAAGCTCAACAACAGCTACGCCCTGGGTGTGAAGGGTGCTGATTTTGTGGCGCACGCTTCATCTGACGGTGTTCTCAAGGCTATCGAAACGGGCGACCCCTATCCCGTCAAGATGATGTGGATACAAAGCTCGAACGTCCTCTCCTGCCCCGGCATGGACGCGCCCCGCCTGTATGAATCCGTGAACAGGATACCCTTCATCGTCAATGCGGATCCCTATCTCACGCCCTCTTCCATTGCCTTTGCAGACATCCTGCTCCCCGTTGCGATGTCCCCCGAGCGCAACTCAGCCCGCACCTGGTGGACGCCCTGCCGCTCCATGAGCAAGGTCATCGACTACTACGAGGCAAAATCGGACGAGGACATCATTCTCGCTATGGGCAAGCTCTTGAACCCCGAGATCTTTGACCGTTGGGAGACGGACGTGGATTGGCTTAACTGGTACCTGCACGACGGTACCGGGTCTTTCAGCGCGACCACCGAGGTGGGCGAGCAGTCCGGCTATGCAACATCCGGCAAGACGAAGTTCACCAAGAGCTTTGACGAACTCAGTCGGCAGGGGGGCTTTGAATACGATGAGTTCAATGCGACCTATTACAAGTTCCAAAAAGGCCTTCTCCGCCCCGACGGCTCCCTTGGCTTTGGCACCCCCAGTGGACGTCTGGAGCTGGCACCCTATACCTATCAGGTCTGGGGTCTGAGCGTGACGCCCTTTCACACCGAGCCCATAGAAAGCCCCCTCTCGACCCCCGAACTCATGGACGAATACCCCCTGATCCTCACCTGCGGCGGTCGCTCCTATGAGTTCTTCCACTCCGAGCATCGCCAGCTGCCCACCATGCGCGAGCTGCATCCGCAGCCGCTCCTTATGATCAACCCCGCCACTGCCCTGAAGTATGGCATCAAGGATGGAGCATGGGTTTGGATCGAGAATGACCGCGGACGCTTTAAGCAAAAGGCAAAGCTCACGCCCCGCGTCAACGAGCAGACCGTTCACGCCGAGCACGGTTGGTGGTTTCCCGAGACCGCGCCCGAAGAGCCAAACCTCTTTGGCACTTTTGACTCCAACCCCAATAACTGCACGCGCGCCTTTGAAACGGGAGAAGGTGGTGTCGGCTCGTCCATCAAGGCGATGATCTGCAAAATCTACCCTTACAAAGAAGGCGACCTCCTACCCGCCGAACAAGTAGTCGTCCGCGGCGGCTGGAACGAGATAAATCCCGGACGGGCGTGAATATGCTCGTCCGGTAATCCCGCAATGACGGGGCGGGGCTGTGTGTGTCAAGACACGGGGTCTGTCGTCCTAAGGTGCCTGCTGCTCCATCCAGTCGTTGATGGCGGTCGCGGCTTTGCGGAGGTGTGCTTGCATGCGCTCGTCGCTTATCGCTCCCTGTTCATCGAGTGCCGCAGTGATGTCGGCGATATACCCCTCGGGTTGGTTCATCATACGGATATCGAGGAACGAGAGCACTTGTCTGAGGTGACGGCTTGCCCCAAAACCGCCCATATGTCCGGGTGAGACGGTGAGGATCGCCCCGGGTTTGCCCGCCCAGCAGCTTTGCCCCGCTGGTCGCGAAGCGATGTCGAGCGCATTTTTCAAGACAGCGGGATA
>JAITOC010000013.1 GCA_031290175.1 Coriobacteriales bacterium | reverse complement strand
CTTTCCTATGAGAAGGCCTACGACGGTACAGATGCCGTTGACCTGACCGGCCTCCAGATAACCAACCCAACATCCTTCAGTGGCCTTATCGGTTCAGATGCCTTTACCCTAAGTGCTGGCGGTATCACCTCTGCGGTCTTTGCTGATATGGCTGCCGGAACCAACAGGTCTGTCACCTACACGGGTGCCTTCTCGCTTTCCAACCCCCAGAATGGGGCGCTTGCCTCCAACTATGTTCTCACGCCACCGGCAATTGTTGGCACCATACACGCAACAGCACCCATCGACGACTCAATCAAGCTTGAGACTGAGATAACGGCGCCCAACCAGAAGGTCACCGTAAACAAGTACTTCGCCAACGCCCACACCGTTGACTGGGGGGATGGCTCACCTGTTGAAGACGTCACGGCTCATGTCACCCACACCTACGCGACAACAGGCACCTACACTGTCACACTTGTCTCTGCCTTGACGGGGCAGGGTTTTGGGGTCTGGACGTTTGGCGCTTATGGCGTCCTCATCCCCATATACAACACCACAGCCAGTTCAGTTATCGTATCGTACATCCCCGCGATGACAGCATTCATGACCGACGCTACCACGGCTCCAGACAACTTCTTCTCTGGCTTCAACACCTATGGTGCCCTCACATCCCTGCCTGCAGGCTCCTTCGACACCAGCAACGTTACTACGGTGGGCGGCAACTTCTTTGCCAACTTCAATTCCTGGGGTCCCCTCACATCCCTGCCTGCAGGCTCCTTCGACATCAGCAACATCACCACGGTAGGCAATGATTTCTTCCACTACTTCAACCAAGACGGTCACCTCACCTCCCTGCCAGCAGATTCTTTCGATACGAGCAACATCACCACGGTGGGTGACAACTTCTTCGACGCCTTCAACGCTTCTGGCGGTCGCATCACTTCTTTGCCCGATGGCTCCTTCGACATCAGTAACATAACCACGGTGGGTCGCAACTTCTTCCACGCCTTCAACTACAGCGGTGCCCTCACCTCCCTGCCCACGGGCTCCTTCGACACGAGTAACATCACCACGGTGGGCAACAGCTTCTTCGAGACCTTTAACTGTGGGAGTACCTCCAGCGGTGGCCCCCTCACCTCCCTGCCTGCAGGCTCCTTTAGGTTCAACCCGGGTCTTACTACGGTGGGTGGCAACTTCTTCAACGGTTTCAATGAGCACGGCGCCCTCACCTCTCTACCCGATGGCTCCTTTGACACCAGCAACATCACTACAGTGGGTTTTTACTTCTTCCACAGCTTTAACTCTGATGGCGCCCTCACCTCTCTTCCCGCGGGCTCCTTCGACATAAGCAGTATCACAACGACGAGTGCCTACTTCTTTAGCTTCTTTGCTTCAAACGGGAGCGCCCTTACATCCCTGCCCGACGGCTCCTTCAGGTTTGGTCCTGGCCTCACGACAACGACCATGACCTTCTTCTATTGCTTCAACTATGAAGGTAACCTCACCTCCCTGCCTGCGGGATCCTTCGATACCAGCAACATCACCACGGCGGGCGAGAGCTTCTTCAGCTCCTTTAACAACAAAGGCACCCTTGCCTCTCTGCCCGCTGGCTCCTTTGACACGAGCAACGTCACGACAACGAACGGTATCTTCTTCGAGACCTTCAACTACGAGGGGAGTCTCACCTCCCTCCCCACCTCCTTTAAGTGGCCCAAACTGAGCGCTTTTGAGGCTTCAAGAGCCGGCAATTTCTCCAATGCTTTCTACTCGCCTGCCTATACGCTTGACCGCTCGGCGCAAGACATCATCAACGGATGCACCACCCCCACCAACGACCGCAACACGTTCTCGTCCAACCAGCCGGGATACGCTACGCTCGACCCCAACTGGCAGCACTGACAAAGGCAGAGCTCGCCGCAAAGCACGACAGTACGTATTGCTCCAGCGGGACACTTCGTGCATCCCGCTGGAGCTTTTGGGGACCTCTAAAAACCCATTGCACGCCAGCTTGCGGTCAATTTGCCCCAGCTCCGCGTTAGCGCATAACGGCATGAGCCCTGCTAGTCCCGTCATGCGCTGCCTTGACCTGGGGCAAATTGACTCACAATCTGTAAGCACAAGCGGTTTTTAGAGGCGCCCTTTTGTCTGATTCATGCTGCAAAATTTTCCGCGATACAGTAGAATACCGAAGCCGTGTATTTATGCATGGCGATTATTGTGCGGCCTGAAGTGCTTTTAGGAGAAGGTTACAGGCTCTACAGGTCGCTGTATGTCGTGTTCCAAAGAGAGGAGATGCCTCAATGGCACAGTTGTTAGCATGGTTTGCACCGATTGCCTCCATTGTCGGGTTGGCATTCGCCGCGTATCTCGCGTTCTGGGTGCTCAAGCAGGATCCGGGCAATGAGCGAATGCAGCATTTGTCCGGTTTGATTCAGAAGGGTGCTCATGCATTTCTGATCGCCGAGTACAAGAGTCTGATCATCTTTGCGCTCATTGTTGCGGTTGTGCTCGGTCTTGCCATCAGCCCGTTTACCGCACTCGCGTTTCTCACGGGTGGTCTGTTGTCGGTCGTCGCTGGCTTCATCGGCATGTACGTTGCAACACGCGCCAACACGCGTACGACGCAGGCAGCTACCAAGGGGATCGCCGGTGCTCTCAAGGTCGCGTACCGTTCCGGCCTGACCATGGGTCTCGTTGTCGCGTCGCTCGGCCTCTTTGGCATTGCGCTCTGGGCCATCTTCTTCCTCATCAACGCACAGCATCCTGAGCCTGAGATCGTGGACGGCTTTGTCATGGGTGCCTCATCTATCGCACTGTTTGCTCGTGTGGGAGGCGGCATCTACACCAAGGCCGCCGACGTGGGAGCCGACCTTGTCGGCAAGGTCGAGGCGGGTATCCCCGAAGACGACCCGCGCAATCCGGCTGTCATCGCAGATAACGTGGGCGATAATGTGGGTGACGTTGCCGGTATGGGTGCAGACCTCTATGAGTCCTATGCGGGTGCCATCCTTGCCCCCATGGTGCTTGCTGTTGCCATGGCGTTCATGACAGGCGGCTCGCCCTTTGGCGGAGGTCGGGTTGGTGAGGAGTTCCTCGGCTTTACGACCGACGGCATCCTTGCCATCGTCATGCCGCTGCTCTTTGCCGCAGGCGGCATCATCGCCTGTATCGTCGGCCTGTTTGCCGTCAACACCAATGACGGCTCCAAGATACACTCGGCGCTCAATCGCGGTACCTATGTGACTTCTGGCCTTGAGCTGGCGTTTATCCTCGTGCTCACCATCATCTGGCAAAACGTCACCGGCTTGCCTGCGGTCTGGTTCTTCGGCTGCACCGCCGCCGGTCTGGCTGCCGGGCTTGCTATCGGCAAGCTCACTGAGTACTACACCTCCTATCACCGGCCGCCCGTCAAGAAGATCGCCCAGGCATCTGAGTCCGGCGCCGCCACGAACATCATCGAGGGTCTTGCAACCGGCATGCTCTCCACCGTTGCTCCGGCAATCGTGCTCGTTGCTGCCGTTGCGGTCGCGTACCTCTGCGGTATGCAGGTGGGTGGCCCTGAGTTCGCCGTGCAGTTTGGCGTCTATGGCATCGGCCTCTCCGCCCTCGGCATGCTCTCCACAACGGCTGTCACGGTGGGCGTGGACGCGTATGGTCCTGTTGCCGATAACGCTGGTGGTATTGCAGAGATGGCCGGTTTGCCGCCTGAGATCCGCGAGCGCACCGATGCGCTCGACACCGTTGGTAACACGACCGCTGCCGTTGCCAAGGGCTTCGCGGTTTCCTCTGCGGCGTTGACCGCGCTCGCACTCTTCGTCTCCTTCAAGACCAACCTCGCTGCCGGTATCGGTGCCGAGAACCTCAACCTCTCACTCGATAACCCCTACGTCATCATCGGAATCGTCATCGGTGCCATGATGCCCTTCTTCTTCGGTGCCATGACCATGGGTGCCGTCAGCCGTGCGGCCAACTCCATGATCATCGAGGTGCGCCGCCAGTTTAAGGAAATTAAGGGTTTACTCGCCGGCGAGCCTGGCGTTGAGCCCGACACCGAGGCCTGCGTTACCATCTCCACCAACGCGGCGCTACGCGAGATGCTGCTCCCCGGCATCCTTGCGGTTGTCATCCCGGTGGTTCTCGGCGTGCTTGATGTGAACATCCTTGCCGGGTTTCTCGTCGGCGTGCTTGCTGCAGGATTTTTGATGAGCGTTTACATGGCAAACGCAGGTGGTGCCTGGGATAACGCGAAGAAGTATATCGAGACGGGCGCGCACGGCGGCAAGGGCTCCGATGCCCACAAGGCAGCCGTCGTTGGTGATACGGTGGGCGACCCGTTCAAGGACACCTCCGGTCCTTCAATCAACATCCTCATCAAGGTGGTCACGGTCGTCTCGCTCGTGTTCGTGCCGCTCTTCATCAACCTTGGCGGTGGCCTGCTTCACGGTTGGCTGTCGTAAGTTGCCCTAAGCTCGCTCGCATACGTTAGAATGTAGAGGCGCACAGCTTGTGCGCCTCTGCTGCTTGCAATGAAGGGGATAGATGATGACACAGCAACAGTATGTCTGTCCGAAGTGTGGGAATATGCAGTTTGAACACGACCAGTTTCAGGCGACCGGGGGAAACCTCGCTAAGCTGTTCGACATCCAGAACAAGAGGTTCCTGACCGTAACCTGCACTGCCTGTGGGTATACCGAGATATACAGGGAAGATACCGGCTCAGGCATGAATATCCTCGACTTCCTGCTGGGTGGTTGACGTATTTGATCGGCGAGGATGACATCCGGAGGGTTCGCGACGCGACTGACCTTGTCGCGCTGGTGGGCGAGCACGTCGTTCTGCGGCAGCGCGGGCGTGAGTTCTGGGGCAATTGCCCCTTCCATAACGAGAAGACCCCTTCGTTCAAGGTCGATCCTGCCTCACAGTTTTATCACTGCTTTGGCTGTGGTGAGGGCGGGGATGCCTTCAAGTTCACCATGAAGACCGAGAATATCGAGTTCCCGGATGCCGTTCGCGCGCTCGCCCAACGCGCGGGTATTGAGCTTGCCGAGGAACAGTCGTCGGCTCCCCGTGGCAAGAAAGCCCGGCTGCTCAGTGCCTGCGGTGAGGCGGCGCAGTTCTATCAGCAGCAGCTCATGCGGATCAAATCGCCCCAGACCGATGAGGCGCGTGCCTATCTCGCAGGGCGTGGTTTTGGCGGCACCGTGGCAACTGCCTGGAAGCTCGGCTACGCGCCGGGGCGCGGCGAGCTGGTGCAGCATCTCAACAAACAGGGATTCACCCGCGATGAGAT
>JAITOC010000076.1 GCA_031290175.1 Coriobacteriales bacterium | reverse complement strand
CTCGTGCGGCGCGGTGTCATACCGGTCACCGTCGCCCTCAAGGTGCTTTGGTGGGGCGTGCGCTACAAGCTGCACATACAGGTGGAGCAGAAGGTCGTGCGTCAGTACATATTCCGGAGCTTGTCCCACTTTCCGGCTGAATCCGCAAACCAGATGATGGCGGAGCTGTACCTCTCGGAGCTTGAGCAGAACCTGCGCCCCAAAGGGCTTGCTGAGATGCAGCATCGTCGCGAACAAGGGGATCTGATCGTCGTCGTCAGCGCGTCTTTTGTCCCCATCATCGAGGCATTTGCACAGGACAACCCTATCGACGGCTTTGTTTGCACGCACATGGAGATAAAAGACGGCTTCTATACGGGCAACGTCGTTGGCCTGCCCCCCGAAGGCGAGCAGAAAGCCGTGCAGCTCACCGCCTGGGCCGATGCGCACTTTGGCCAAGGCGCCTGGGTGGTCACGTGGGCCTATGGTGACCACTACTCGGACGCCCCCCTGCTTGAGATGGCTGAAAACCCCGTGGCAGTCAACCCCGACACCCGCCTGGAGAAAACCGCAAAAACCAACGGCTGGCAGATTCTCGACTGGTCGCTCTGAGCAGCTAAAGAAATCACCTCATGGCACGATAGGCAACCGTGTCAGGAGATTCGACCACCTGACACGGTTGCCGACACACCCTTCGGATGCTTCTTTGCGCTGCGCACTACGTGCTCTATGACGTGAAGAAGGGGTGGAGGAGAGCCAAAGAGCCCTCCTCCACCCCTGCCGCGCTTCCTCAGAAGCTGTGGATGATGTCTTCGACGCGCTCTTTGGCGTCGCCAAAGAGCATCGCGGCGTTCTCTTTGAAGAAGAGCGGGTTCTGCACGCCGGCATAGCCTGTTGCCATGGAGCGCTTGAACACGATGACCTGGCTTGCCTTCCAGACCTCGAGGACGGGCATCCCCGCTATCGGCGAATGCGGATCCTCGTTTGCGGCGGGATTGACCGTATCGTTGGCGCCGATGACCAGAACAACGTCGGTGTCTTGCAGGTCATCGTTAATCTCGTCCATCTCCAATACGATATCGTAGGGAACCTTTGCCTCGGCCAGCAGGACATTCATATGCCCTGGTAGACGACCTGCGACCGGGTGGATCCCAAAACGGACGTTCACACCCTTGGCGCGCAACTTGCTCGTCATGTCAGCCACGGCGCTCTGTGCCTGTGCAACCGCCATGCCGTAGCCCGGCGTGATGACGACCGACGAGGCGTTTACCAGCAGGTCTGCTGCCTCGGCGGCAGTTATCTCGCGATGCTCCCCGTAATCCTTCTCTTCACCAACGACCGTGCCATCGGAGCCGAAGCCACCGGCAATCACGGAGATGAAGGAGCGGTTCATCGCCTTGCACATGATGAAGGAGAGGTAGGCACCGGATGAGCCGACGAGGGCACCGGTGATGATGAGCAGGTCATTGTCGAGGGTGAAGCCAGCCGCCGCCGCCGCCCAACCGGAATACGAGTTGAGCATGGATACGACGACGGGCATGTCGCCACCGCCTATGGAGGCAACCAAGTGCAGACCCAGGAACAGCGCGATCACCGTCATTGCCGACAGGAGGATGAAACCGAGAGTTCCCTCAGGATTGAGGACGAACACAACAGTCAACGCCACGAAGGCAGCAAGTGCTGCCAGATTGATCAGGTTGTGATGGGGCAGGGTCAGCGGAGCCGATTTGATCTTTGCCGCGAGTTTCAGGTACGCAATGATCGAGCCTGTAAAGGTGACCGCGCCGATGAAGACCCCGACAAACAGCTCACCTGAGTGCAGCGGGTCAAAATGACCGCTGGCGACACTGCTGTAATACGCCGTCCAGCCAACGAGCACGGCGGCGAGTCCGACAAAGCTGTGGAACAAGGCGATAAGCTCGGGCATCCCGGTCATCTCCACGCGCAGCGCCCGGAAGAAGCCTATAGCCGCGCCGAGAGCCATGGCGACCACGATGGCGACAATCGCCCAGCTGGGTGCCGCTGCCTTGATGAGCTCGAGGACGGGTTGCCCGGGCGAGCTCTCGACGAGGTCGTAGGTGCCGAGCACCGTGCCGAGGATGGTGAACACCAGGGCAAGCGCCATACCGATGGCACCGAGGATGTTGCCCCGCCGGGAGGTTTCGTGCTTGGAGAGTCCTGCCAGTGCCAGGATGAAGAGCAGGCCCGCGATGATGAAGGAGCCGTCAATCAATGAGATTCTCATGGCTTACCCCTTCCTGAACATCTTGAGCATGCGGTGTGTCACGGCAAATCCACCGAACACATTGATGCTGGCAAGGAGTATGCCTATGACCGACAAGACGATAATAATCAGGTTCGTGACCTCTGTTACGGGAACCGTCTGATCGACCATCGTAAGGCCAACGAGACAGCCCACGACAATGATTCCTGAGATGGCGTTTGTCACACTCATAAGTGGTGTATGGAGCGAGTGCGAGACATTGCCGATAACGTAGAAGCCGATGACGACCGACAGCATGAAAACCATGAAGTGGCCGAGCAGGCCTGCAGGGGAGAAAAAGAACAGGCAGAGAAGCGCCACGGCGCAGACGCCAAAGACAGCGTAGGTGATGCGTGGGTCACGGGGCTTCTTCTCCTCCTTCACCACTGCTTCAGCTTCTTCGACCTTTGTTGGAGCGGCTGAGACACTGATTGCAGGGGGCGGCCAGGTCACCTCCCCACCCTTGGTCACGGTCATGCCGCGCTGTACGACATCGTCGAGATCCAAAACGAGCTGACCGTCCTTGCCGGGGGTGAGAAGCTTCATAAGGTTCACGATATTGGTCGCAAAGAGCTGTGATGCCTGCGTGGGCAGACGACCCGGCAGATCCGTGTATCCGATGATCTTGACGCCGTTTGCTGTGACGACAACCTCGTCGGGCTTGGAGCCGGCAACATTGCCGCCGTTGGATGCTGCCATATCGACGATGACCGAACCCGGCTTCATCGACGCCACCATCTCCTCGGTCAGCAGCCGCGGTGCAGGCTTGCCTGGGATGAGTGCCGTCGTCACGATGATATCGACCTCTTTTGCCTGCTCGGCGTACATCCGAGCGGCTGCTTCGGCGTAAGCCTGGGAGGCCTCCTTGGCGTAGCCGTCCGTTGACTGCTGCTGATCCTCCGACTGCACGGCAACGAACTCAGCACCCATGGACTCGACTTGCTCGGCGGCTTCGACACGGATGTCGGTGGCTCGCACGATTGCGCCGAGTGAACGCGCGGTGCCAATAGCAGCAAGACCCGCCACCCCGGCACCGGATATGAAGACCTTTGCGGGAGGAACCTTGCCTGCCGCCGTGACCTGCCCGGTGAAGAAGGAGCCGAACTCATGGGCAGCTTCGACGATGGCGCGGTAGCCACCGATATTCGCCATCGAGGAGATGACATCGAGAGCCTGTGCGCGGGAGATGCGCGGAACCGAGTCCATGGCAAGAACTGTCAGCTTTCGTGCCGCCAGCTTCTCGAGCAACTCGGGCGAACGCGGAGCGGCAACGAGACTGATGAGGGTCGAGCCCTCTTTCAGCAGTGCGATCTCGGCATCGCTTGGGGCGTTGATCTTTGCCACGATGTCAGCCGCCCAAACCGCAGATCGACTGGTGACTTCGGCACCCGCAGAAACATATTCGTCGTCGGGGAATGACGCTTTTGCTCCGGCACCTGTCTCGATGAGAACCCGATACCCAAGCTTGACCAACTGGCCGACCGACTTTGGAGTCGCCGCCACTCTGGTCTCCCCTGCTATCGACTCCAGAGGAATGCCAACATCCATACTCATATCCTATCTACTCGACAATTGAACCTCAAACGAAGCAATATATTCTACCGTCGCGGCTGCTAAGGGCATCGGCTAAAACGCCCTAATCTTGTAGAATTACAATCCTAACTCAGATATATCCCCCACCTCAAGCACATTAAACACAAGAAACGTCCTACGCGCCCGGATTTCCTAATGGTTCCAAAGATAACCGACGCCCCGGACTGTTTCGAGCCGCTCCGCCAACTCCGGACCAAGTTTTGCGCGCACACGCCTGACGTGCACATCCACCGTGCGTGAACCACCGTAGTATTCAAAGCCCCAGACGCGACGCAGAAGGGCATCGCGTGAATAGGCGCGCCCCGGATGGGTTATGAGAAAGGCGAGCAGGGCATACTCCAGATAGGTGAGGTCGAGAATCGTGCCCTCCACCTTGACTTGATAGGTCGCCAGATTGAGTGTAAGTGAGCCGACGCGGATAAAGTCCTGACTCCCCGCTTCCTCACCCGGCCACAGCAGTTGGTGGAGACGCACCTGATACTCCACATCGAGAGCGGTGCGTACTGTGAAGTCATAGGGCAGGCGTGAGGGCAGGCGCAGAGTGCCGACGGCCTCGGGCGCCACCACGAAGAAAAGGGACGGCGCGTCGTCCTCAAAGAGCATCTCCTCGATGCGAGTAAGGTTCTCCAAAGTCTCATGATTGGCCTCAAGCACGATGAGGTCGAGTTCGAGGTCATGCGCTTCTTGAAGCGCAGACATCACCGGTCCCGCTTCAAAGCGAGCCTCAACGTCCATGCTGGAGAACAGTGTCTCGAGTTTGTAGGCGATTTCCGGTTGCCGGGTCACCACCAAAGCGCTCTTGCGATGCATGCTTCCTCTCCCGTTTTATCTGCCTTGAGCAGTGTACCATAGAGTCAGGGACACGCTGATTGGAGCGCTCCTCAGGGTACGCAGCGTTTGAGTTGTGCCCAGACGCGTTGTTTGGCGTGTGGATCTGCAAGCGATGCCTCAAAGCCGTCCACGCTTATCAGCCTGCGCCCAAGCACCTTGCTCTCGGCGCCGGCGGTGAACTCGGCGAGGAAGCCTTCCTCGGTCGAGACAAAGGCCTTGACGACCGCCTGACGTGCGACCTCGTCAAGTGTGATGATGGCGGTGGGGTCGATAATTTCACAGAGCTCGCGCAGCTCGCCCGGTGTGAGAGTGGTGGTGTTGGGTGCTAGCGCGAGCAGTACGCCGCACCAGTCCTCATCGCTCCAACCGAGCACGGCAAGTGACTTCTTGAGCGCACTGCCATCCTCGCCCGAGAAGGGTGCACCACCTGCCTGTTCGGCAGCTCCGGCAACTCCCTTGACCGTAAGCACGCGCGCAAGGGGGCTCCCTGCCAGACAGGCGGCATAGGGAGCAAGTTGGATGGTGAGTCCCGCACGCAAATCAATCATGACCCTATCCTACCGCATTTGCACCGACTACCGGATGCTCGAATCAACATTCTCCCCATAGGTTACGAATCTGTGTATTCGTGTTATCCTGTAAGGGATACACTTAACACTATGAAAGGAGCACGTATCATGTCAAATGCTCTCGAGCTTACCGTTGATAACTTCGAGGCGACGGTTCTCAAGTCTCCCAAACCCTTTCTTGTGGACTTCTGGGCAGCCTGGTGCGGTCCTTGTCGCGCAGTGTCACCCATAGTCGACGAAATTGCTGACGAGAAGGCGGATACCATCTCTGTCGGCAAGCTCAATGTGGACGAACA
>JAITOC010000052.1 GCA_031290175.1 Coriobacteriales bacterium | reverse complement strand
AAAGAGAAGATCATCGCTGCTGCCCGCCTGTTTGCAACCTCCAAGCCCGCCAATGTTGTCTGGGGACTCGCGGTTGATATGCAAAGTCAGGGCACCCCCTGCGCCCAGGCTATCGCCGCGCTCTGGACGATAACCGGCAACCTCGAGGTTCCTGGCGGCGTTGTCTACACGGCGGCACCGATGGGCGTTGACCAACCCTCTGCTGGCGCGTGGGGATACTACGACATCCTCACCGAGGAGCAGCAGAAGAAGCGCGTTGGCTGGTCCACCTATCCCATGTATCGCTACGGTCTCACGCAGTCCATGCCTGATATGTGTCTGGAAGAGTGCGAGCAAGACCGGGTCAAAGGTCTCTGGATTCAGACCTCCAACGGCATCAACTGCATGAGCTGCGAGTCTGAGCGCTGGTATCAGGCGCTGAAGAAGGTCGAGTTCTGCGCAGCCGTTGACATCTTCTTTACCCCCACCATCCAGGCCTATGCAGACATCGTTCTCCCGGTTGCAACCTGGGCTGAGAAGAAGGGGGTGCGTGCACATTACTACTTCCTCTCCACCATCAACCCAACGGTTGCCCCGCGCGGTGAGGTTTTGAGTGACGCTGAGATTAACCGTCGTTTGGGCAGGCGCTTTGACCTCGATGACGAGTATCTCGATGCCGTCAGCTATGCGCGCAACAAGACCCCCGGTTGGCCCTGGGAGACCGACGAGGCTCTGTTTGACACCATGCTTGAGCCCTCGGGCTTCACCTGGGACGAGCTGCGCGAGAGGGGCCCGGCGTATCAGGTCTACAAGTATCGCAAGTATGAGACGGGCGACCTGCGCCCGGATGGCCAGCCAGGCTTCAACACCCCCACGGGGCGCGTGGAGTTGTATGCCTCACTGTTCGTGAACTTTGGCTACGACCCGCTGCCCTACATCGAAGAGCCGGGTGTTGGTCCCACAACCACTCCCAAGCTGTATGAAGAGTATCCGCTGATTATGATCACCGGGGCTCGCACCACCTCGTTCTTCCATTCCGAGCATCGTCAAATCCCACGTCTGCGTCAGCTCACCCCTGACCCCTGGGTGCAGATCCACCCCAATACCGCCGCGCGGTATGCCATCTCTGATGGCGACTGGGTATGGATTGAGAACAAAGTCCGCCTTTCTGAGATGAGCATTGTCGAGGAGACAAAGCTCAACCGCCCCATCGACCTCGGTGAAGGCACCTGGGAAGTCCGACGCTGCCGTCAGCGGGCGAAGGTGACCTACGAGGTGGGCGAGTGGGAGATCGCAGCGCAGCATGGCTGGTGGTTCCCCGAGCAGGATGGTGCCGAGCCAAGCCTGTATGGACGGACACAGTCCTTTGTCAACCTGCTTTTGAAGAACAAGCCCGGTACAACCGGCTTTGGTGCCGACCTGAAGTGCACGCTTGCAAAGGTGTATCCCTGCACGTCGGAAGAGGTACTCTCCATGCCCAAGGATAGATGGCAGAAGTTCGACCCGAGGGAGGTACAATAATGGCACGCAAGGGAATCTTGGTTGACTATCAGTATTGCACAGGCTGCTACTCCTGCGAGATCGCCTGTCAGTCCGAGCACAACCTCTACCTGAACCAGTGGGGTGTCAAGGTCATGCAGCAAGGCCCCTGGCCTATCCGGGATGCCGAGGGCAAGGAGACCGACAAGTACGTGTACGATTTTATCCCCGCATTCACCAAGGTTTGCGATATGTGCGCCGAGCGCACCAGCAAAGGCAAACTGCCAAGCTGTGTGCACCACTGCCAGGCCAACTGCATGAAGTTTGGATCCGTTGAAGAGCTCGCAAAGGATCTCGAGAAGAAGCCCTGGCAGTACCTTTGGGTACCCCCCGAGGCATAGTTTGAAGCACCAAATGTAGAAGATGACAGGGGCAAGCGACAGTTGCCCCTGTCATCGGCCTATGCGTTTCCGTTACTGATAGGGAGGCAATCGTGGGGTGCTGGTTCTGCCAACCCTCTTGCGGCAAGTGTCGTCCGCCGACGGCTTTCCCACGTCTGTGCGAGGCCTGTGGGACCGTCCACTTGGAGCCAACCGACACCGTTTGTGTCAAATGCGGTGCCGAACTGCCTCCCTTCATAGGACCACAACCCAGATACTGCAACTACATCGGACTGCTCTGCGGCAATCCCTGTGGCCGCTCCGCCCTTGAACCAAGTGCCAACGCATCCTGCGAAATGCACACGTCGGTTTCTCCGTCAGGCATTGATCGCATTGATTAGTTTCTGTTCAGAGGGTCAGTGGGCTGGCAAGGAATCGCGAAGCAGATGCTCAGTGCTGTGCATTCGTTAGCGCGAGCCGACCGGATAGGAGCTTGGATCTTCATTGGTATTCGGGGTTCTCGCGCTGAATGCGCAGGAATGAGCATCGGGTGCGGAGCTTCCTTGCAAGCCCACTGACCCTCTGAACAGAAACGTGATTACAGAAAACAGCTATAAGATAAAATCTACTAGTTGACACACGCTTATATTGGTGCTAGACTGAATCTCGGATTGAAGCACATGATATCCTCAATAAGGAAAACCCGGAGCGGCCTACTCCGGGTTTTCACGTTACCAAGCTCTTGAGCACGGGGGGAGCAGAGGCTTCTTTGCGTTTCAATCTTTATCGCCCTATCACCCTACCATCCTACCGCTCTAAAGCACTATTGGCCTGGAGCTTTGGGAGCACCGGGAGCACCGGGTGCTCTGGGGGGTCCGGGAGCCCTGGGGACGCCGGGAGCACCGGGGGCGCCGGGAGGCTTGGGCATTCCGGGGGCGCCAGGAGCGCCGGGGGCACCGGGCATTCCGGGGGTACTCGCCATTGCGGCTCTAATCTCTGCCTCGGTTGCACCGCAACTGGCACACTCGGTAGCGGTCATCGGGTTTGTTGCCCCGCACTTGGGACAGGTGATTTCAGCGTTTACTGATGCTGGCCTAAAGCACATACTGTATCCTCCTCTTCAACGTGATGGAGATGTCAGGAATCGTCCACCCTCTCGTGCAGCAACACACAAAAAAGAAACCACGGCTCCATTCACCTAAAGGGAGTATAGCCTCTGAGCCTTTTTCCAGCCACCCCTGATTAGTATTAGTTGTATGAGAAAGTTCACCCTGAGAGGCTGATTTGGGTGGCTTAGGCATGAGCTGTGGCAAAGCGCATCCTGACTAGCCTATAATTGGCGTGTTGTCCCCGGCGGCTGAAGTGCGCGGCGCTGGGGCTTGCGGGACAGAGGAGCACTACTGAGCACCAGAACCATCAAATCGAACTGTCATTACTGCGGTTACCTCTGCGGCTTTATCGCCACGGTCGAGGATACCGAGGATGGTGAGCGGCTCCGTGAGCTCAAGCCCGACCCCTCGCGCTACCCCTATGACGAGCGTACGGCTAACGGCTGTCAGCGCTGGCGCGTGAACCTCTCCGAGATAGATGCCCCCACACGCGTGAACTACCCCCTGCGACGGCTGGGGGAGCGTGGCAGCGGCCAGTGGGAGCGCGTCAGCTGGGATGAGGCACTTGACGACATCGCTGCTCGGCTGTCAGCGCTGGCGCAGGAGCACGGCGCGCAGACGCTCGCCTCCGCCATCGGAGGGCCGCACGCCACGTATTGGCCGCTCCATCGCTTCATGAACCTCTTTGGCTCGCCCAACAACATGGGGATTGGGCAGATCTGCTGGAACATGCGCGTCTGGATGGAGTCGGTCGTCTTTGGCTGGCCCATCGAAGAAGACATCAATCCCGAGGTCACGGGAGCCGTCTTTCTGTGGGGAACCAATCCGGCGGAATCGGACAACTCGGTGCTCTGGCGCACCCTTCGCACCATGGATAAGGAGAAGACCGCGCTCGTGGTCATCGATCCGCGCACAACGCGCACGGCACGGATCGCCACGCTCCACCTCGCGCCTCATCCCGGGACCGACTGCACGCTTGCGCTCGCACTCATCCGCGAGATTATTGCGACGAAGCGCTATCGGGAGGACTTCGTGCGCGACTGGACCTCCGGGTTCGACGCCCTCAAGGCGCATGTCGAGCCCTACACCCTCGCGCACGCCGAGCAGGTGACGGGCGTTCCTGCAGCCGCCATCGCCGAGGCGGCGCGGATCTTCTCCCAAACAGCGCCGACTGCCCTGCACCCCGGGCGCGGTCTTGACCAGCTGGGACGCAACTCGGCACCCACGCATCACGCCATCTGCATCCTGCGCGCCCTGACGGGGGACATCGAACGACTGGGCGCCGCGGTGCTGGGGGGCAGGAGCAGCTTCATCTCGGAATACGAGCTGGAGATGAGCGCCGCGCTCAGTGTTAAGCAACGCGCACTGGGCCTCAACAAGGGTTATTCCGTCTTGCAGAGCTACGAGAACTACGAGCGCGCCCAGCTCGCCATTGGGCGCTTTGGGCGCAACCTGCCCCTCCGCTACCTCACCTCCGCGCACCCCGATCTTGTCTGGCACGCCATGCTCACGGGGCAGCCCTACCCGGTGCGCGCACTTATCTGCATGGCAACCAACCCGCTCATAACCTATGCGGACACGCAGCTCGTCCACGAGGCGCTTTTGTCGCTTGACCTGCTCGTCGTGCTTGACTATCACCTGACCCCGACCGCACAGCTTGCAGACTACGTGTTGCCCGCGGCAGGTGCCTTTGAGCGCCCCCTTATCCAGATGCAGGGCGGCGTGGCGGACGTCTGTTATGGCGGTGCGGCGGCGGTCAAGCCCTATTACGAGCGCCGGGAGGATTACAGCTTCTTCCGGGAGCTGGGCTGTCGTCTTGGGCAGGGTAAGCATTGGCAGCAGGTATCGCTCAAGGAGGCAATCGAGCACACGCTTGCGCCGGTTGGCATGAGTTGGCAGGAGTGGACTGACACGGGCATGTTCACCGGACCGCGCTTTGTGGGCAGTCACGCCTATTGGGATGAGACCAACGGCGTCCACTGGGGCTTTGGCACGCCGAGCGGTCGCATCGAGCTTGCAAGCACGCTTCTTGAAGAGCTCGGTTGTCCCGCCCTTCCTGCACCGGCACCCGTTTCGAGCGATCCCGCCTATCCTCTCACTTTGTTGACAGGGGCACGGAAGCAGCCGTTTTGGGGGTCGTCCCTGCTGGATGTGGAGGAATTCCGCCGTCGGCACCCCGACCCGACGGTGCAGATGAGTGCGCACACCCTTGCGCAGGCGGGACTTATCGCAGGCTCGTGGGTCGAGCTGCGCACGCCGCACAGTGCCGCCAGCGTGCGCCTGAAAGCTGAGGTCGCTGACATGCTCGATGGCATCGTCAGCGCCGAGTACGGCTGGTGGTTTCCTGAGGAGGCCGCCGGTGAGCCGGGGCTTTCGGGTGCCTGGCTGTCAAATATCAATGTTTTGACCAGTTGCGCCATCGCAGATTGCGAGCCACTTGTTGGCACCTGGTTGTACAATGGAATCCCTTGTAAAGTCAATCCAGTGGCGAACTCTGCAGAATCTCCTGCAGAAGCCCTCGCCCCCGGTACGTCCTGTGAAGGAGTTTTGCCATGACGGTCAGAAGACACGCTCTGCTCATGTTCTGCAAGCCCCCCATTCCCGGTGAGGTCAAGACGCGACTGACGCTTGAGCGAGGGGGGATCTTCACGCCTGAGGACGCGGCTGAGTTTTTCAAACGTTCTCTTTTTGACGTCTCCGAGATGTGCTTTGAGGCTATCTGGGAGCTCGAGGCTGCTTCAGAGACCATACGCCAGAGTGACCCCAGCGCGCCGGAGCACGTGTATGACTTCTTTGTCTGCACAACGCCTGCGGAGAACCTTGAACTCATGCGGCAGACCTTTGAGTCTCTGGGGCAGTGGCCGCGCGAGATACACTATCTCACGGATGAAGGTGCGAACTTCGACGAGCACTTTGATGATGCCTTCAAGCAAATATTTGCGCTCGGCTACGATGACCTCGTGTCTGTGGGCGGCGATGTGCCAACGATGCCACGCTCCCATGTTGTCTCCGCCTTTCAATGGCTCGACTATTATGATGCCACCTTTGAGAACGGCGGCATGGTTCAGGCACCCTGTCAGGAATGCGGCGTCTCGCTTGTGGGTTGGACTGCAAAGACGCCCATGGATCATCAAGGGGTTTACTACAGCCCGGTGGGACGCCCTGCACTCGATGCATACGTGGAAAAATGCGCCGAGAACAACGTGGTCATGGCCTCGCTCGACCCGGCAGCCGATGTGGATGACGCGCAGGACCTCGCCCACACGATCTCGCTTCTGCGTGCGCTTGCGTTCTCAAAGCAGTCGCAGCCGGATATCTTTGTTGCCCAGCGCACGCTTGACTGGCTCAACTGGAAGGGTCTGCGCGTTGGCACGCCTCCCAATGAGGATCGCGACTCCCGTGAGGGGATCGATACGTGAGTCTCTACGCCACGCGTTCGCTCTGCCCTGAATGCCTTGCCGTCTTGCCCGCTGAAATCAAGGCGGATGACGGCGGCGTCGTGTGGATGACGCGCACCTGCCCCGAGCATGGGGAGATACAGACGCGTGTCTGGCCGGACGCGGAGCATTACCAGTGGCTGCGCTCGCTCGCCTTTCCCCGGGTGCGCCCGGCGGCGGCGGCTGTGCATCCGAGCGAGTTGCCCTGCCCGACCGGCTGTGGAATCTGCCACCGCCACCAGCGCAAACCCACGCTTATCGAGATCGAGGTCACGCAACGTTGCAACCTCCATTGCCCCGTCTGCTTCATGAGTGCGGAGGCCGACTACACCGATGTTTCGCTCGACGAGCTTGCCGGGTTCTATGGTGCCATCCTTGCGGCATCCGGCACCGAGACGGGTGTGCAGCTGACCGGTGGCGAACCCACGGTGCGTGATGACCTCCCTGAGATAGTGGCTCTGGGGCGCAGGCTCGGCTTCTGGGGTGTCGAGGTCAACACGAATGGGCTGCGTATCGCGCAGGATCCGGCGTATCTCAGCGAACTTGTTGCTGCGGGTTGTACCGGTATCTACCTGCAGTTTGACGGCGTGAGCGCGGAGCCCTACCGCAGCATCCGTGGTGCCGACCTGCTCGCCGTGAAGCTCCGTGCGATTGAGAACTGCCGCGCGGCAGGCATCCAGGTTGTGCTCGCCATGACCATTGTCAGCGGCGTGAACTCCCTTGAGCTGGGCGCGGTCGTGGATTTTGCGCTCGCAAACGTGGACGTGGTTGCCGGGCTTGCCCTGCAGCCCGCCTTTACCTCAGGGCGCTTCGATGCTGAGCGCTCCGTCGAGCTGACCATGGGCGATGTCATCTTTATGCTCGAAGAGCAGACCAATGGCCTCATTCAGACCACCGACATAGTCCCCCTTGGCACCTCCCACCCCCTCTGCGACACCGGCACCTTTCTTGCCCGGGTTGAAGCCGAGGGAGAAGTCCAGCACGCTTTTGTCCCGATAACCCGCAACCTCAGCCGCGACGAGTATCGTGCGCTGTACAATCCCGACTCGCCCCAAGGCTCCGTCTTTGGCGACATCCTGGTCAAGCAGGGTCTGTCTCCTGAAGGTGGGCTCTCCCTCATAATCATGAATTACATGGACGCGTATAGCGCAGACCTCGAGCGCTTTGAGGAATGCTCCATGTTCGTGACGATGGCAGACGGACGGCTCATCCCCTTTTGCACTTATCAGCTTACTGATTGTGCAGGTCAGAGGGTATTTCTACCCTGGGGTATGCAGACAGACGAGAAGGGAGCCGTGCGATGGCAGCGATAGACCAGAGCGC
>JAITOC010000065.1 GCA_031290175.1 Coriobacteriales bacterium | reverse complement strand
ATACGGTCGATGATGCCAACGCGGGTACAGACAAGCCCGTCTCGGCACACGACACGCTGAGCGGATCTGATGCCTTCAAGTACCTCCTGAGCGGTGCTCTGTCCCCTGACCCTGATGTCACTATCACACCGGCACCGCTTGCCTTTACGGGCGACTTGTCGGTGACAAAGGCATACGACGGCACGCCTGACATCGACCCTGCAAGCATACAGGTCACCAACCCCACCTCTTTCAGTGGGCTTGTCGGGCAGGAGGGCTTTACCTTAAGCACCGCTGGCATCACCTCTGCTGCCTTTGCCGATGCAGCGGCGGGCGCGAATAAACCCGTCGCCTACACGGGAGCCTTCTCGCTTTCAGACCCCAAAGGTGGGGCGCTTGCCTCCAACTACGCCCTCACTCAACCGGCGTTTTCCGGCACCATAGATGCGCCACCCGCCCCTGACAACATCGAGCTTGAAGCCGTTATCACAGCCCCCGGGCAGAGGGTCTCCGTGAATAAATACTTCGCCAACGGCTTTACGGTCGACTGGGGCGATGGGTCTGCCGTCCAGGACGTCACCAACAACATCATCCACACCTACATGACAGCGGGCACCTACACTATCACCTTGACCTCTGCTTTAACGGGCAATCCCTACGCAGCCTGGTTCTTCACCGACGCCACCATCCCCCTCGTTCCCGCAAACGACAGCACAGCGGGCTCGGTCAGGGTGTCCCACATGCCCCCGATGACGGCGTTCATGACCGATGCCACCACCGCTCCCGCATATTTCTTCGACAGCTTCAACTACAGGGGTGCCCTCACCGGGCTTCCCGTCGGATCCTTTGACACCCGGGGCATCACAACAACGGGCGACCGGTTCTTCAACCGCTTCAACAGCGAGGGCACCCTCACCACCCTGCCCGAGGCCTCCTTCGATACCAGCAACATCACAAAACCAGGCGACGACTTCTTCAGTCGCTTCAACGAGAGCGGGTACTTCACCTCTCTGCCTGATGGTTCCTTCGACATCAGGGGCATCACGACGGTGGGCGATGGCTTCTTCACCTCCTTTGGTCGCTACGCCCGGCTCAGCTCTCTGCCCAGCGGCTCCTTTGACACCAGCAACATCACAGCGGTGGGCAATGACTTTTTCAGCGGTTTTAATAGCGACGGCGCCCTCACCTCGCTCCCCTTGAATTCCTTTGACACCAGCAACATCACGACGACAGGAAACGGCTTCTTCGGTGCCTTCACCTATTCAGCCCAGCTCACCTCCCTGCCCGATGGCTCCTTTGGTACCAGCAACATCACAGCGGAGGGCAGTGACTTCTTCAGCAACTTCAACGGATACGGAGCCCTTACTTCCCTGCCCGTCGGCTCCTTTGACATCAGCACTATCGCAAATCCAGGTAACAACTTCTTTGGCGGGTTCAATAACCGTGGCGCCATCGTCTCTCTGCCCGATGGCTCCTTCGATACCAGCAACATCACAGCGGTGGGCAGTGACTTCTTCAGCGGCTTCAACGATCAGGGCGCTCTCGTCTCCCTGCCTGATGGCTCTTTTAACACGGGCAACATCACGAAGGTGGACGACAGGTTCTTCAGCGGCTTCAACAGCGAGGGCGCCCTCATCTCCCTGCCCCTGGGCTCTTTTGGCACCAGCAACATCACAATGGTGGGCAGCGACTTCTTCTCTGGCTTCAATGACAGGGGCAAACTTGCTGCTCTACCCGATGCCTCCTTTGACACCAGCAGCATCACAGCGGTGGGCAGCGACTTCTTCTCTTTCTTCAACTTTGGCGGCGTTGTCACCTCCCTGCCTGTTGGGTCGTTTGGTATCAGCAACATCACAGCGGTGGGCGACAGCTTCTTCTCTGGCTTCAATTTCAACGGATCCCTCACCTCTCTCCCCGTTGGCTCCTTCGACACCAGCACTATTACGACGGTGGGAAACAACTTCTTCGGTCATTTCAACCGCTCGGGCGCACTTGCATCTTTACCGGATGGCTCCTTTGACAGCAGCAATGTTACGACAGCGGGCGACACATTCTTCTCCCATTTCAACTACCTGGGCTCCCTCGGCTCCCTGCCAACTTCCTTCAAGTGGCCTCAATTTGACGCAGCAACGGCATCTAAGGATAAGAGCTTCTACCTTGCCTTTAACTCACGCTCCACGCTCAATCGCTCCGCACAGGACATCATCAACGGATGTGCGACCCCCAACATCGACCGCGACACCTTCTCACGCAACCAACCGGGATACAACACACTTGATCCCAACTGGCAGGAATGACGGGGCGTTGCTGTCACAGGGTCAGTGGGCTGGCAAGGAATCGTGCTAAAATAGCATAAGGGCACTTCTAAGAACCGCTTGTGCGTCAGATTGTGAGTCAATTTGCCCCAGGTCAAGGCAGCGCATGACGGGACTAGCAGGGCTCATGTCGTTATGCGCTAACGCGGAGCTGGGGCACATTGGCCGTAAGCTGGCGTGCAATGGGTTTTTAGAGGTGCCCATAAGTTACCTGAACTGAAACGATGATTGTGGTAGGCAGAAAGTGAGAACAGCAGCGATAGTGCCCGTCGCGGGTCTCTCTTCGCGGATGGAGTGTTTCAAGCCGCTGATGACCCTCAATGGGTTTTCCCTGATACAGCTCACCGTGCAGAGTGCGCTCGACGGTGGTGTAGACGAGGTTGTCGTGGTTCTTGGCCGCGAGGGCGCTGCGGTACGGGCTTCTCTTTGCAACCTTGAAGGCTCCGGGCAAGGGTATGACGAAGCGGGGGTGGGGGCAGACCGACACATCACCTTTGTCGAGAACCCCAACTTTGCCAGAACGGACATGCTTGCCTCCGTTCAGCAAGGGCTCCGCGCACTGGAAGCTGCTTCCGCCGGTGCGCACGCTGGCGGAGTCGTACAGCCTGCCGGATTTACGCAACCTACCGGGTTCACCGCACAGCCCATCGACGCGCTTTTCGTGCTTCCCGGCGACTCCCCTGCGATACACCCCTCGACCTTCGGCGCGCTCCGTGCGTGCGCCGAGCGCGACCCCTCTCCCCTTACCTACCCGTGCTACCAGGGAAACGAGGGGCATCCCCTGCTCATAAAGCGGGCGTGCTTTGGGGCGGTGCTTGGATTTGCGGGCGAGGGGGGTCTGCGCGCGGCTCTGAGCCCGTATGAGCGACAGGAAGTGGCGGTTGATGACGAGGGTATCCTGCTCGACGCCGACGTGCCTCGTGATTTCGAGCTTCTGGAGTCCTTCATACGACGCACGAAGGGCGTCAGCGACGAACTGGCTAAGAAGCTCCTGGACGAGGCCGAAACACCTCAAAACGTACGGGGGCATTGCAGGGCAGTCAGCGCCCTGGTTGCGCGGATGGTCGCGCGGCTCAATGCTCTCGGTTTTTGCCTTGACAGCTGTTTATGCAGTTCAGGAGCCCTGCTCCACGATATGTGTCGGGTTCATCAGCAGCATGAGCAGCGGGCTGCGCAGACGCTCCATGCCGAGGGTTATACCGCGCTGGCTCGTCTTGTCGAAGCGCATGGCAGCTTCTTCAGTGCCGACCCCGAGAGGATAACGGAATCCCTCCTGGTCTGTGTGGCGGACAAGCTTGTAAAGGGAACCAGACTGGTGACGCCCGATGAGCGCTATGCGCCCGCGATGGAGAAGTTCTCAGCTTCTGACGAAGTTGGCAAACGCATACGACAAGACCTGCTACACTGCAAGCGATTCCTTGCACGCTATGAAGCATTGACGGGAGACTACCTGTGCTCTGGAAACACAGGGATGAATGACCCGTTTTGCAGACACGGTGAATAGATTGGCGGAGATAGACATGGCACCGACAGGTGAGACCGACGGAAGAGCGACTGTTACGGATGCAGGAGCCCTCTATTCTGAGTTGCTCAAGGTATTGCGAGGGGGCGAGAATGCAGCTGTGCTCTCGGTCTATGGAGTGGATGCCAGCATCCAGAAGTCTGTTATCAGTGCTGCCGACACAACAGCCTGGCAGCAGCTTGAGGCGCTTATCGCCCAACCACAGGCGAAGACATACGGCCCCGTCACCAGCATCCTTGATGACAAAGGCACCTTCAGGCTTGTCGAGCAGTACACAAGCAAGCCGCGTCTCATCATCTTGGGGGGCGGACATATCGCACTCGCGCTGGGGCAGGCGGCGCAGCTCATGGACTTTGAGATCATCGTGTTTGACGACCGACCCAGTTTTGCCAACAGCAGCCGCTTCCCCTGGGCACAGAGCGTCATCTGCGACGGCTTTGAAAGACTGTTCGAGCGCATAGAGGTGCGCCGGACCGACTACGTTGTAATCGTCACCCGCGGACACCTGCATGACACGCAGTGTCTGGAAGGTCTGCTCGCAAGGCCCGAACCGGCATACACGGGGATGATAGGCTCCAAGCGACGGGTCGCAATCGTCAAAGAGAAGCTGGATGAGGCAGGCTACAGCAAGGAGCGGCTCGACCGTATCCACTCCCCCATCGGCCTGCAGATAAGCGCGGTCACCCCCGCAGAGATAGCCATCTCCATCCTGGCGGAGATTATCCAGGTCAAGCGCACGGAGCACAGCAGTAGTAACATCGCTTCCTGCGATATTGAGGTCGTGGAGTATTTAGGTGAGCAGGGGGGCGATGCCGACGCGCTTATCACGATCTATGAGAGCCGAGGGTCAGTGCCTATCGAAACGGGGGCAAAGCTCTCCATGACTTACACCGGTACGATTGCCGGAACGATAGGGGGAGGTTGCGCGGAATCCGATGCCATGCAGATTGCGCGCAGGGTCATCAACGAAGGCGGATGGAGCACGCACGCCATAGACCTCAACGACGACGCCGAAGAGGACGGCATGGTTTGCGGCGGCGAGATGCGCGTGGTCATCGAACGAACCCGGTGATTTCAGCTCGGGGTGCGGCGGAAACAGATGGCCGCCGGGAAGCAAAGCGACCCCCTGACACCTCTGGTACCTCTGGCTCGCCGGTCTCCCTCGGCTCCCCTGTTTTCTGGCATTCAGGGGAGCGATTCACTCCCATGAAGTTAGGAGCTTCTCCAGGATGTCTGCAAGTTGTTCGCGCTCGCTTGTATCCAGAGCAAAGAAGAGCTCCTGTGCCATAGTTGCGCGTTGATCAGGGAGACCCCGTGCGGCTTGCTTGCCCGCTTCTGTAAGCCGAATGTCAATGTTCCTGTGATCGGCAGCATTCTTCTCGCGCGTAATATATCCGCTGGATTCAACCTTGCCAAGGAGTTCGCTCAACGAGGCGGAGCGGATGCCAGCTATGTCAAGCAGTTCGCGCTGTGTGAGCGATTCGTGTTGTGCCAGGATGGCGAGGATGCGGCTCTGCCCCTGCGCCCGCGGATTGCCCTTGCGATGATGCAGCTGGTGAGCGCAGCCATAAAAGAGCGCGAGCAGCCTGTCTTCCCCGGTGAGGGTCTTGGCGTCAAGCCCGTAAGTGGCTCCGAACCTATGTTTGACTCCATGCGCATGCCCAAACCCGTGCGCGTGCCCGTGCGCTCCCCCGTGCGCAATCTCGTGCTCGTGCCGACGCTCCTTCCCGGCTTCGCGTCCACGCTCACGTCTGCGTTCGCGTCCGTGCCTGTGCTCGGTCTCGCGTTTACCCTCGGCGTCGCCTAACAGGTTGTCTTGCTGCTCTTCCTGAGAAAACTCAGTGCGTCGCGCGTATTTTACGCCCTTGCCACACTCCGGCTCACTGAGCAAGCAATGCTTCTCACATATCGGGCAGGTATGTTGGCTGGTTGGGGTTTCTGCAGCTGGAGTCGCTGCGTTTGGGCTCTCTGGGTTATAAGTGGTGTTCAATCTACGTTCTCCTATCGGTTATGTAATGGATTATCTACAAGGTACCTTATGAATATATCACACGATTCAAGCAATGTAAAGGTACCTTATGAATATTTTTTCCGCTAGGCTGGAGAGGTGCCCTTATGATGAGTCCAGAAAGGCTACGGCGGCGTACGCCCCGCTTTGGTGTTGCAGCTTGCCTGAGCATGGCTGCTTTTGTCCACTTTTGTTCGCTTATAGCCACACCTTATACGCTGCAAGAACATCCTCGGATTTGACAGAGACTTTTTGCCGCATGCTACCATGGATTAAGGGCGGCACAGGAGGTGTGTGTCGCCCAACCGCTCTTTTGAGCAGACACATATTATGTGGGAGGGATGTAGCATGTCCAAAGTATTCGAGCACTCCATGGGTTCTGGTCACTATCCTTTGACGGCTAACGCGAAGCAACGGCACGAGCGCCTTTGGAGACGAGTCCTGCTGCCGGGTGCGGCAGCCTTCTTGTCTCTGATATTCCTTGCGCCCTCTGCCGCCTATGCAGCCGACCCGTCCTTCACGATCAGCCATCCGGTGACGATAACCGTTCGTGACTCATCAGGCTTGGGGCTGCCGGGTACGGGGGACAGTCTCCTGCCGATTGCCATCGGTCTTGCGGTGCTCCTCATAGGTTTGGCTCTCATGGGGCGCTTCCTGTACGGGCGCAAGAAGGCGCGCAGCCAGATGGAGAGACGGGCGCAGGCGGGGGCACAGGGGCAGTCTCAGGGACAGGAGCAGACTCAGACCAAGACACGGCAACAGGCTCAGGCTCAGGCTCAG
>JAITOC010000058.1 GCA_031290175.1 Coriobacteriales bacterium | reverse complement strand
TTCCTTTTCAACAACGACTACTTTACACGCACTGATAGCCCGTGAAAAGACCCACACAACGCGACAAAAGGAGACTTGACAACCAAAGCAATTTATGAAACAGCAGGTTACAGGCTCATTTAAACGCCCTTAAAGCGCTAATACAAATAGCACAATAACGCTCGACTCTCCGCAGATCACCACTGAATAGGGGGGTCGCAACAGTCGTGGGGACACAACGGACACAAGGGGGACGGTTCTTTTTGTGTCATTGAGATAATCGAGAAACACCCATCGTTTTTGCAATGACACAAAAAGAACCGTCCCCCTTGTGTCCTGTCCACCCGCCCCCTGACAGCTTGTTGCTCTGGGGTTGAAGACACGGAATATCGTCTCGCTGTGGTATTGTGTGATACGGAGATGGGGACGGGCATACTGCATCTTATGGTTCTTTGGTCTGTCCAGACGAGAGGAGGCTCGGTGGACAAGAGGGGAGCGCAGGGGAAGAGAGTCGGTAGCCGACACGCTACGAGCGAGTCCAAACCTGGTGGGGCGCTACTGCAAACGGCAGGTCGGGTCTTAGCGTTTTCGGTACTCGTTGCGGGTTACTGTATCCTCACAAATGGGGCTTTCCCCGGGCTACGGTCGCCTGAAAACTCGATTACTGTCTTCCGCTCCCTTGGCATGGCCATAGGGTTTGCGATAAGTACGCTCAGTACACCAGTCGCTGCTTATCTGTCACACTCTAAGCGTTCTTTTTGGGTTCTTGTGTCAGGTGTTCTTGCCTGTGAACTCATCTGCTTCGGTGCGATCATGGCTTACCCTTCGTTTCTCCATTCACCCCTCTTAGCATTTGTCATCGGACTGCTTGTTGTTGCCATATTATCCCCCTGGATGATCGCATTTGAAGCCATCGCGAAAAAGCGCTTCTTTCTCTGTCTCGCCTATGTTCCTGCCTTTTCCGTTACGGTTCTTATGCTCGTCTTGGCGCTTCCGGAAACCATCCATATGTATGCTGTGCTCATCATCTCACTGGTGTCTTTTGTACTGGGGATTTACTTCGTCCCTCGTTTTCCGCAAAGAGCTGGTATCAGCGAGGCAATAAGCGCTCAGAAGGCTTCACGTCCTGCAAATATGATAGGAATCATTGCGATTGCAGCGGCAACCGGCTTTGCCTACGCCATAATCAGACTGCTGGCGTCCGAGAGGCTCTATGAGGATCCAGATACCCTGTACCTTGCTTTCTGTCTCATCCTCTTTCTGATGACCGAGGGTATGGCATTTGTGATTCTGCACCAGACAGGATCAAAGCGGCTTTTCTTTCACGCTTTGGTCGTTGCTCTCATCTGTCTTTTGGGGATTAGCGTTTCTTTGTTCTCATGGATGGGGCACCGAGGACTTTTCGTTTTCATGGGACTTGCGACGCTTTTCTCAACCAGCTTTCTTTTCCCGATGCTCTATGCCTGGCGGAGATCATTTTCTCTTACCCAGACGGTCAGCGCCTCTCAGTGCGGAGTGTCGCTCGGTATCCTTTTGGCGTTTCTTGGAAGAACCCCGTTGATTACCCTAAACCTCTCGACAGAAATACAGATTGTTGCCCTGGCGGTATTCGTCCTTATTTTCTGTTTTGTCTTCGTGGTTGTGGTCTTGGGTTACCAGAATCATCGTGCGCGGGATGGGGAGGCTCCCTCGCGAACCAATTCCGCAGACAAAGATGCCTCTGGAGCACCGTCTTCAGAGTCTCACCAGGACAAGCATGACCGACAGTTTATGGCATTGCTTGAGCAGAAAGGCTTAACGCCAAGGCAAAGAGAGGTGACCCTGCTCGCTGCAAAGGGCTTCTCGGTTCCGACGATCGCCAGTCAGCTCGTGTTGTCAGAAAAGACGATCGAGAACCACTTGACCCATGCCTATCATTTTCTGGGAGTACACAAAAGACAGGAATTGATCACTTCGTATCAGTCGCTCTTTGCACCCGGAGGCGAGACGCCCCGCGCGACAAAGCACTAGGGAGGCGCCGATTAATTGTTTCCCACCCCGTCATTGCGGGTCAAGCCCGCAATCTACCTGCACTTTTAAGAGCGAGATTGCGGGTCAAGCCCGCAATGACGGAATTAATCGACGCTTGTCTAGGGAGGCAGCGCGAAGTCTCCAGCAGCAGTGGTCTTGGTAGGGCTTAGCAAACCCGGTTTTTTTCTAGGGTCTTTTCCCTCATTTCCTCCCATTTTCATCAAATAGGCTCTTTTATGAGGCTATTGTAGACATGCCCTATTCGGGATAACGGCGCTTTCAATTGAGAAGTACAGAGTGCGTAGGAAGTGAGGAGAACACATGAAAAAGAACGCGAAGGCAAAACCTGTACGCCTGTTGAGTGGTATCTTGTTGGCGGTCATACTTGTATCGTCACAGCCTTTGAATGCGATGGGCGCTGTGGTTCCCAATGGCGAAGTGCCCCCACCAAGCATAATGGAGTCGACTCTGGGAGATGAGATTCCTGGTGTCGTCGTGCCGCCTCTTCCTGAGTCGCAGAACATCCCTTTGGGAGCAGAGAGCTCCACGACAGAATCTACAGACTGGATCGAACTACTTTCTGCAGATGATGCGGCACGAGGGGGCATATATTCGATGCCTGATCGAGAGCTCGTTGAAAACGCCACCTCCCTGATACACGATCAAGCGGTACTCGACTGGATAGCCAACGAACGCAGCAAGCGTGATCTCACCGATGAGGAGATGGTTGCCGTAGCGTATGTCGTCAAACGGGTTTATGAGGCTGAGCAGCTCTCTTCATCTGCCGACAATTCCGACCCTCTGGGTTCCTCGGGCTTCAGCACCCTAAGCCCCGGCGGCGGATCAGGAGACGATCCTGCTTATTCGAAGGGGGTTGGAGTATACCCCACCCAAAAGGGTAAGATTCTCGCCACGGCCGATTCTGCACACGTCAGCAGCGTCGCCTTTCCAACAGGGCACGCGGCAATTGTCATTGACGAGAGGTCTGTATGGACCTCTTTTCCAAAGAGCGCATCTCCTGGCGAACAAAACGGGACTGCCATTGAAGGAGTCCAGCGGGAATTCAATAATTGGGACAATGCAGTCAAGCACTCAACCTGCTTTGGTCTTGATGTGATTGCGACAAATAGCGCGCAGGAAGAGCAGGCGGCCGATTGGTGCGCCAAGCAGTTTGGTAAGCCGTACAACTTCAATTTCTTTGATACAGGCACAAGGGGATCATTCTACTGCTCACAATTGGTCTGGGCTGCGTATAAGGATAACTTCGGCATTGATCTAAACACCTCGGAGTGGGCCTACGGTATATTGAACCCTATCCACCCTATGGAATTCGTTCACTCTAGCTATACCACTCTTGTCTATCGGCAGGGGGCAACGGAGCTGGGTTGGAACCAGGTCAATGGCAGTTGGTACTACATTGACAATAACGGAAACCCCCTCAAGGGGCGGTACACTATCGACGGCACAAACTATTTCTTCGGAGCAAGCGGTGAAATGGCAATCCAGCATCGGTCTGTCTGCCTGCAAAGCAGAGTAAACGCGAGCAAAACTATCGATGTGTACGGCGGATATACAAAGGTTGCTGGTCTCCAGATGCAGGTTTGGGATCTCAACAAAGGCATCAATCAGCGTTTCGTCGTTTGGACGGCTAATGGCACAGATTGGTATATACAGTGTGAAGCATCAGGGATGGTGCTCGATATCAAGGGTGGAAGCATCACCAAAGGCGCTGCTATCATCCAATGGCCGATACATGGAGGTGTGAACCAGAGGTGGCGGCTTACCAAGTACACGGATGGCACAACAGCCTTTCGCTCAGCAGCCAATACCAACTACTGCATCGACATCACCGGGAGCAGCATGGTCAATGGTACGAAGCTGATATTGTGGTCGTATAGCGGCACCACCAACCAGAGGTTCTATGCCGGATAATGGCTTAGGTTGACTGAAGGAGACCTGTATGAAAAAGTTGCTCGCAATAGCGTTGTCACTTGCGCTCAGCGCCACGCTCATCTTTCAAGTTGGATGCACAAGGCCTCTTGGTAGCCAACTAGGGAAAGATGCTTATCCTGAGGAGTATGCTGTTGCCGTTGTGAGGACAACGGAGTATTTCGAGTCGTCATTCGTCGAGTTTTATGATGACGATCTGAACCTCATCGCCTGCATTGAGTACCCCTATGCGGATTTAGAGAACCGGGGAGAACCGGTGAGGACATCGCAGGGCGTGGTGTATATCGCTCACAGGGGCAAGGCGTTTGAGCGGCAGGGCAACGGAGTAGTCGGTATATCTTTGGCAACGGGAGAGGCAACGGAGTATCAGTTGGAGACCCCTGTTGCGGCAGCTGAAGCAACCGATGACTACATCTTTGGCATAGTTGACGCAGTAACGACCTCCTATATCACCCGTATTGATAAGAATACAGGTGAGCAGACCGTGAAAGCCTTCGAGGATTGTATGTTTGGCTGCTCGGCTGTGGGGCATGGCTTGTTGCTGATAGCTGACGACCCGCTGACTGGGGAGGTTGGCGATCTGTTGGTGCTTGATGAGGATCTGGAAGAGATCGAGCGATTCAACCTTGGGAGTCTAGGCGTCTGCCACAGGATATTCGAGCCGATCGACGACAAGTTCTATTTTGAAGCCAGCAAATACGATGCGGAAAGCGGAACCTACGCAAAGACTCTGAACTACTATTCCCTCTCAGACGGGCAACTCCATACGGTCGTAAGCGATTATTCATGTCAGACGTTGGAGGTGTTTTCGCACGACAACTATCTGCTGGTCACCCAGTTTGATCGAAATATCGACTCAGCGAACAAGATCCTCATTCTGGATCGGGAGACCCATGAGGCAGTGAGCATCTTCTCGCTGCCCTATTTCCCAGATTCTGTATGCTTGAGTGGCGATTCACTTTATGTCTCGGGATGGTACCGGGATGCCGGACAGACGCATTGCCTCAACAAGTACCGTGTGGAAGGCGCAGAGGTCATAAAGCTCGATGAGACCCAGATAAGCAAAGAGTTAGACGAGCTGGGGACTCGTCAAGGCAGCGGATACTTTGTGACCGGGTTGTTCTTCAGGGAAGGTTGAGCGCGCGGTGTGGCTACCGCCAACCAGAGGTTCTATGCCGGATGATGGCTTAGGTTGACGGATGTTGACAGGAGACGTTTCTGTTGTCAACTTTTGGCGGGAACCGCCCCATAAACCCGTTTTAAACCACAGGTTCAATCGAACAGCTACTGCTCGCGGGGGCAAGGGCTTTATACGGCAAGTAAGTCTACGTTGTGGACGCAGTCGATGCGTTCGCGCTCGCAGAGTGCGATGAGTTTCTTGTCGAGGGTGAAGAGGGTTGCGCCGTTGCGGCGGGCTAGTGTGAAATAGAGCATGTCGTAGGGGGAGTGTTCAAGACGCAGGCTCTCTGAAAACGCCTCAGTGCAATTCTGTTCAAGGCTGATGAAGCGATCGACGAGGGCGGTGGCCTTCTCGTAATGAGCCGCGACAAGCTTCTGACTGATTGTACCCGCCTTCACATATTTGCGAAGCGCACTCGCCAGCTCGACTCGGAGGAGCTCTGAACTGATGATCTCTTCACCAGCAAGGAGCAGGTTTTTGAGCGCGTTGCCTTCCGCCGCCTCGAAAACTATGGCAACTGCGGCACTGCAATCAAGGACCATCATCGCGAATCCCTCATCTGACGTACAATCTCCTCAATAGTGGGAAATCCCTCAGGAATCACTGGTTTAGGCAATGCGCTGATGTCCGTGAATAACTGCTTGCGCCGGTCGATGCGCGCCAAAACTTCGTCCTGTCGCTTGTCTCGTTGCGGTGTGCCACTGCGGGGAGGATCGTTCTCCGGTGCCCATCGTTGCGGCAGGGGACAGGAGATATGTTCTCGGATAGCGACTACGGTCTGCTGAGAGATGCTCCGATGCTCCTGCTTTGCCCGCTTGCGAAGCTCCTCATAAAGATCGGGTGGGAAATCACGAACCTGTAAGGCTGGCATCGTTGCCCCCTTCTACTCTGAAACGGTGTGCATGCAATAATAGTGCATTTTGCATGCAAGAGCAATGACGCAAAAAGAACCGTCCCCCTTGTGTCATTGCCCCATGCGCGCAAAGATGTAGGCACGCGCAAACGGGAGAGGGGTGAGGACAAAAGGAAAAGACCCGCGGGGAGGGGTGCGGGTCTTTTCATGAGGGAGGAGGTGTTCCCTGAGGAACCTATGTTGGGAGTGCGGTCTTGCTTAGGGGTTTGGCACTACTTCGTAGCCACCGGTAGAGGTGTATTCAACTTCTATGTCGCCGCTTATGTATGTGAAGCCGGTAAGAGTTGTGCCGTCGAAATCAATGACTGTGACTTTGTTGCCGAAGTTTCCGCCGGTCAGGTCGTCTATTGCGGCTTGAATCTCAGCGAGTTTGGCGGTGTCATCGAAGTAGCTTTCCACGCCAGCGGCGGACGTGCCATCAGCATACTTATCCACTGCAAGAGCCTGAAGTGCTACCTGTGCGTTGTGTGCCTCTGAGATAACTGCGCGCTGGCTTGCCTTGTCGATGTAGCCTGTCAGTGCCGGGATGGCGATGGCGGCCAGGATGGCCAGGATTACCAAGACGACGATTACCTCGATGAGGGTAAAGCCCTTGTTCTCCTTTGACTTTGCTGCTAGTCTCTTGATCATTGCATTCTTCATTGTGTGCTCCTTCTCCTTGAATCAGAATCCCTTCCGATTCAGTCTCTGTGCTAGTACGTATCTCGTCAGCACAATTCCTTTTCAACAACGACTACTTTACACGCACTGATAGCCCGTGAAAAGACCCACACAACGCGACAAAAGGAGACTTGACAACCAAAGCAATTTATGAAACAGCAGGTTACAGGCTCAT
>JAITOC010000041.1 GCA_031290175.1 Coriobacteriales bacterium | reverse complement strand
AGGATCTTTATGGCCGCTACGCTGCGGCGATGAATGCGATTGACTACTCGGGTGCGCTTGCAACGGTCAGGGAGCTCTGTGATCGTACAAACCTCTACATCGAGGAAAGCGCCCCCTGGGCGCTTGCAAAGCTTGCGGCAGAAGCGCCTTTGCCTGCGGATGCGGGTCGGGCGGAGGACTCCACGCAACAGGTGGAGGGCTCCACGCCACTGACGGAGCCAACGCCGCAGGACCGTCTCGCATTCGTGCTTTATAATACGCTTGAAGCCATCCGCATCATGGCGCTGCTCTTTGCTCCGGTTATGCCGGCGAGCTCTGCTGAGGTGTTCAGCCGTCTCTCGCTCAAAGACCCTGCAACGACGACCGACCTGGCACAGGCAAGCCAGTGGGGCGGGCTTGGCGCAGGCAATACGATAACAATCGGTGAACCGCTTTTCCCGCGTTTTTCCGAGGACGATTTGGAGTTGGATTGATGCGTGTCGTTACCCATGCTGCCAGTAATGTAGCACATCAGGAAACCCCTCCTGAGGTATTCTGGGATGCGCTGTTCCGTGATACCAAGGGAAGAATCGTCTCGCCACCTGGGCTGGATGCCCCCGTTGCAGACAGCCATGCGCATCTCGACATGCTGCATCACCCCGCCCTATCCCTCGCGCGTGCATCTGCACACGGTGTTGACTTCATTGTTACCATCGTTGACCCGACCGAGGATCCCCTGTACACCTTTCAGAACCTTGCCGAATGGAAGACGGGTGCGCATGCCCTCCTCGACGAGTGGCACGGCAACGCGCTGCGCGAGCACGACAAGAAAGACGCACCGGGTACTTCTGTGATCCACAATCATGCCCCCGCTCTTCCCACGCATGTTCCTGACCTGCGTGTCATCGTTGGCTGCCACCCTCACAACGCGAGCAAATACACGGTTCAGGTCGAACGCATCATCATCAAGGCAGCGGGTCAACCGATAACGGGAGCCATCGGTGAGATCGGGCTTGATTACCATTACGATCTGAGTCCGCGTTTCGTGCAGCAGGAGGTCTTCAAGCGCCAGCTCGAGCTGGCAAACGAGATGCTGCTCCCCGTTGTTCTCCATCTGCGCGAGGCACATGAAGACGGTCTCCGCATCCTTCAAGAGCAGGGGATGCCCCTTGCCGGGACTTTGCTGCACTGTTTCAATCTTGACTTCGCAACGCTTAAACCCTTCCTCGACCTGGGTTGCTTTGTGGCATTTGGAGGGGCTCTGACCTTCAAGAAGGCCGATGAGGTGCGCGATGCAGCACGACAGACTCCGCTTTCACGCATCATGACGGAGACTGATGCCCCCTTTATGGCACCGCATCCGGTCAGGGGCGTCATCTGTGGCCCCGAGCACACGGTCTTCACGGCGGCTGCGCTGGTTGAGGCACACGGGGTACAGGGTCGTGAGGCAATCCAACTGCTCACACAAGTCTATGAGAACACCCGACGCTTCTTTGACCGGGACACGAGCTCCTGGCAGGATAACCCCAAGGCGCAGGAAGTCCTCTACGCACATGCAAAGGGAGTGAGGAGCAATGGCTGATACAGGACCACGTCTCCTTTTCATCTCGGGCTCTCCGCGCACACACACCTGTGAGGCCTTGATTGATTTACTGGAGCAAGGTGCCCGGAGTGCGGGCGCACAGGCCGAACGCTTCGTCTTATCAAAGAAGCGCATCAGCCCCTGCACTGGCTGTGAGGGTTGTCGCAAGACGGGCACCTGTGTGCTTGCCGATGCAGGTTCTGTGCAGTTCGTCGATGACGATTATCTTGAACTCAAGGCTCTGCTTGAGAAGGTGGATGCTGTTGCCTTGGTGAGCCCTCTCTATTTTGCCGGCCCTCCGGCGCAGCTCAAAGCCGTATTCGACCGATTCCAGCCCAACTGGGTGCAGCGGTATGTGCTCGGCTATGAGGTCTCTGTCAAACGTCCGGCGCAACTGTTCGTTATCGGTTGCGGTGGCGATGCACACGGCTATGCTCCTCTTGCTGGCATAGCAAAAAGTGCCCTGGCGGTTGCCGGGTTTACCCTGGAGAAGGTCAACAATTTTATAGGCTTCCTTGCGCCCTGCGATGTGCCGGACTTCCCTGACGAGGAGGACTTCGACCAGTATGCTCAGCCTCAGCTTGTTCAACTCAAGCGTGCCACAGCAAAGCAGGAGGCCTTTGTGCAGCACGCTATCGACGCGGGCAGTGCTTTCGCGCGTTACGCCGCAAAGAAGGAGCAGGCAAACGCACTTGCCGAGCAGCTCGCGGCACTTGAGGCGGAGCTCGCTGCGCTCAATGCAGAGGGAGACGACGTATTGGCACCCGATGCTGTCATCATGCCCCCCCGCGCCCATTCCGTCTCTGATGATCCGGCAGGGGATGCCAAGGCGGGGATTGACCTCGACTACCGCAGACTCATCAAGAGCGGTACTCCCAAACCTGAAACAGAAGAATGACCCGGTTCTCGCCCCTTGCGTCACCCTCGGCCACGAAGGCGGCGCTTGCAGCGCGGAGGATAACGACCAAAAAGTCCCTCGGACAGCATTTTCTCATCGATGACGGCATCGTGGGTAAGATACTGCGTCTCGCAGAGCTTTCTGCAGGAGATGCGGTGCTTGAGGTGGGGCCAGGAATCGGTACGCTCACCGAGGCGCTGCTGCTCCAAGGGGCTTCAGTTCTGGCAATCGAGAAAGACGATAAATTGCTGTCTGCATTAGCAGAATTGCAGGAACGCTATCCTGCTAGCTTCTCCTTCATCCACGCAGATGCGCTCGACCTCCTCGGTGCGCCGAACCACGACCTGGCAGCTGCCCCGAGCAAACTCATCGCCAATCTGCCCTATGCGGTTGCTGCGACTATCGTGTTGGAGTGCTTTCAGCGTCTCCCCAGCCTGGAGAGCGCAACTGTTATGGTGCAGGCGGAGGTTGCTGCCCGTATGGCGGCTCATCCCGGCAGCAAGGATTATGGTGCCTACAGCGTCAAATTGCAGCTCCTCGCTGAACCAGCCGGCAGTTTCAGCGTTGGCCCACAGAGCTTCCTGCCCCCGCCTCGCGTCGATTCAACCGTGCTGCGGCTCAATCGCATCGCAGGGAGCCTTGAGGGAGAGGGGGTGGGGGACGAGAAGGAGGGGTCGCGTCGGCGCTTAGTCTGTACGGCTTCTGCGTTTCATAGGGCTACGACCAGCATCATTGAGGCGGCATTCGCCCAGCGACGCAAGACCATCCGCAACTCCATGCGCTCCTGGTTCTCCGCCCACAACGAAGATCCGGCGCTCGTGGACACGCTTCTTGCATCCCACAGGATAGACCCAAAGACCCGCGGCGAGACGCTCACGGTTAACCAATATCGCGAGCTTGGTGCAAGCTTTGCAGCATTGTGTAATAATGTTTCTGATGTAAGTTGCTGAAGGTAACAATCTTTCTCTTCAGGTAGGGGGGTCTTTATGGCACGAGATTTCTTTGAGGCGACGCAGGATGCGCTGCCTCGTCTCAATCACACCGAGCGGGCGCTCTTTGACTATGTCATCAAGAATATGGACAAAGTCAAGGATTTGAGCATACAGCGCTTTGCTGAGGAGCGCTATCTCTCCACCACGACCATCTTCCGCTTTGCGCAGAAGCTCGGCTTCTCTGGCTACAGTGACTTTACCAACAGCCTTCTGGTTACTGAGCACCGCAGCCATGCCGCAGAAGTACCCTCAGTGCTGCACAGCAAGAAATACTCCGATGAGTATCTCAAGAACATTATGGAAACAGTCCGTGTCATGCCGACTGAAAAGATCCGGCAGGTGTTTGACGTGTTGGCACGCAAGCCCAGTGTCTATATCATCACCGACACCCATGCAAATGAACTGGGAAGATACTGCGAAAAGCTGTTCTTGGCCATAGGGCGCCGCACCTATTTTCCTGAAGTTGCCTATCAGGTCAGCGCCATGATGGATCTTGTGTGTGACGATGATCTGCTCGTTGTCCTGTCCTACTCAGGCGAGGAGGTTGCGCTTATCGAGACCGTGGAGCGTGTCTTTCACGAGAAGCGCCCCTTCCTGCTCTCTATTACCCGAGCTGACAATAATACCATCCAAAACATGTCGGACGTGAACTTCTACATCTTTGCCGATGAGGTTCACATGAACGATATCGACCTCACCTCACAGGTCGCCATGCTGATGATCCTCGAACTGCTCGTATACGAGAGCCTGGAGAGCTGAGGAGGAAGTAAAAGTAATATTGTTAACACGAATGTAAAATCGTTCACAATCATTATTGTCGATACAATAAACCTTAAATCTGTAGCTTCGTACGATTTCTCGTTGTACAGTAATGATAAACAGTATGCGGTTTGTGTATTGGTCATAACGGGGGAGGGAAAAAAGAGGATCCTCTCCCTTGGCTAGAGAGGAAACCACCATGGCACGTATCAAGGACTTCATCGAGACCACACCCTTTACCAAAGAAGAACTGCTGAAGATTTGCGACCTGTCACTGACGATAAAGGACGCAATCAGAGCCGGGTATTACCCGCAGCTTCTGTCCAACAAGACACTCGGTATGATCTTCCAGCAGAGTTCGACCCGTACCCGCGTCTCCTTTGAGACCGCGATGGAGCAGCTCGGAGGTCATGCGCAGTACCTCGCTCCCGGGCAGATACAGCTGGGCGGGCACGAGACCCTTGAGGACACCGCAACGGTGCTCTCGCGCCTGACCGACATCCTCATGGCACGGGTTGACCGCCACGAAGACGTAGTCGGGCTTGCGCGCTATGCCACTATCCCCGTCATCAACGGCATGAGCGATTACAACCACCCAACGCAGGAGATGGGTGACCTCATCACCATCATCGAGAACCTGCCAGCGGGCAAGCAGCTGGAAGACATCCGTGTGACCTTCGTGGGCGATGCGACGCAGGTGTGTGCATCGTTGGGCATGATCATCACTAAGATGGGTGCGCACTTCACGCACTTTGGACCCGAAGGCTATCAGCTGGGCGAGAACTACCAGGAGATCCTGCGTGCCAACTGTGCGGTTTCTGGTGGCAGCTTTACCATCACGGATGACAGCGATGAGGGCTATCGTGATGCGGATTTCGTCTACACGGACGTATGGTATGGCCTCTACGACCAGGAGCGCACCGCCGAGGAGTACACGGCTGTATTCATGCCAAAGTACCAGGTCACAGCGGAGTCCATGCGCAAGGCGGCACCCGGGGCAAAGTTCATGCACTGCCTTCCTGCGTCACGCGGCGTCGAGGTGACCGATGAGGTTTTAGACGCACCCTATTCCGTTGCATTCGACGAGGCGGGCAACCGGCTGACCGCCATGCGCGGTCTGCTCGTCTACTTCATGCCACCGACGACATTTGACAAGGAGGCGGCTGAGGCCGCAAGGCTCAAGTTGAACTCATTGTTGCAGTAAAACGCTCGACCGAGAAAGGGGATTGCCATGGAGAAGACCGAAAAAAAGAAGTTCAAGCTTTTTGATGCGGTACTGGCAGCGGTCTGCATCATCTTGGTGGTTGAGGCAGCGGCGCCCTCAGCCTCTATCGGGAACAGCCAGTTTTTCTGGTGGATATTCCTGCTTATTGCGTTCTTTCTGCCCTATGGACTCGTGAGTGCTGAGCTTGGCACCACCTATCAGGGGGAGGGTGGTCTGTTTGACTGGGTCAACCGCGCTTTTGGGTTGCGCTGGGGCAGCCGCGTGGCCTGGTACTACTGGGTCAACTTCGCGCTCTGGATGGCATCGCTCGCCGTGCTGAGCACCGGGGTTATCGAGCAGGCTTTTGGCATCAGCATCCCCCTCTATGTCGCGCTTCCGGTTCAGCTTGTATTCATCTGGATCGTGAGCTACCTCTCCAACCATTCGGTGGCAGAAAACGCCATCCTCATCAATATCGCCACCGTGTTCAAGATTCTCATCATGGTGGCGCTCGGTGTTCTCGGCATCTACTTTGCTGTTACCTATGGAGTCGCGAATCCCATCGAGTCGCCGATGGATCTCTTGCCTGGACTCAATCTTGCCGGCATCTCCTTCGTCGCAGTCATCATCTTCAACTTTCTCGGCTTTGAGGTTGTGACCACCTTTGCAAGTGAGATGGAGAACCCTAAGAAGCAGATTCCCAAGGCACTGTTACTCGGCGGTATCCTTGTGGCGGCCTTTTATATCTTCGCCTCCTTTGGGATCGGCGTGGCGGTGCCCATCGACGAGCTCACCGCATCCGGAGGCCTCTTAGACAGCTTTATCTTCTTCTTTGAGGGTCTTGGCGTCAGTCCTATCGTGCTCATTATCATTGCTCTGATGTTCATCTATACTCTGGTCATAAACCTGCTCTCGTGGGCGCTCGGCGTGAACTATGTTGCCATGTACGCTGCAGATAAGGGCGCGATGCCCAAGCCCTTCAGCATCCGCAAGAAGGGAACCGACGATATACCCTTTGGAGCGTCGATGATAAACGGTGTCGTTGCCAGCATTCTTGTCTGCATCGCACCGCTTATCGAGCTGTTCACAGGTGACCCCGATGTCTTCTGGAGCTTCTTTGCGTTGCAGATTATCACCCTTCTGACCAGCTATCTGATCCTGTTCCCCGCCTTCCGCAAGCTCCGTATCAGCGACCCTGATACGCCGCGCCCCTTCAAGGTCGGAGGCGGTCCGATCCTGCTCAATATCATCACCTGGGTGCCCTTTGTCCTGTTGATCCTTGCCCTCGTCTTCTGCATCACCTATCCGGAAGAAGAAGGTTGGTTTGTCGACTGGACGCTTTTGGCGGGCACCATCGTCGCCGTTGTCATCGGCGAAGTCATAGCCTTCAATGCAGCACGAAAAGAAAGGAGATAATCATGCTTCGTTTGGATACTACGCCCCGCAGCGATGGTTTCAGGATGCCGGGAGAGTTCGAGCCCCATGCGGGCTGCTGGATACTCTGGCCGGAGAGGCCAGACAACTGGCGCCTGGGAGGCAAGCCTGCACAGGCAGTATTTGTCGAGGTGGCAGCAGCGATAGCCCGCTTTGAACCGGTGACGGTCGGCGTCAGCGCAGCCCAGTACGACAACGCCGTCAACCTGCTGCCTGACAGCGTGCGCGTGGTCGAGCTCTCGAACAATGACTCCTGGGTGCGTGATTGCGGTCCTACCTTTGTGAAGGACGCGCGCGGCGAGGTGCGCGGTGTGGACTGGGAGTTCAACGCCTGGGGTGGCTTGTTTGACGGTTTGTACTTTCCCTGGGATAGAGACGACGAGGTTGCCCGCAAAATCTGCGAGATAGAGCGCAAGAAGCGCTACCGTGCTGAAGGATTCGTGCTTGAGGGCGGCTCCATCCACACCGATGGTGAGGGCACGCTCTACACGACGGAGGAATGCCTCCTCTCCGAGGGGCGCAACCCCGAGCTCACGCGTGAAGAGATAGAGGAAAAGCTCGCTGAATACCTCGGAATCGAGAAGGTGATCTGGCTCAAGCAGGGCATCTACAACGATGAGACGAACGGTCATGTGGATAACATCTGTTGTGTGGTCAAGCCGGGATGCGTGCTTCTGGCCTGGACCGACGACGAGAGTGACCCGCAGTATGCCATCAGCAAGGAGAACTACGATATCCTCACGCGCGCGACCGATGCCCGGGGGCGTGCACTCCAGGTTATCAAGCTGCCGGTGCCCAAGCCCGTTCTCATTACAGCGGAGGAGAGCAAGGGTGTCGATGCGGTGGATGGGACGCTGCCCCGCAATGCTGGAGACCGCCTGGCGGCGTCGTATGTGAACTTCTACATCGCCAACGGCGGCATCGTCGCACCCTCCTTCAACGACCCGGCTGACGCGGTTGCGCACGAGATATTGCAGCAGGCTTTTCCCGACCGTGCAATCGTGCAGATTCCTGCCCGCGAGATCCTGCTCGGCGGCGGCAACATCCACTGTATCACCCAGCAGCAACCTGTTTAGGAGCAACAATGAGCAAGATCGTTGTGGCATTGGGAGGCAATGCCTTGGGCGAGAACGCCCAGGAACAACTCAAAAAGGCCGAACGCGCCTCCAAGGCGATAGCCGACCTCATTGAAGCGGACAACAGCCTTGTCATCGTGCACGGCAACGGCCCGCAAGTCGGGCAGATCCGTCTTGCCTTTGAGGATGCCCATCGTCTGGGCGACGCACCGCTTATACCTTTTGCAGAATGCATCGCGATGAGCCAGGGCTACATCGGATATCACCTTCAGCAGGCCATAGATGAGGAACTTGTGGCACGAGGGCATGACAACATCCCTGTGGTCACGATGTTGACGCAGGTGGTGGTGAGCGCGGACGACCCTGCATTTAAGAACCCGACCAAGCCTATCGGGGGCTACTTCGACGAAGCGACTGCCCGTCGCCTCAGCGCAGAGACGGGAGAACCCTATGTTGAAGATGCCGGACGCGGGTGGCGGCGGGTTGTGCCCTCACCCAAGCCCGTCGATATCTATGAGAAGATCACGCTCGGGGCACTTATCGAGAACAAGCAGGTTGTCATTGCCTGCGGAGGAGGGGGAGTGCCGGTCGTATATCGAGGGACGCGCTACCATGGAGTCGATGCCGTGGTGGATAAGGACTTCACGGCTGCCCGACTCGCCCACCTTGTCGATGCGGACATCCTCCTCATCCTCACGGCCGCCGAATGTGTCTTCGTCGATTTCAACACCCCCGCGCAACGGGGGCTTGTAACCGCTACGGTGGCCGAGATGGAAGGCTACAGCGCAGAGGGGCAGTTCCCGGCAGGAAGCATGTTGCCCAAAGTACAGGCCGCCTGCGAGTTCGTTGCCGCAGCCCCCGGCCGCAAGGCGATTATCGGCTCGCTCGACAAGGCCGGTCTTGCCATAAAAGGACAATCAGGCACAGCCATAGTTGCCTGAAGTGAGGACTGTCTCAATTTATGGAGATTTCATGTTCTTTTGCTTGCCACAAGAGCGTTACCTGTTGGAAACATAAAAATACCCTGTGACGTGCTACAATGGCCACGAAATATTCATTTGTGGGAGGTAGCAACACGCAATGGACTTGACGCATCAGGCGAGGATTGTCGAAAGAATCCGTGGTACGCTGGTCGACCAGACTGGCAAAAGACTTAGGCTGAAAGCTAATATGGGGCGCTCGAGGATTGTCGAGTGCGAGGGCGTGCTTACGCAGGCGCATCCGCAGGTCTTCATTATGGAGGTCGAGCGCAAACGTGGTCGCGTCACCCGCCAGTCATACCAGTACGTTGATATCCTGACCGGAACAGTCGAACTCATGTATGTCGAGACAAATGAGCCGCTGTTTCCGATTCTGGTTGAAGTTTGATACACTGCATTGTCCTCGTCCCACCTCAGCTTCAAGTATGAGAGAATGGGATGGGTCCAGACGGCGATATACTCCGAACCTGGTCAGGTCTTGACGGAAGCAGCCATAAGGGGTCTCTGACGAGCGTCTGGGCCTATCTCATTCTCTCAGTGCTTTGAGGATGCCCATTGGAGTTCATTCAGTTCATCATAGACTTGCTGCGTGACCCACGCAGCTTCATAGCCGAATGGATCCAGACACTGGGGTCGGTGTGGGTCTATACGCCGCTTTTCCTCATCATCTTCATTGAGACTGGGCTTGTGGTCACGCCGTTCCTGCCCGGCGACTCCCTGCTCTTTGCCGCCGGCGTGTTTGCGGCACCCGGTGGTGGGCTTAATCTGACAGCATTGCTTGTTTTCATGTATCTTGCAGCGGTTCTGGGCAATACGTCCAACTATTGGATAGGCCGCACCCTGGGGCAGAAGATTATCAACTCAGGGCGGGTCAAGGCTCTGACATCTGAGCGCATAGCCAAGACGCAGGAGTTCTTTGACCGATACGGACTCCTCGCCGTTGTTCTTACGCGCTTCTTTCCCATCATCCGCACTTTTGCGCCGTTTCTCGCAGGTGTTGGTAATATGCACTTCATGCGCTTCACCCTTTTCAACATAGTGGGAGGTGTTCTTTGGGTGACCATCTTTGTCCTGCTTGGCTACTTCTTTGGCGGCATCCCCTTTGTACAGGATAATTTCGAGTGGGTCATAATTGCTATTGTAATCATCAGTTTTATCCCCACACTTGTTGGTATCATTAAAGCACGCACCGCAAAGAAGAGAAATTAGACAAACGACAGGAGCAAAGCAAGCGTGTCCATTTCACTGTATCGCAAATACCGACCTGAGACCTTTACCGATGTGGTGGGGCAGGAGCATATCGAGACGACGCTCAAGAAGGCTGTGCTCACGGGTAATGTCTCGCACGCCTACCTTTTCTGTGGCCCACGTGGCACCGGCAAGACGACGACGGCGCGCTTATTGGCAAAGGCTCTGCTGTGCGACTCAGCGCCTACGGATCAACCAGATGGCACCTGTCCGCACTGCCTACAGATAGCCGAAGGGCTCCACCCCGACGTCTATGAGCTCGATGCGGCGTCGCGTACCGGTGTCGAGAACGTACGAGAGGAAATCATCAGCCGCGTGCAATACGCGCCTACCCAGGGCAGCCATAAGTTCTACATTATCGATGAGGTGCACATGCTCTCGACAGGAGCGTTCAATGCGCTTCTTAAGACGCTTGAAGAGCCCCCTGATCACGTGGTCTTCGTGCTGTGCACAACCGACTCCCATAAGGTTCCCGAGACCATCCAGTCGCGCTGCCTGCGCTTTGATTTTCACCGGTTGAGCAGTGATGAGATAATCACGCGTCTGCGCTACATCTGTGAACACGAGGGCTTTACGGCTGAACCAGAGGCACTTGCGCTCATTGCGCAGCGTGCGCAGGGGGGGATGCGCAATGCGATCACCGAACTTGAGCAGATAGCTATCTTCGGCGGCGGTGCGGTCTCCTTTGAGGCAGCCGAGAGCATGCTTGGCGAGGTGCAGGTCGGGCAACTCTTTGGAGTTACCTCGCTCATCGCGGCGCGTGATGTTGCCAACTGTTTTGCCTGGGTTGCATCGTTCACACAGAGCGGTACGGATATCTCGCAATTCGTCCGCGAGCTCACAACCCATGTGCGCAACCTCTATGTTGCCGCCGTTGTCGGTGACCGACCCGATCTCACAAAGCTCCTTGAGGGTGAGGTGGACGACGCGCAGCGCTATCGCGAGCAGGTTGCCGAGTTTGACTCGATCGATCGACTCGCCTTCGTGCTCGTTGTCCTGGGTGATCTGGCGTCGCAGCTGCGCACTGCGGCAAATGCTCGGCTCGCCCTTGAAGTGGCGCTGACCCGCATGGCACGCCCTGAGTCGGATCTGACCCTGGAATCCCTGGCGGCCCGCATAGCCCAACTGGAGACTGTCGTTAGCTCGTCTGCTAAGCCGCCTATTGAGCCGCCCTCTCAACTCGCTCAGCCCACAGCTCCACTCGCCAAGCCCCCCGCTTCACCCGTGGAGCCCGAGCCTGCCTCCGTTGCGCCTTTGCCTAAGCCCGCGGAAAGCCCACAGCCGCTGTCGTCAGTAACCACTGAAGCCGCAGAACGCACCCTTGACCCGCATCGTATACTACAGCAGCTCGACCATGAACTGACTGAACTGAAGAAGCGCAGTATACAGAGTATGCTCGGCGGTGCTCGGGCGCACAGTGACCCCAAGACCGCAGGATTACTCATAGAGTTGCCCGATGATGCCACGTTTGCAAAAGCGAACCTTGAACGTCCCGAGACGAAGGAAATCCTGCTAAAGCTCATCGAGCAGATTAGCGGTGCCCCCCTCGCTTTGACCTTTACATTGGGTGCCCCGTCTCTGGTATCTCAAGCGAGGGAGCCAGGGCAACGCCTCGACCTCGATAGTTCGCAAAGCTCCGGCGGGGTACACGACTCCAGCAGCTCGCAAAGCCCCGGTACAAGGGCTACCGAGCAATCTGAAGCAGGCGCGCCCGACGCAGCCAACCCCGCACAGACCTCTCTCGCCAACATGCTCGCTTCCTCCTTTGGCACCGAAGTGCCCATTGAGACGATACCTCCCAAGAACGACTGACAACGATTGACAACGACTGACCCACACGCACCAGAAAGGATAGCTACCATGGATATGCGCAAGATGATGAAACAGGCTCAGAAGATGCAGGTTGAGCTGGCAAAGGCGCAGGAAGAAGTCGCGCAGATGACCGCTGAGGCCACGGCGGGCGGGGGAGTAGTAAAGATTGTTGTCAGTGGGGACCTTGAGATCAAGAGCGTGACCATCGACCCGGCAGCTGTCGACCCAGAAGATGTCGAGATGCTCGAGGATCTCGTGCTTGCCGCCGCCAACGAGGCGCTCCGCTCAGCACAGGCGCTCGGTAACGCCCGCATGGAGGCGGTTACCGGCGGGCTCAATCTCCCGGGTTTCTAAGAGATGGCACAGTCTCTCTCTATACAGAAGTTGCTTGATGAGTTCGAGCGGCTCCCGGGCATTGGGCCAAAGTCGGCACAACGTATTGTTTACTGGCTGCTCAACACCGATAAAGCCGATGCCGCACGCCTTGCCCAGGCAATTGTCGAGGTCAAGGAGACGGTTCATTTCTGTGCACAGTGCTTCAACTACTCTGAGGCCGAACTCTGCCCCCTTTGCTCGAATCCCGAACGCGACCAAAGTATGATCTGCGTGGTGTCCGAGCCTCGCGATATCGCCGCGATCGAAAAAACCTATACCTTCAATGGCTTGTACCATGTGCTGGGAGGAGCAATCTCGCCCATCGACGGCATTGGCGCAGATGACCTGCGTGTAAAGGAGCTGTTGGGGCGTCTGGCAGATACAGGGGTTACCGAGATCATCCTCGCCTGCAACCCCAATGTTGAGGGGGAGACGACGGCAACCTATCTTGCCCGGCTCATCAAGCCGCTCGGCATCAAGGTAACGCGTCTTGCAAGCGGGCTTCCGGTTGGTGGCGATCTTGAGTTCGCGGATGAGATAACGCTGGGTCGCGCCATCGAAAGCAGGCGGGAGCTGTGAAGAAGAAAACGATCAAGGTGCTCATAATCGCCTTGCGTGATGCCCTGATCGCCGTTGCGCTCCTGGTTATCCTTCTGCAGTTCTTTGCGCCGATGGTTGTAATCGGCCCCTCGATGGAGAATACGCTCCAGCAGAAAGAGATCGTCTACGTCGCCAAGCAGGCGTACCTGTTCTCAGAACCGCAGCGAGGTGACCTCGTTGTCGTGCACACGAAGATAGAGGACGCAGCAGGTAACGACAAGCGCGCCGTGAAGCGCATTATCGGTGTCCCCGGCGACACCATTGGTATCGCGGGCGGTACCGTCTACCTCAACGGAGTCCCACTTGACGAGCCCTACACCAAAGAGGGAAGAACCGACAGCCCCCTGGGTGATATAACCGTTCCTGAAGGAGCGTATTTCGTGCTCGGCGATAACCGCGCTGAAAGCAATGATAGCCGAAGCTCCACAATTGGCTACATCCACGACAACAAGAACACGCAAATCAGCTTTGTTAGCGAGAGTCAGATCAGAGGCAAAGTCGTACTGCGCATCATGCCTTTCTCGCGCTTTGGGATTCTCGAGTAGGCTGACAGTAGAAACGCCCCCGATCTATCCCTGTCAACCTACTGTCTGCACAGAACCCTGCAATCAGATGCTCCCCAGATAATCAGCAACTGAATAGCGCACGATATTGGAGCGGTTGATGATGCCGACCATCCGCCCGTTCTCAAGCACGGGAGCCTTCTTGAGGTGATGATCGACAAGAACCTTGCATATCTCACCCAGCTCCATGTTTATGTCAACGCTGATAACATGCTTTGTGGCGATCTCAGAGACCGGCAACTGCACCAAGGGAGTCAACTTCTTGTCGAATCCCTCGTTGCCGCTCTCGACGATGAAGGAGTAGGCGGTCTTGAAAGCAGAATGTTGATTGGCAAGATAGCGCATGATGTCGCCGTCGGAGACAAAGCCGACGATCTCGCCCGTATCGCTTACCAGAGGCATCCCAGAAACCCCCTTATCAACAAAACTGCGCAAGGCATCAAGAACCTTGTCGTCAGGGCTGAGGGTGTACACATCGTGCTTTGCAATCTGCGAAAGCACGGATGGCGTTGCCGCAGGTGCCTGAGCGGGGCTCTTGTAGGCGCTGATCCGAAACGCCAGAATGAGACCCACAACGCCGAGGGCTGCCAGGATAATCCCGACAACCAGGAATCCTCCGTTTGCCCCTGTCGTCGTATCTTCTGCGGCAGCAGAGGCTGATGCAAAGCCCACAGCAACTGCATAGATACCGGAGAAGACTGACGCACCGATACAGCCTGCGATCTGAAAGCCCGTGCTCATGATGGTTACACCATGGGCATTGAGCTCGGGGGTGAGGCGAGAGAGCGCATAGCTCTGCACAGGGCCGATAACCAGAGCCAGACCCGAGATGACGAAGATGTAGATGAATGCCATAAGTATGAGCGACTCTGTCCGGATGAAAAACGAGAGCAAAACCACGGCAACCGCCGTCAGGGCAAAGCCAAGGGGCAGGAGTACCTTAACGCCATGCTTATCGTATATCCTCCCCGCAAGAGGGGCGACCACCACTGCCAGAATGATTGCGGGGAACAGGACAAGGGAAGCATTAAGCGCCGACACGTTAAGAGTTCCCTGCAGAAAGACGGGAATGATGATGTTCATCGCAAACATGATGATGAGAGCTAGCATATTCATGATGACGCCGAGTGCAAAGGGTCTGACGGAAAGCGCCCGCAGATCGATGAGCGGATGCTCCAGCCCCTTCTGGCGCCTTACAAACAGAACCAAAGCGATTGCCCCAACGATTATCGCGCCCAAGGGAACCAGGAGTTGAACAGAGTCGCTGAATAAGGTTGAGGCTCCATAGAGGATGCCTACGAGTGCCAGGGCAATCAAAGCAACGGAGGCTGCATCGAGCCTGGGGCGGGTCAGCTTACCGATATCCCTGAGCATGACAGCACCAAAGATGAAGCACAAGGCAGACAAACCGGCAAAAGTCCACAAAAGGGCATGCCAGTTGTCGTTGAAGATAGACAGCAGCGCACCGGCAATAACAAAGCTAAGAGAGGGGCCAAGCGTCGTCATGGCTCCCATGAGACCCATACAGATGCCCAGTTTTTGCCGCGGTGCCACATCGAGGGTGATATTCATGCCAACGGGGATCAACAGGCCTGTGCCCAGGGACTGGATGATCCGTCCGATAAGCAGGACGGGGAAGTTCAAGGCGAGCCCGCCGACAACACTGCCGATTATAAGCAGGCCGACGATAGCCAGAAACAGAGGTCGTGTCGGTATGCTGCGGTACAGAAATGCGGAGACGGGCACCATGACCCCCGCACCGAGCATGTAGGCACCTGCAAGCCATTGAACCGTGGTGAGATCGACATGCAAATCAAGCATGACCGGCGTGAAGCCGATAATGAGAAATGTCTCGTTGAAAGTCGCCAGAAACGCGGCAAAGGCCGCTACGGCGATAATTGGCATGGGGTTGCGATGTGCTAAAGCGTCGTGTGTTGTTGAAGACAAGATCCACTCCTTCTTTGCTGGGGAAACGTTACCTAAAACTGCGTCAGGGCACAAAAAAACGCGCAAACCCATCTCGGGATTCTACGCGTTACAGCTGGCCGACTTCCGTAGTTTATCACATCACTACGTAAATCAGCGCAAAGGTTTTGAGGCTTGGTTTGGTGAAGGTTCGAGCTCGTGCACGATTTCTGGGGGGTGGTGGGTCGTCGGGGACTCGACAATCGCTCGCGACGCTCGCGCTTGTAGACCTCATTCGCTTCGCTCAATCGGACCTTTACATGCCACAGGCATGTCAATCCCACGCGGGTTCGAGCTCGTGCACGATTTCTGGGGGTGGTGGGCCGTCGGGGACTCGAACCCCGGACCTTGGGATTAAGAGTCCCCTGCTCTACCAACTAAGCTAACGGCCCAGACTGAAAACTATAGGTTTGTAATGTGCGCCTCTGTAGGTGCGGCTTGCAATCTTACCAAATTGCCTGCTGTGCAGGCAAGCGTGAAACCAATGGGGTGAGTGATGGGGTTCGAACCCACGACCTCCAGGGCCACAACCTGGCACTCTAACCAACTGAGCTACACCCACCATAATAACGCGAGGACGTAGTATACCATTGTTATGCCGTCATGGCGAAAATGTATTGCACTGTTTTGCATTGCACTGTTACTGTTTACTTGTTGTTTTGCTTGACCGGGTTTGTGGAGTTTTCTTGCGCTGATTGACACATTCTGGGTTTGCCGGGTTGTATTCTTCCGAGATTTCTTATACTGTATCATGACTTGTTTTTCTGAAGCGGCAGTAGTTCAATTGGTAGAGCGTCAGCCTTCCAAGCTGATCGTTGCGGGTTCGAGTCCCGTCTGCCGCTCCAACTTCTTCAAGTAGACCCGATTTCGAGCGCCCGTAGCTCAGCTGGATAGAGCAACAGACTTCTAATCTGTTTGTCGCAGGTTCGAATCCTGCCGGGCGCACCATTGTAATGAATCGCCCTCTTTGTGGGGCTTTATATGAGATGCGGGCGTGGCGGAATTGGCAGACGCACCAGGTTTAGGTCCTGGCGGGGCGACCTGTGGGAGTTCGAGTCTCCCCGCCCGCACCACAAACGCCACTTTGTGTCGCTACTGTGCCAAGAGCCGGGTTTGCCGTGCAGCTTCCAGCGCAAGATTTCCAACAATTTTTGCAACCAAACCCCTGTGAACCGTGTTCTTATAGGAGAAGACAAAAAAACAGAGCCGTGGTACCCGGCCTGTGCGTATCCTGTCTTCCTGACGAAAGGACACAATGGACGAATCGCATCTCATAGAGCGGCTCAAGCAAGGGGACACCCAAACCCTTGATGCCGTCATCCACCGCTATGGTGGCTACGTCATGGCTGTTGTGCGCAATACTTTGGGTAGTGTGGCGCACACTGAAGACTGCGAAGAGCTCGTCTCCGACGTCTTTGTCTTACTCTGGCGCAACGCCTTCAAGCTCAGGCCTGACAGCGCGCTTAAGCCCTGGCTCGCCGTGGTCGCCCGCAATGCCTCACTCAACTGGGCACGCAAACAACGTCCGCAGGCCGCGTGGGATGAGGCGCTCCTTGAAAGCGAGCTCTTCATGCGGGAAAACCCAACTGCCAGCGCTGCAGAGCTTCTGGAGCAACAGGAGCGGGATTGCCTGCTAAACACCGCTGTTCAGGAGCTTGACAAGCAAAGCAAAGACATTCTTATCCGCTACTACCATCAAGAGCAACCCATCAAGCGCATCGCTGCCGAAACCGGACTCAGCGAATCTGCGGTCAAAAGCCGTCTTCACCGTGCCCGCAGGACTCTGCACTTCGCCCTGCAACAGAAAGGAGTCACCCCATGAATGAGCAGCACGACAATATAATGGACGATACGCCCCTGGAGGATCTCCTCGCCTTGGAGCCTCAGGAGGTGGATACAGAGAAGATCGCGCGTCTCACCCTGCAGAAGATTGCCCTCGGAGACGGCATGCACAACCAACGCCGTCGCGCCGCAACCATGCAACACGAACCCCGCCGCCGCTCCGCTGCAACCGCGCAGCGCAAACCCCGTCGCGTCGCCTTCTACGCCCTTGCCGCCGTGCTCGCCACCCTCTTCGTGGGCGGCACTGCCTTCGCGATCGGCTCGTTGCTGGCAGGCCCGAATCCCATCGAGTTTGAAGATGTGACCGTCAAGGGTCAACCGCTTGCGGATCGGGAGAAGTTCAACGTGGCGGTTGGGCAGACCGTCGAGCTCGACGGCGTATCGGTCACCTGTGACACCGTTGCCGTTGATGGCAATTTTGTCGATGTCTACCTCACCTATACCTATGATGACCCGATTGACCTCTCTGCAGAACTCGGCATCGAGCTGAGCGAGAACGATTATGCTTTTCATATGTTCACGCCTCAGCCCACCGTAAGCGTCAATGGCTATTCGATAGGACAAGCGGGACGGGAGGCAAAAGACGGGAACACCTATTTTGCCGATGATGAGCACAAGGTCATCAAGACGGTCACCGACTACCTCATCCCAATCACGGTCTCCGATGTTGTGGAGATCGAGGTCACTATTGATCCCTTGACCAGCAATGACGGCTCTACGTCCGCCCTCCCTGAGCAAGTCGTGTTCAAGACGCAGGTGGACATAAGCGGCGCTGCAACAGAGACCGTGGCGGTTGCCCCCGGTCAATACGAGTTTGTGATAGACGGACAGACCCGCATCCTCGACCTCGAGAAACTTGCCATCACCCCCTTTGGTGTGGTTATCAGTGTGCACACTCATGATGACGCGCTTTCTGCCGGTGGCACCTACCTTGACCTCAGGGATTTTCGCATTATTGACGACCAGGGCAACGAATACGGTAAAAGCGTCCCGGATCCTAATCCCCCCCTCGGGTCTCACAATGCGCACTACATGCCTTACAGCCTCTTCACACCCGGAAGCGCCCTGCAGGGTGAATTGCATGCAGGGGAACTACGCGGTGGTCCAGCCGGCATCAAGAGCTTCACCATCGTGCCCATAAGCAAGGTCAATGAGAGCGGGCCGAGAACCTACGGCCTTACTGACATTGGTGTGCAGATACCCGTTACACCAACTGGCGGCTACTATCTGCGGAGCTATCAGGTAAGCGGCAATATTCTGACCATCACGGCAGAGCCCTATGGCGACGAGATTGTAAGCCACTCTTCCGAGTTCATCCTCGATGACGACTCCCTCGACGAGCAGGCACTTGACGGGTTGATGACGACGTCCTATGACAAGGAGACAAACCTGTATACCACGCAACTCGAGTTCTATACCGCGTCCGAAGAGGAGATACGGGAGATCACCCACTTCCATGTATATTATTACGAAGGTGAGCCTTTGTTTGCTGGAGACATCTCTCTCACCCTTCCACTTTTGTAAAACACAGCACACACCTTGTCTCGGGTACTACGGCTCAGCAATGACCGGCAGTGCCCGAGACAAGGGCTTTTGCGCGAGCAGCGCTGAGTACGCAACGCACAGGGCAAACACTACTTCAACGACCCTATGCACTCCCAATGCTACCGTGTTCCTGCAACCAAGCGCGCATGCCCCACGAGCTCATAGACTTTCAAGCCTTGGCGATTGCCCCTGCACAAGACCGCAACTTTTCGCAAGGCTCTGCATAGTACAAGCCTAATTGCCAAACCAATAGTACCTTTGTCGCAAAGAAATAGAGACTTGCGTGGCACCGAGTTGACATGCGATGTCAGCAGCGCCACGCTCTCATCGGTAAGCCCCTCAAAGCTTGTGCTCTTGGGGACCACGCGGCGTATCAGGCAGTGCGCATTCTCGCAGCGGCTCTTCTGATCGCTTCGGCGTTGGTCGCAGTAGTACAGACGGCACTTCCTGTCGGCCAAGATGTCTGAGGCCTCTATGCCCTCGGCATCCGCATAGTACGATTAATACCATCTTTTGCGTTCTGGGCAAAATGTGCGCGTAGAACAGTTATGATGATAAAACTTGACTGGTAACAGATTACTCTCTGATTGAGTCGAGTCAATGTATGGTAGTTAGACAGCTAAGAGGGTTCGGTGATTCCAATGAACTGATTTGTGCCCACAAGTGTCTCATGTTACATATAACGCCTCCCGGTTAAAACACCTTATTATGGAGAGAGTTATCTAGCATGAAGCATTCAAAACTGCCGTGCTTATGTTGCGAGAACAGTACACTCTAACTATCGCAAGGAGGTATCATGGCTCAAAAAGTTCAAGTAGTAAGCAATAAAAAAGTGTTCTGCAGAAGTGCTATGGCTATATTGATCGCATTGTCCCTAGTCATGTTCGGCAGCGTTGCCGCCTACGCTGGTTCTGCAAGTGGATCTACAATGACTTTCACTGTAGGAAGCAAAACCTACATGGCTTATAATTATGTGTATGCTATTGGGCCTGCCACAGGTCTTGCTTTAGCAGAGACTCGAGTTTGTTCGACTTCAAGTGCTCCAAGTGGTTATCTGGGGTCGGCAGCAAGACTTTACAACGGCTCCGTACTGGATGCCAGTAGTTCAACTTACTACAGTTCAGGCACGTATGGTGCTGGTACATATTTTTCAACAACGGCAATGAATACGTCGGCTCCTTCCGGAAACTACAATAGCTACGGCTATGCATTAGGCTATAATCCTTCGACGGGCGGGTACACAACAGCGCTCCCAGCACGCTCCCCAAACCAGAGTGTCTAGAAAACCAATTGGAAAGCGAGGTGTTTCATGAATGAGAAGAGCAAGAAGGCGAAACTTTCAGCGCTTGCAGTTGCACTCGTATTTGTCGTAGCTCTTGTTCTCTACTTTATAGCAGCGCCGATACCTGCTGTCAGTGCTGATCCTTCCACCGCTGGTGCTGATGCCCCGGCCGTCAATGCTGATCCCTCCACCATCTATAGCATCAATGAGAGCGGGGATACGTATGGGTCGGGGCTTGATGCCACTTCACCGGAACTTGAGCCTGACCTAATCAGCGCCTATGCGACAAATGGCTCCATCGGCTATGTCTATAGCGAAGATTTGTGGCGTGCCCAACAGCCCTACCAACCAAAGAACCCAGAAGAAGCAACAAAGTTGATGGACGACAGATTCAGTTCCTTCTCTTTTGTCTTCATCGATTCGGTGCAAAAACAAACAGGGCTGAAAGTGTCTATCGATGTTGACGCAGCCAATAAAGCCTTACGCACCATCATTGAGGCACACGGTGGTGAGGCTCCCTTCGATTATCTGACAGTGGAAGAACAGAACTTGCTTGCCCAACTTATTCCTCTTGATGACAATACGATTGAAATTGCCGCCAGTGCCTATGCTGCCGCCTGCGCTGCAAACGATAAGTCAATCCCTGTGTATGAGTCCGATGGAACGACAGTTATTGGTGAGTTTATCGTTCAGTAGCGTCAAGTATTAGCTGTTCTTTGCCTCGAAAAATCACCCGTCACCTTTGAGGCCGGAGACAGCGGGTGAGGATGATTGTCCCCAAACCTCAGTAGTAGCGGGAAGAAGATTCATGGTTCCCCACGAGAGAAGCATGGCCTCGGAGCGCACGATGTCTTTACTTGGGACATTCGTTGCGCTCTTTGGTTTCTCGCTCTCGCTTGCAGCTTTTGCTCTTATCTATGGTCAATTCTATCTTCCTCTCAGAGAACTCAATGCCTTATACGTATTTGTACTTTCTTGTGGCATGGTGGTAGCCTTTCTTGTCGCGGTTTGTGTTTCTCTCACAAAACTGCAGAGACAGAGCTCTCATCGCACTTGGTTGCTGTCCAATGGCATAGCTCTGGTGATCAGCATTGTGGCTTTTGTGGCAATTCAGATCAATCAGGACATGCTCCAATCAGAGTTCCTTGCTTTTTTCCTGGGCATTGGTGTCGCGTGTCACTTCCTTGGCTGGCTGAGGATTTTTAAGGACTACTCAGATTTTCGATTACTCTTTATGACTCCCTTGTCAATCGCATTTGCAACAGTGGTGGTATTTGTCCTCATGCTCTTGTCTGAGCCCTTGCACGAGATTATGGTTTTTCTCTCGATGGTGGCTGCCCTGTTTTTGAGCTCTCTTCTCCTCCTCAGAAAGCAAACGGGCGCCAGCAAGGTTGATGCTACCACCAGCTCACAAAGCCCTCAGCACCTTTGGGCAAAACATATGCTTATTTTTGCTATGCTCATGTTTGGTGTCGGATTTGCTCTGGAATTGGTAAGGCAATTATCGCACGGTGCCTTATTCGAGGTGCCAAATCTGATGTTTCTTACGTTTATCGTTTTTATCGTGTTGGGTTTCATATCGGTCTGCTGTTCTGCTCTCTGTCGATCCTTTGGCTTTCGTTCTCTCGTGTGCTTTCTGTTTCCCTATATGCTCGTGCTTGCCCTTTTTGCATTCATCCTTTTGATCCGCCCAGCCTCCGCGCTTTTGCTGCTTGTCATCTTTGGGAGCCTGTCTTTTTTCATTTCACTCTTTTTCTGCCTGTTGCTCTATGCAAAGGCCAAAGAACACCCCCCGCTCCGCATGTTTTGCCTGGGACAGATCACGCTCCTTGCAGGTATATCCTTGGGTGCACTCGCTGGGTACTTGTTCAAGGCATCTCTTGAAAACCCCGTGTTTCAGATAGTTGCATTTTTTCTTGCGTTTGCGCTCTACTGCGCTATGCTCCTCATCGTTTTGTTGCCCTTCATACAAGGGCGAGCTCTCAAGGCAGTCTCTCCTCAAGGCTCCGCTATTGATGCGCCTGTGGGCGCAAGCCTACCCGTAGTGTCCTCTCGTCAGCTCAAGTTTCTTGCCCATCTCAGAGCCAGAGGATTGACAGAGCGGGAGGTGGAGATTGCTCTTGGCTTTGCATCCGGTCATTCAGCGCAGCACATTGCTGACACCCTTGTACT
>JAITOC010000110.1 GCA_031290175.1 Coriobacteriales bacterium | reverse complement strand
ATCTTCAATTTTATTCTCAATGCAGGTGGCAATGCTCGTCTCGGCATTATTGACGCGCCGCCGTTCGAGTTTGAGGGCGTGCGCGAAATACTCGTTGCGTCCTATGAGCACGAGCAGTTTGTCACGCAGTCCATCTACGACCTGAGCAACGCAGCCTCAGCGGCCGGCGTCCTCAAGACGGTCGAGTTTCTCAAGTGGTTCGTCAACGAGCAGGTGGAGGAAGAGGATGGGTCATCGACCAACATAGGGCGCTATGACATTCTCGGCAAAGACAGCGCCGGCCTGTACACCCTCGATCGCGACATGGGTCTGCGCACCTACACCAAGGCTGTTTATCTCACAGACCTGGAAGGCACGATAGGCTAGTAGCAGACCCGCAGGCTTAACTGATTATTGGCATAGGGCAGCAGGTAGCATAGGGGACGGTTCTCTGGACGAGCATAGAGAGCCGTCCCCTCATAGTGTCTGCACAGTCCCCTATGCTACCTGACATGACTGTTGGAGTGACAGGTTGTTATGGCGGGTGAGCTCTCCACAGTCGGTTAAAATAGAGTAAACTTATATGTTTACTACTACCTTGAAGAAAGGCCAGCTATGAGAAGTCAATAGGTATTTCGAAGAATTTGTAAGTGCACTTTGATAGTTGAATATGGGATAAATAACGGGTTGCATACGAGGCTTTTAGGTAATTTTGGCAACAGTAAAACGACAGGTGTCAAAACCACCTGCAAATACAAGACTCGCTGCCAGAATTGGTTGCTTAGGCTACCGGGCAGACGTATGCGGAGTTTTTAGACAAAACGGCGAAAACAGTGTTGCAGAGCTTTCGGGCAACAGCACTTATCGCCACTTTGTGACACTTTCCCTCGGCACGTTTCTTGGAGTAATACTCACCAAAGACTGGATCAAACATCCTGGCACGTTCTGCAGCTATCCAAAGCGCCCAACGCAGGTAGCACGACCCTCGTTTGGAGAGGTGGTTGTTGGAGCCCTTGAACTCGCCTGACTCAAACACCGACGGGTCAAGACCGGCATAGGCCACCAATCCCGATGGCTTTGTAAAACGGTGTATGTCGCCAATCTCGCCCAGTATCGTCGCCCCACAGACAGTGCCAATGCCGGGGATGGTGGTAATCGGGGTGGCACACTTGTCCAATAGCTCACCCATTTCCTTATCGAGTCTGGCAAGCTGCTTTCTGGTGAACTCGATCTGAGCCAGGAGCTGTGTGAGCTCAAAGGACTGGGCGTATACGGCGGCGTTGGTGGCAAACGAGTCTTTGGCGGCAACCTTGAGCTCTTCGGCCTTCGCACGGCCGAGCCTTCCACGGCTTGATTCCTCCAGCAGTTTGGTTAAGGCATCGATGTGGCAGCGTGAGAGCGCACGTGCGCTTGGATAGCGAAAGAGCACTGCACATGAGGCAGACCCGAAGACATCTGAGAAGAAGTTCGCGTACTCTGGGAACACTTGGTCTAAAACAGCCAACACTTTGCGCTTGCAGTCGCTTATAATCTGTGACTGAAAGGTGCGAAACCTTGCAATCGACTTCAGCTCTGATGTCTCTACTGGGGACAGCTTGGATGCAGCAGGACTTTTTGATAGGAGCCACTGTGCCAGCGCCTAAGCATCGACAGCATCGTTTTTCACCTTTCTTCTGCTTAAGGCCTTTACAAAGTTGTGGGTCTGAAGCGGGTTTCCCACACAGACCTCAAAGCCATGCTCGACCAAGTGGTCGGTGATGGAACGGCTGTAGTGGCCGGTGGCTTCTAGGGCCACCCTTGAGTCCTCGCAGGTGATGCCTACAGACGCGAGCCTGTCAAGCATCCGGGCAAAGTCCTCTGTGGTGTTCTTGAACACGAAACCCTCTATCACTTTCTCTCCGCTCTCAGTGATTGCTGCCAAACTGTGCTTGTACTTGGCAACGTCGATACCGATGAAGTACATCATTTTCTCCGATCCTTTAGACATGGACAGATACGGTAGGGCCTCCCCGACACCTGACGGCACACATCCTCGTTAGACATAAAGCGACATAAGCGCTATCCAGCTAATCGGTGTAATTCCGTCAGGAAGGGGCGCAAGGCTTTCTTAAGAAGACAAGCTTCAGGAAGTACAAACTGCGACCCCTACCATCGGAGTAATTATGTCCCATATTCAAAGGCAAGAACATAGGACTGAAAGTCGCCGGGAGGCGACGATGATTATGATACGAGGATGCCAGAGCTTGGACATTTTCGCTCTATAAGTTGTGACAATATCGCTTTATAACGACATCCGGCAAAATCTCAATTTGCAATTCTATCTGAAATGTGTTACACACGAGTGGCTCTGATATTGTTCACCACGTCTGGCTATTTAGTTTCTTGCGAGTTCTCTTATATCTTCCACTCTGCGGCAGAAGGACATCTCCTCTGTGACAACGTTCCAGCAAAGCAATCGCTACCCGCAGCTCTTACAAAGACAAAGGCTCTGGATTTTTTGAACTGTTTAACCTTGAAAGATGGGTAGAGGACAGAAGCGCAAGATTGAAAGCTGCTTGGAGGCGGCGATGTTTGGGAGACGATGGGGTGTGGGTTTATGGCTGACAGACTGGTGTTATCACGGAAACATTTTATAGAGTTGGTTTCTGGCGGCGCGCTCTGCGCTTTAGCACTTGGCGTTCCGCGAGAGGCTTTTGGAGTACAAGTTATCGATGATGTATATGACTTCGTGGATTCATTAGGCAGAGGCGTTAGCATTCCAAGCAGTATTGAGAGAGTCACCCCGATGGGTATATGTGCGCAGACGATGCTTTGTACACTCTTGCCCGAAAAGCTCGCTTCTGTCGCGGTGAGCATTAATGAGGCAGAGACGCAAGAGTATCTTAACGCCGGTATGGGGGCAGTGACAGATCTTCCGGAGACTGGTACGGCAATCAAAAGTGAAGCTACTGGTATCGATTTAGGGGGAATAGAGGCAATCGTACCCAGCATAATTCTTGATATCGGGACGCCAAAAGAGGAACTGGGATCCAGACTCGACGCCCTGCAGGAAGAGACAGGTAGGCCTTGCGTATTTCTCGATATCTCGTTTGGGAAACTGCCTGAAGCTTACCGGAAGCTCGGGCAACTCTTGGGGTGCGGTAAACGCGCCGAGAAGCTTGCCTCCTATATCGAGGGCATATACTCAGATATTGAAAAGAGAAGAACAAAGGTGCTCGGTAGCTGCAAAGTGCTTTATGCATCAGGAGAGCTTGGGTTGCATAGCCGGGGAAGCGCGTCTTTGCAGGCTGATGTCATCTCCTTTATAGGGGCTGTGCCCATAGTGACCCCCCATAGCGCTGAGAACGGGACAATCGACTTTGGAGCACTTGCGTCTGAAGATGTTGGTATCGTGTTGTTCGATGATGCCGATTCTTTTGACTCCTTGTGCTCTCATGAGGGGGAGGCGTATGAAATATGGTCATCAATCCCTGCGGTGCAGAGTGGTAGAGTAGCAGTCTCGCCTGGTCTTTTCCATAGCTGGCTGGGGTCTCTGGTTCTTGTTCAAGCGATAGGCACGCTTTGGCTTGCCAGTGTCCTGTGCCCTATGGTATATGACTATGATATGGCACAGAAAGCAGAGGAGTTCTATGGACTGTTCTACGGCCTTGAGACGGATGCAGAAACGACGCGCGAGCTTGTCAATAAACCTGTTGTAGAGGGGTACGCACATGGATAAGATGAAGGCATATGAGAAGCCATGGTTCGAATACTGGAAGGCCGAGCAGCTTGACACAATCGAAGCGACGATGACGGGCGGCGGCGGTGGTCAGCTGGGGATATATATACCCGAACAATACGGCAACGGCCCATTTACGGTCACTTTCTATGACGAAACTCTCTGGAATAGCGGCACGTCACAGAACGCCCTTTATGAAATGTGGAGTGCTCGGCCAGCAGGCACGAGATGGAACGATGGTATCGCAGTTTTAGATGGGCTTTGGCTCATAGCCTGTACATCAACCTTTGGGGCAGTGGGTGACATCGTTTCCTTTTATCTTGGCGATCCTGACGGCTTTTATGGTGTCAGTATTGATCTGGATTGCGTCATAGCCGATATAAAAAGTCAGTCAGATCCCGATTGCAATTTGTATGGGCACGACAATGGACAACGGATCCTCGAGTTCGAGGTCAGTAAGGATCGCTATATTGCCAACGGAAGCCAAAACCCTGGGAGCAACGGGTGGAAGACCGAGTGGGGTGGCCAGCGTGTCTCTAGGGTCTTTAACTACCACGTGAATGTTCTGAATCTTTAGGGAGATACGATGGGACAAAGGCTCGGCTTCTTCCTGAAAGCAGCTCTTGTAATCACGTTCTGTCTGAGCGTGGGAATGCTCACCGTGCTTTTCGGGGAGCTCTTTTTCAGATGGAAACAACCGCCGATACAGCCACAGAGGCAGCGAGTTGAACAAGTAATCCCGTATGAACCCTCTGAACAGGAGCAGGCACAGGCTCAAGGAGAGCCGCTTGAAGAATATAAGACGGTGGAAGAGATAATGAATTTTTACGATGAAGAGGGCAATCCGCGCAAGATGACGGAAGACGAGTGGATCGAGTACAGCAACATGAAAGCGGAACATAACCCGGCGGTTGCCCATACGCTTAGAGAGGGGGAGGCCGAGAGCTTTCCGTGCGAGAATATCGAGGGAATTGATACTCTCGATTCCCTGCCTACGGAGAACGCTGAGCGATCCTTGCTGTATATAGGCTATTTCCTTACCAAGCAGGGCTACGATGTGCATGCGACTAGAATCGTGATTTTCGATAGGGTAGACATTTGGAGTTTTAACAGTGATGTAAAGATTTTCTACTTTCAAGTTAAAGGCGAGGGCGCTTACTATCGTGTTTTCGTAGAAGACATAGAGGGCTACCCAGTAAACATCAATGAACTCACCGAGCGTATTGAAGGTGTCAACGATGACCAGTACCAATTAAGCCTGACTATGCAAGATGGGCAGCTGCGTGTCTACTATCGTCGACTAACCGATTCGCCCGACCTTCCGCAGTGAGGACGCAAAGGGTTTCCCTGGCTCGTATCGTCCAAGTGTTTTGTTGTAAGTGGAATAGAGGAAGAGCGTATGGATACATATCAGCTATTTCTCGAGAGCCTGCGGGATGATTTTGTTGCTGCGGATTTTCCTGCGGATAAACCACGTGAAAACCAAGCTTTCCTTCAGCTCGTTGAAAAACACAGACTGCATCCCTTTCTTTTTGAACGCTGTCAAAGTTCGATGACAGATGATCTGAGGGGTGCAATAAGCCGGTTGCATACAGAGGATGCAAAAAAACGTGAATGCGCATATCGGATTCTATCAGAGCTTGTCCTCAAAGCTCAGATGACGGATGTGCGCTTTGTCGTGATAAAAGGTCTGGCACTGGAGCAGTGCGTATACGCTGAAGAAAGACGGCGCGATGTTGGTGATATCGATATCCTTGTGCCCCCAGAAAATGCAGTGACAATGCACGAAATCCTGCTTGCCATGGGTTATCGTCAACGGAAAGGGCCGACGAGCGCCAAGGGGTCGATTCGAGGAAAACCGCGCGCTTTCATAGCGGCACATGCAAACCAGATTCTCGATACATTTTCTGTGACAGAGGTGCCGATTAGACGGCATTCAGGCAAGCCTCAGTATGCGCCATACATCCGGCAAGGCAGCTCAACAATTGAGTTACATGATGGGTTCTATCGTCTTGCAACTGAAAACCTGCGGTGCCTCTTTGACCATGACCTTGCGTTGTCGCGTAACGCAGGCTTCCCGGTTTTCGATGTCGCTGCCACGTTTCTTTTTCTGCTTATCAACACGTATGAGAACTCAGAATCGTTTTTTAGCAACAACTATGACAACAAGGCGATCCTGCGTGATTATGTCGACATGCGCTTCTTTTTCAAAAGATATCGTACGAGTCTCATATGGAGTGATATTGTTCAGCTTATTGAACGATTTGGGCTGATTCATATCACAGAGGTAATCCTGGGAAACCTGCTTGAGATTTATGGACGCGATGTGACTTATGGGACTCTCTCTCATCTCCATCCAAAGACAAGTGAATGGGGTGTCGATATCCTCGATAGAATGCAGAATCCCGACCTCGCCCGCAAGGTCTCGTTGCTCGCTTTTCGTCACACACTGCGAGGCAAAACTAATCCAATTCCTTTTGTTGCCCAGCCTGAAAAAAATACGATGCTTCCAGATCTGTTTATGCGGGTTAAGGCATCTGAAGAGGCGTGCTATGCTATCGCACACACTTCTGATTCTTTCACCTTGCTGTGGCTTCTTCCGCAGAGACTTAAAGACGGGGAAAGGTATTTGCTTCAGCTCAGGCTCTACCCACTTATTGAGGATATACCCTATACCGCATATAAAGTCGATTACTGTTTTTACGGCGATCGGCATCACGCCTTTGGGCATACGACGCATTCTCTCTTTGACGGAGCTATCCGGAAGGAGACAAAAACCGAGCTTACAGCGGTGGAAAGCGATTTTGGAACCCACCACCTCATCAGGATTAAGTCACCATTCAGTTTGCTGGGACTTTTGAAGTGTCCAAATGACGATGACTTCTGTGTGTCGGCGGAATTGTTTGAGCAGCATCATGAGCATATATATCATAGAGCTGGCTTTGATGGAGACGGTGTTGTTTCTGGCGGCTCCGAGTCAGCTCCTGTCTTTCTCTTGAGATTTGGGGCATGAAACATGCGTAGTATCAAGCTTGTCTTTACGCGCGCAATTTATGAGGTGGCAGTCGAAAGAAACAGGCTGCTGAACCAGCTCGCCGCTGCCTTCCGTGTGGAAATACATGATCAGTGTACATGTTCTATTGATCCGTTGATGCATCGCTTCGCGGTGGTCGGCAGCAAAGATGGTGAGTATATCGTGTCTTTTGACGGCAACAGGATTTGTGAAGGCCTGTCGATGCCAAAGGCTGCACAGTGTGTAACACAGATAATAAGCGATAGCTTTTGCACGTGGGTAGACGGAGGGGTGTGCGTCATGCACGCAGCAGGTGCCTTGCATGGAGGTGGGATCGTCTTATTCTCAGGGGTGTCCGGCTCAGGAAAAACGAGTCTGGCACTGGAGTTTTCCAAGTATGGGGCATTTGTCGGAGACGAGTGCGCCTTCCTCGATGCGAACAAAGGGACGGTTTGGTATGAGGAGTTCCCCTTTCAGTTAAAGGCCAACAACGAGGCGCTGTTATCTCGGTTCAGCAGACATCAATCGCTTGAGGTTTACAGTGAGCTCTATGGCGCAGTCTTCTATCTACCGTTAGACGCAGTGGCTTTTCAGCCCATGAAGCGTGAGGACGATGCTGCGGTGAGGGTCATCGTCTTCCCGCATTATTGTTGCGAGGCGGAGGCGATGCGAATCCGCAAACTGCCGCCAACCGCACTGCCAAAACACATTCTAAGCTCACTCATGGGAGCATAAGCCCCTTCTCGCCTGTTCGCGCGTTTTGTGCATATGATTGCAGAGCGGGGAGCGCGTCTCTACGAAGTGGAATTTTCTGATTCAGCGGATGCTGCGAGCGAACTTGCCCTTATATTGTCAACGGAAGGAGCACTCAGTCATGGGATATAGGCTCAGTGATGGAATTGTGGCCGAGGATGTCGATGGGACAACCGTTCTGACCATTAGTAACGGCGATGCTGTTGTTCTGAATGAAATGGCGGGGATAATGCTGGAATCGCTTCTAGAGGCACAGGATATTGACGCTGCGGTGATGAAAGTTGCTGAAACATACACCACTGATGCTAAGACTGTGAAATTGGATATCGATGAGCTTGTAGCCGCCCTGACACAGAATGGCGTTCTTTCTCTCGGAAGTGTGTCCGTATGAGCGCGAAAACACTTGCCCTGAAGGCGCGTCTGCAGTCATCCGGCGAAATCTCCATGCGGCTGAAGGGAGGGTGCATGGAGCCTTTGTTGAGGACGGGAGACGAAGCGAAGATTATCCCTGCAATGGAGGTTAAGAGAGGAAGGATTTACCTGATTGAGCTTGCGCATAACGATATTGTCTTGCATCGAGCGATTGCTGTTCATAGGGACGAGGTCATAACAAAAGGAGATTATACGGGCATCTATGAATCGAACCCAACAGCAAGTATCATCGGCGTGCTTTTCGCAATCAAGCCCAGAGGTTCCGATTTCTGGCATGAGTTCGATGGAAAGCGCTCATCATACATGATAAGCGCTGTGCTCTCGAACCTCTTGGTTCGCGACAAAAGGCTCGGCAAAGAGAGCCTTTGTCACAGGATGGTTAGGCTAGCGAGCAAAAAAATCCTCGCGGCATATTCGCATCAAATACGTAAGCGCTGGAAGATGATATGAATGGTTAATAGTCTGTAATGACGTGCTGCCCTATGCTATTAAGGCTATGCTTTGACTATTCTGCTCAGCTTCTGGTCATTTCTGCTTATATTCACTTGATGCTCAGCCCGTTCGTCGTCTGGATTTGCTATAGTTACACAGACTATAATCGGCACGATTGGCGCAAGAGGAAAGTATCATCTGATGGCACAGCGTAGTCCTATGAATCAACGTTACCAAGGCGACGGTCCCGGCGGCACGACACGCAAGTCGGCGGCATCCGCAAAGCCGACAAGCAAGGCGGCCGAATCCGTTTACATCAAGACTAAGCCCTCGACCGCCGCCGAGAAGCGCGCTGCCGCAAAGAGACGCGAGAAGGAAGTTGCTCAAAAGGCAGCTGAACGTGCCCGGCGAGCGGCTGAGCGCGAGAAGGCAGCGGCCGCAGAGGCGGCTGCAGAAGCTGCGGAAGGAGCGGATTCCGGCAAGAAGGTAGCGACAGCGAAAAAGACCCTGCAAGCTGTGCCAGACAAAAAGACCACCGCAGTTGCAAAAACCACGGAGCCTGCGAAGACGAACTTTCTCCAGAAGCTCATCGCTCCGCCGCCCAATATGCCCAACAGTGAAGAATACCGGAAGTGGCGCCGCATCTACTGGATACTCATGGCTATCGGCGTCGCTGCCGTTGCTGTTGGCTTTGTCTTGAACTTCATGACACAAACAAGCACACAGTCCTATGCCTTCATCGCAACCCTCATTGTGGCCTACCCGGTCATCATCGGTGCCTTCATCATCGACTGGCGCAAGGTGCGCCCCCTCATCAGGCAGCATCAGACGACGGGGGGCTCCGCCGCAAAATCACCCAAACAACTCAAACATGAGCAGGAATCCAGGCAGCGCGCTGAGGCTCTGGAGGCGGCTCGTAGAGCGGAGAAGCAGGCAAAGCGGGCTCCAAAACGGAAGGCTCAGGGCACGCTTGCCCCAGGGGAAGAAGCGGGAGATACCCCAAAGCACAAGAAGAATAAGGACACCATCGTCCCTGGGGAGGAACAATGAAGCGCTACGCTCTTTATGTCACAGGCAAGAAGGGTATTTTCGATCCTGCAGGCAAGACGGCTCAGAATGCCCTCGACAACCTTGGTTACGAGGGCATCGAGGAGCTCAAGATAGGTAAGTACATCCAACTGACCGTTGATGATACCGTCACCGTCGAGCGTGTGACCGAGATGTGTGAGAAGCTCTTAGCCAATCCTATCATCGAGGACTTCCGCATTGAAGAGGTGGGGTAGCCGTGCGCTTTGGAGTTGTCGTATTCCCCGGTTCAAACTGCGAGCAGGACGTCATGCACGCGCTTTGCTTCCTTGGCTACGATGCGGGCTACGTCTGGCATCAGGATACCGACCTTGCCGGTTACGATGCGCTCGTGTTGCCCGGAGGCTTTTCCTACGGAGACTATCTACGCTGTGGTGCCGTTGCGCGCTTTTCTCCCGTCATGAACGAAGTCATACGATATGCCGATTCCGGCCGTCCGGTCATCGGCATCTGCAACGGCTTTCAGATACTGACTGAAGCCCATCTCCTGCCCGGCGCGCTCCTGCGCAACGCGGGTCTGAAGTTCATCTGCGAGAAGCTGCCACTGCGGGTAGAGCAGTCGGTGTGCAAGTGGGTCGACCGTGCGCCCGGAACAGTTGTCGAGCTGCCCATCAATCACAACGAAGGCAACTTCATCTGTGACGGTGAGACTCTGAAGCGAATCGAGGATAAGGGTCAGATCGTGCTGCGTTATTGTGAGCAGGACGGTTTGCGTCGTGCGGACGGCTCTGCTCCAAACGGGGCGTTTGACGATATTGCTGGCATCTGCAACGAGGCAGGAAACGTATTCGGGCTCATGCCACATCCAGAACGTGTTGTTGACGGTATCTCAGGCGATACCGACGGTGTAGCCTTCTTTCAGGCGATTGTGGCATATGCGTTAAGCGTGCGTGCCGCCTGAGTTCAGGGCACGTGGGGGGTTGGAGCACCATAAAGGGCAAGAGGGAGTCGGAGCAACAAGAGGGGTGGCCATGAAACACACGAGATTGCTCTCAGTCATACTGGTTTTTGTCTTGCTGCTGGCGTTCTCGCCGTTCGCCTATGCGGGTGTGGAAGAGAGCAAGGGTTCGGACACATCCGTTGTAATAAACGCTGGAGACGCAACCGGCGGCGAAGAGAAAAGTTCAGAGAGGGCTGCCACAGCCGATGATGACTCTCTGGCCACCCCCGATGAGAGCGCCCCACCATCTGCCCCCGCCCCTGACGACGCTGCCGACGAGAGCGTTTCGTCGGATGTCCCTGACCCCTCTGCCTCTGATCCTCTCGCAGGCGAGGTTCCTGAAGGTGACCCCCTTGAAGCTGACCCTCCCACAGACGACAGCGCCCTTACCCCCTTGGCGCTTCCCGCCCCGCTTACCACCTCTAGCACCTACCTCATACGGCCGCTAGCCTCTAAAAACGCCGTCTTAGATGTCTTGGCAGGCTCAAAGACAAAAGGTGCAAACATCACCGTGTTCAAGGCTCACGAAGGTCCAAACGAGCAGTTCAAGCTCGTGCGCTTTTCAGGCGATCTCTACTTCATCCAAAATGTGAACTCAGGTATGGTTTTAGATGTGGATGCACAGAAGCGCGCAAACAATGCAAACGTCTCCCAGTACACCAAGCGCACGACAGCAGACAACAACCAAAACCAACTGTGGACCATAACAAAAGACAGTGTCAACGG
>JAITOC010000096.1 GCA_031290175.1 Coriobacteriales bacterium | reverse complement strand
GGATATGCCGATGCCCGTGTCCGCCACCTGCACTTCAAGGGTATACGTGGATTCCGTCTCGCTTTTAAGAGCCGCATGGAGCCGTATCTCGCCCCCTTCTGGCGTGAATTTGGCAGCGTTCGAGAGCAGGTTGGTGATGACCTGTGCCAGACGTTGACTGTCCCCACGCATATAGTGGGGAATATGATCGTCGAGATCGACAACAAAGCGCTGCTGCTTCTCGTTGATGCGAAAGGCACTCACGCTGATCACGCGGTCAACCGTCTTTTTGAAGTCAAAGTCGCTGTTGTCCAGCTCCATCTTGCCTGCTTCGATCTTTGCCATGTCGAGGATGTCATTGATGACGCCCAGCAGATGCTGCGAGGCCTCCTCGATCCTGACTATGCTGCGCTCCCGCTTCGCGGAGTCGTTGGTTGTCCTGACGATGGCGGACATGCCGATAATGGCGTTCATGGGCGTACGTATCTCGTGGCTCATCTGTGCAAGGAAGTCGCCCTTTGCCTTGCTTGCCACCGTCGCCTTCTCCTTCTCAAGTTGATACATATGATTCTGGATGAGGACGACAAGCCCGATAAAGGCACCGGCGATAAGGAAGGTGAGGATGCTGTCAACATACTGTTGATACTCGGTGAGTGGCACGATCATCTCGGGGCGGGCATAGTTGAGCCAGTAACAGCTGCCCACAATGATAAAGTGTGTGAGCAGGATTACGATACGCGACCTTCCCGTACACAGCAGGATGATAACGATGATGCAGATCACGAAATAGGCTGAAATACCACTGTGCACGCCACCGTTGGCGATGAATATCAGGGGGAACAGCACATCGCAGAACACCACGACAGTTACCCATTTACCCTGGACGTGAAGGCTGTACCGATTACTTACATACATAAGGATGAGTATCGAGATCAACATAGTGAACTTGATGGCAAGGATGAACAAGCTTGACTGTTCGATAAGATGACCGGCTATCGACAGGAGCGTAGCGACGAACCCCACCGTGCAGACCATATTCAACACACGTGCCTCAAAAGGCAGTTCTTCCGTGAATATGAAGCGGTTCAAATACCTTTTGAGAATATTCATGTGACCACGTCTTTCGTATGCAATGATGGTCGGTAGTTTAGCACTCTTACGGGAAGATTGTGCGGAAAGTGATAACGAGATTCTCAATTTCCTCAATTTCCTCAATTGAAATCTCCAGTGCAAATCTGAAAAGGTCATTGCAAAGGAGGCGTTGCACTGAGTCTTTCAGTAACACCTAGCCTCCTTTCCGCTACCATTTGACCTGAAGCCATCAAGTCGGTTGGCGCGGAAAGGAGGCTAAAATGCCAACCACGGTAAAGAGTACACCAAACCACCCGAAGTACAAGCGCCTGGATTTCTCTATCCGCTGCGACATCCAAGCAATGCTTGCCGAAGGCAAGAGCCTGGCCAGGATTGCCAGAGAAATCGGCGTCAGCCCGTCCACCGTGTCAAGGGAGGTTCTGCGTAACAGGACAAGTGACGTCTCGATTGCCTTTGGCGGGGCCATGAGTGAATGCACGCTGAAAAAGACCTGTGGCTATAAAGGGCTTTGCGGCCTGTGTACAACCAGGTTTTGCAGAGCCTGCAGCAAGAGCTGCCGTCTCTACTGCAAAGACTACAGCCCTCCGACCTGCGCAACTTTGCTCGGCGCACCTTGGGTCTGCAATGGCTGTACGACAAAGAAGAGGCGCACGTGCAAAGTGCCGCGCCTTGTCTATGATGCCAAGATAGCGCAGAGCAGCGCAGATAAGAAACTCACGGAGTCTCGTCGGGGGGTAGACCTCTCCTATGATGAGATACAGGCACTTGACGCCCTTATCGCCCCCTTGATCATAAACGGTCAGTCCATTGAAGAGATCTACCTCACGCATGGAGCCGAGATACCGGTGACGGTGCGCACCATCTACACCTACATCGATGAGGAGGTCTTGCCCTCTTTGTGCAACGCCGACCTGAACCGCAAGGTGCGCTATGCCCCGCGCTACAAGAAACGGGTCAGAAAGCCCAGGAATGTCCCCGGGCGTACCTATGCAGACTTCACAGCACTGCCTGAGCCCGTACAGGCCTCTGCCACCGAGATGGATACCGTGATAGGGCGAATAGGCGGCTTGGCCTTGATGACGCTTTATGTCCGCCGGTTCGAGCTGATGCCCATCTTCCTCATCAACGCCGAGACCCACGTTGAAATCATGGAACAGCTCTCCATCCTGGCAATCTATATGGAGATGGCAGAAGAGCCGGACTACGGAGAGGATAAGGACGGTGAGCTCATGGAGATAAGGATGCGCAGCTTCGGTGACTTCTTTTCAGTGATACTCACCGATAACGGCTCATGCTTCCTGGGCTTTGCAGACATCGAGGAGCTAGGCGGCATCAGGGACGACGGCTTAAACAAGACCAAGGTCTATTACTGCGACCCCTATTCCTCCTACCAAAAAGGCGGAATAGAGCGTGGGCATGAATACATCAGAGAAGTGCTGCCCAAAGGCACGAGCTTTGACAACCTCACACCTGAGGATGTCAGCCTGCTCGCCTCGCACATCAACTCCATCCCCCGCCCAGCCCTTGCAGGAAAAAGCCCTTATGACCTGGCGGTGCCATGGCTGGGTGAGAGCCTGCTAGGATCCATGGGGATTAACCGCATAAAGCCAGACGACATCATCCGCAAGCCCAAGTTGCTCGGAGCCCAGCCGGGCTGTGAGCAGTAGTTAGACAACACCGTACAGCGCCGACCGACGAAACGACAGCAGGCTTCGCATAGCAGGATCCAAACCGTTTGCACTGAGTCTTTCAGTAGACCTGACAAGGGGGCGGTGAAGTGTGCCCAGGAAACACCTTCAGAGGCCTCATATGCCCTCGAAAGGCACCGCAAGAGTGCACCACGGCCTCTTTCACATCACCAAAAGATGCACTGAGTCCTGCAGTTCTGCCTTTGAGGGGTCTAAGAATCAGAAATTTGCACTGTGGATTTCAATCGACCTCTTGCCGTCTTGCCGTCGTGTCCTCAATTGAAATCTCCAGTTCAAAGGGTCAGTGGGCTGGCAAGGAAGCTGAGTATCTGCTTCACGATTCCTTGCCAGCCCACTGACCCTTTGAACAGAAAGATGCTGACGACTGACGCAAGAGCCACATTGGTGGGATTAACTCGCAATCTGGCGTGCAGGCGGTTATTTAGGCTCTTTAATGAAGACAAGTATGCGCTCTGGTTATCGGAATGGATCCCATCCATTCCCTCTCTATCTTCATTCCCTGCCACCGCATGCAAGTAAAAACCCAAAAAATGGACAGTTTTGGGGTTAGTGGCGGCTTTTTGGCTCAAATCGGCGGATCCGTTCGCCCGGGTTTTCACCACAAAAACTGGTCGTGCAATCTACCAGCGGTTTAGCAATTGGAGGTTTCTGCGAGAAGGGCAAGGAGCTGAAATCTCTCGCCACTAACCCCGATTCTGTCCACTTTGCGCCAAAATACTTGCATGCGGTCATTTGTGGACACCCCTAAAACCCCTACCTTCTTGTTCCTGTTGCGCCGTATGCCTAAAAGCTCGTGTTTCGCCTGGCGGCACAGCTTTCGGGCTAGCGCCGACGCGTTGCGTCGGCGCTCTGACGAGTGCCGGGCTTTGAGCCAAGGTAATCGCTTGCGAAATCCCACAACGGATTGCTCGGTACGGACAGACGCTGTATGTTTAGATACGTGCAAGTTTTTTCGCGAAAAGTGGACGA
>JAITOC010000111.1 GCA_031290175.1 Coriobacteriales bacterium | reverse complement strand
TAATCGCCGGGATAGCCACCGCTTGCGAGCACGACGCTGACCGCCCAGCCGTCATCCCACTCAAGCGTACAGGCGTTCACGTCGCCCAGGGCAACGGCACACATGACCTCAAGGAGGTCGGACTTCAAGCGAGGGAGCAGTACCTGCGTCTCAGGGTCGCCAAAGCGCGCATTGAACTCAAGCACCTTGGAGCCTTCGGGCGTGAGCATGAAGCCGCCATAGAGCACACCGCGATAGTCAATGCCCTCATCGGCAAGACCGCGTGCCGTGCGCTCCATATAAGCTAGCATAGTAGCGTATTCTTCGTCAGTGACGATGGGCACGGGCGAGTAGACACCCATGCCGCCAGTGTTTGGTCCGAGGTCGCCCTCCAGGGCGCGTTTGTGATCCTGAGCGGGTGCCATGGGCAGCAGCTCGCCATCGGCAACAAAGGCCAGAAGCGAGCACTCGGGGCCGGTCATACATTCCTCGATGACAACGACCTCGCCTGCCCTGCCAAAGCGCCCTTCAAAGCATTCGCGCACCGCCTGTCGCGCCTCGTCGAGGGTTGCGGCAACGGTGACGCCCTTGCCTGCTGCCAAGCCGTCCGCCTTGACCACGCGGGGCGCGCCGACCTCTTCGAGATAGGCGAGCGCTTCATCTGCCGAGGTAAAGCTGCCAAACTGCGCTGTGGGGATGCCGTGGCGCAGCATGAACTCCTTGCTGAACTCCTTGCTCCCCTCCATGCGCGCGCCCGACGCACCGGGGCCGAAGCACAGGATACCCGCAGCACGCACGGCATCGGCAACACCTTTGACGAGCGGTGCCTCAGGACCGATGACAACGAGCTCTATGCTATTATGCTGCGCAAACGCAACAACTGCGGCGGCATCCTCAGGGTCGAGCTGCAGGTTCACAGCGCCCGGCGCACTCCCCCCGTTTCCGGGCGCAACGTAAATTGTGCCGCTTTTGGGCGAAGCCGCCAACGAGCTGACGATGGCGTGCTCCCTGCCACCGGCTCCCAACACCAGGATGTCCATACCGCTCCCTTCAACGGGACTCTTTTGTCCCCATCAGTGTACCACGTGGTTAATCAGACGGCGGGGTTGTTGCAAATGCCGATGAAGAGCAGGGCGCCTTGCGCGTCGTAGATGGCAAAGAGAAAGGGTCTGTCGAGGATCATGTAGGCAGGCTCATCTGCAGGTGCCGCCGACGTGGGCGCGATATCGATAGCTGTTGCTGCTGATGCCTCTACTTCTTTTTCATTGACACGCAGGTGGGTGAATTGTGTGATCTTGCTCACAAAGAGTGGGTCATCGCTAATGCCCGACAGATCGGCTCGCTCGGTAAACGCGCTCTCGATACCGAGATCCTGCGCCGCGTCTATGAGCTCGAACTCATTGTCAAAGGTGAACTTGGGCATTTTCCAGATTACGTCGGTGTAGGTTTCCTTGCCACCACAGAAGGTCTCATATGCGGTGTCCCCATCGGATACGAGGCTGAGGGGAGAAACGCCCTCATCCGGCAGGACAAAGACCATCCGCCCGCCGTTCTCGAACGACAACTCTCCGCGAAGATACCCGTCATTGCCCACAACTTCACCATGCGTCACAAGGTTCATGAAATCGACCTCTACGTCGCCGCTTGTGGCATGAAAGACATCCGCCTTCGTGAGCTTCTCGTCAAAGGGAAGGGTCCAGCTGTCTTTGAAGTAGACGGTGTTGATGATGCGCAGGCGAAGCTCGGGATAGACAGGCAACTTGGGCGCCAGGGTGCCCTCGGTGTTATCGGCTATCCATCTACCCTGCTTGAGACCGCTTTCTTCACTGCCGAGATCCAGGTAGAAAGACTCTGCATAGAGCGTATCTGCCACCTTCTCGACATAGGACTCCTTGTAATCCAGATCATCGTCTATCCAAACTGAGTTGGCGATGCTGAGCTTACCCGTCTCGTTGTCAAAGATGGCATCCCGATAGAGCGCCCCTGCCTGCTGTTCAAGCTCTTTGGCGGAATCAACGTTGAGGGCGGTGAGTATCTCCTGCTGCGTCTTACCATCTGCGCCCGGAGCGAGCACGGCAAGGGCGTAGTAAAAGGAGAGCGGCGAATAATTGATGTTTGCGCTTTTGCCCTCAGCGGTGAGGATAACTGCGGCGCTGTCGTAGCCAAAACGATCGACCTTATCGACAAACTCTGGCGTCACTTCGTTCTTGCCCGTGCTTGGGCTGGGGTAGCTGACCTTCACCAAGGGGGTGGGGCTCTTCGTCGTAAAGGCATCCTCGCTGTAAAGTACGCCCGACACATGGGGTTCGTTGGGTTCAAGCTTGAAGCAACCGATAAGACTCGCCATCAGGATTGCCGCCAACACAAGGCTGAAGCCCCTCTTGAGCCAATCGGTGTACCTGCGACGTTTTGTTTTTGTTTCGTATTTCACACTTTTCCTCCTTGTTCCTTTGTGCCTCATACAGAGTGTTTCCCTCTGGGTAAATCCGGCGAGACGCTCAAAAGGTTACAACGATTCCTGCATTGCCGCGAAGCTCACAGGCGGGCGAGGGCTTGGGCTATGCCCTCAGTGTCCAGCGTGTGGATCTGCTGGGACGGGAGCGCTTTCAGGAAGGTCTTGCCGTAGCCCTTGGTGCGCAGGCGCGCGTCTGCGAGGATGAGCGCGCCGCTGTCCGTCGATGAGCGTATGAGCCTGCCGGCGGCCTGCTTGAGGTCGATGACCGCCTCGGGGAGGGTGTAGCTCCCCCAGGTGTCGCTTCCGCGAATGCCGCGCTCAAGCAGCAGGGGGTCATTCGGGCGTCCAAAGGGCAGGCGTGGGATAACGACACACCGCAGGGTGTCGCCCGGCGCGTCAAAACCCTCCCAGAACGAGCGGAGCGCGAACAAGCTCAGGTTCCGGTTTGCCAAAAACTCATCACGAAGCCTGCGTGCAGAAAAGCCCCTGCCCTGACTGCGCAGGCTTATATGTGCCTCAGCGAGACGATCTTTCAGGTGCCCATAGACCAACTCCATCTCACGACGGTTGGTAAAGAGCGTCAACACACTGCCACCGAGCGCCGTGTGCACGGCAAAGAGCAACTCTTCCAGCGCGGCACGATAGCCAGTCGCGTTGGGCTCGGGAACGTCCAGGGGCAGATAGACCGCCATGTTGCGCTCGAAATCGTAGCTTGAGGCAAGTTGCACGCTCTTCCAGGTCTCGGGCGGCAGACCGTCGAGCCCGGCAGCGCGCGCAAAGTACGTGAAGCTCTCCCCCGCCGCCAGGGTTGCCGAGGTGAACACCACGCTCATCTCATCGGGATAGAAGCGATCAAGGAGGACGGCTCCTATGTCAAGCCGCGCTGCGATGAGGCGGTCATAGCGAGATTCAGGGCGACGGTCGAGCTCTGCGTAATAGACGTAATCCCCGTTGCTGCCATCAAGGATGAGCGTGAGCGCATCAAGCTGCTCTTTCAGCTCTGCGGTAAGACCGGCAAGATCGCCCTGCGCCTCCAACAACTCCTCAAATTGAGCACTCAGCGAGATGATGTCACGGCAATCTGTCCAGAGAGTCTCCATGCGCTTGGCAAGCGAGCTGCCCGTGGTAAAAACGGCACCCCAACTGCCTTTTTCACGAACTCCCGCATTGATCCAGAGATCGACCTTGTCGTAGGAGCTCTGCTCAGCAAGCGAGACCAGATCCTTCACAAACGAGAAGAAGCTCTCCGCGATGGCGACGAGCGCTTTTGCCTCAGCTGCCACAAGATCGAGCTTGCCTATGAGCAGGGAGCTTCCCTCCAAGGGGAAGGCGCGTTTCTGGAGCGTGTCAAGCACCCCATTTGCATGGAAGAGCCCGTCGAGCGCCTGGGTCAGCGTGCGCGCCTCAAGCGCCAGACTGAGTTGTTGGCGCGCCTCACCCTCAACGCTGTGTGCCTCATCGACCACCCACTGGCGGACAGGCGGCAGGATGCCCCCGCCCATCATGACATCACAGAACAGAAGGGCGTGATTGGTAACAACGATGTCAGCCTCGCGGGCGGCGCGACGTGCCCCATGCAACAGGCAATGCGTGTAGTACCGGCACTTGTGGCGCAGACAGTCCTCGGCGCTGGCGCAGACCTCAAAGCGTGGTAGATCGCGCCAATTGAGCAGGATGTGGTCGAGGTCGCCCCGTGCACTCTGACAGACAAAGGAGAGCAGGGTCGCAACGGTCGTCGGGGCTGAGCTGTTGGGAAAACCGCGATCCTCTCGCGTGAGGTTCATGAGTTTACGCAGACAGGGATAATGATCGTAGCCTTTGAGCGCCACGTAGTTTATCCCATCGCACTCCGCTTGCTCGCTCAGAGCCTTATCCAGGCGCGGGAGTTCGTTATACATCAGTTGGTCAAGAAGGGCGTTCGACTTGGTGGCAACGCCGCAGGTCACCCTGTTGTCGCGGGCAAAGAGCGCCAGAGGGAGCAGATAGGCAACCGATTTTCCCACGCCCGTGCCCGCCTCTATCACACGATGGGTCTTTGTGCTGAGCGCATCCGCCACCTCTCGCGCCATGAGCAGTTGTTCTGCGCGCGGTTCAAAGCGTTCATACATCGAGGCTATAATCCCCGTTGCTGAAAACGCCGCATCAAGCTCGCCTGACTCCACAGGTGAGATCGTCGCAATCCCGCCGTCGAGTTCAAGAGCGTCTATCTTCTGGCGCTTCTTCTGGCTGCGCTCACGCGCGCTCCGTGCCTCCGCAAGTGAGAAGGACTTCTCCTCAACAGCGCCCGCGATCTGTCGAAACACCGGTCGGAGCGCCCAATCCGTCTTAGGGAACAGACCCGCAAAGAGCGCTGGCAAGCCGGGGGGCAGGTCGGAAAGCGCAACCAACATGATGCGCCAGAGCCGGGCGAGCGCATCGACGTCGCCCGTCGCACGATGTGCGCTCTCGTTCACGACCCCGAAGGCCCGGCAGAGCGCCTCCATGTTGTGTTCCTTGAGGCGCGGCAACGCGATGCGGGCACACTCAAGCGAGTCTATCCAGTCGTTGCTCTCCGCCATCCTGCGCCCCTCAGGGCAGGACTCCCTGATGAACCCTTGATCAAAGGAAGCGTTGTGCGCGATAAGGGGGCGCTGTCCCACAAAGGCCGCCAAAGCACCTACCGCCTCACATGGCGCGGGCGCATCGGTCAGATCAGCGTCCGTGATATGGGTCAGTTCGGTGATGAAGGGGGGCAGCGAGCGACCCGGATTCACAAAGGTGGAGAAGCGGGCGATTATCTCAGGTCCGCAGAGGATGGCAGCAGCGACCTCGATGAGCGCGTCGCGCTCAGGGTTCAACCCCGTTGTCTCGGTATCGAAGACGACATACTCCTCCTCGAACGCGCCAAAACGCGCATCGCAGGCTCGGATCGCGAGCGAATCGTAATGGGTCAGAACGTCCGGATCGGTTCCGGGAATGAGGAA
>JAITOC010000072.1 GCA_031290175.1 Coriobacteriales bacterium | reverse complement strand
GCCCCGGTATTCGGCTACGCCAAACCGGTGCCCTACAACCCCCGCTACTTCAAGAATATCAAAGTGGGAGAGGTGCTCACCGGGCTTGCTGGTCCGGCATCCAATCTCATCATGGCGCTGCTGGGAGCCCTTGTCGCCTTTATCGTGCTGAACTTCACGCCGCTCTCCGGGGATGCCTGGGGGTGGACGCGGGCTGCGCTCTATTACTTCGTCCTCATCAACCTCTGCCTCATGTTCTTTAACCTGCTGCCGATACCACCGCTTGATGGTTCGAGCGTCATCGTGCCCTTCCTGCCTCAATCGGCATTGCCTACCTGGTATAAGATTCAGCATTACGCCATGCCCGCCCTCATCCTTCTCGTCATCGTTGTGCCGATGCTCCTGCCCGGCAGTTTCAACCCAATCGGCATCTATATCCAGGCGACGGCGGGCAACCTCGCCCGGCTACTCTTTGGCTTCTGATACCATAGGAGCATACCGAGAAGGGGATCTACGAATGCGCAAGGTATTACTTACAGGAGACCGACCCTCAGGGCAACTGCATCTGGGGCATTACGTCGGGTCGCTCAAGAACCGCATCGCCTTGCAGAACTCTGGCGAGTACGACTGCTTTGTGCTCATCGCCGACGTGCAGGCGTTGACCGACAACTTCAACGACCCGCAAAAGGTGCGCGACAACGTGTTTGAGGTCGCTTTGGACTACCTCGCCTGTGGGCTTGACCCTGCGCGAACGACCATTGCCATACAGTCGCTCATGCCCGTGCTGGCAGAGCTGACCGTCTACTATCTCAACCTCGTAACGCTCGCACGCCTTGAGCGCAACCCAACGGTCAAGACCGAGATAGGACAAAAGGGTTTTGGCGCGAGCATACCGGCGGGCTTTCTCTGCTATCCGGTGAGCCAGGCGGCGGACATCACCTTCTGCAAGGCGCATGTCGTGCCAGTCGGCGTGGATCAGCTCCCGATGATCGAGCAGACGCGCGAGATTGTCCGCTCCTTCAATGCCATCTACGGCGAGGTGCTGGTCGAGCCCGAGGCTCTTATACCTGACAACAAGCAGAGCCAACGTCTGCCCGGCATCACGGGCAACGACACGAAGATGAGTAAGTCGCTGGGCAATGGCATCTATCTCGCCGATGATGCCGATACCCTCCGCGCAAAGATACGCCAGATGTACACCGACCCGGGGCACCTGCGCGTGAGTGATCCCGGCAGGATCGAGGGAAACACCGTCTTTACCTATCTTGATGTCTTTGGCACCGATACGGCTCACATCACAGAGCTCAAGGAGCAGTACCAGCGCGGCGGACTCGGCGATGTCAAGGTGAAGGAGTACCTCTTTGAGGTGCTTGAGGCCGAGCTTGGCCCCATCCGTGCGCGGCGTTTGGAGTTTGCGCAGGATCCGGCTGCTGTCTACGAGATGCTGCGAGCAGGCACCGATGCGGCAAACGAGGTGGCTGCGGCAACCTTGCGTGAGGTGCGTGCTGCCATGAAGATCGATTATTTTGGATAAAGGCTAAACGGTAAAGGGTAGAAGGTAAAGGAGAGCTCTCGGCGTGTCGTATCGTGTCAGGATAGAGTCCTTTGAAGGTCCCTTCCAGCTGTTGTTGGCGCTGGTCAGCGAGCAGAAGGTGGACATCGGCAAGGTATCGGTCCTTGAGGTTGCTGATCAGTATCTCAGCTACGTTGATTCCATGCACGATCTCGATATGGATGTGGCGAGCGACTTTTTGGTTGTAGCCGCGACCCTGCTTTCTCTGAAGGCGGCGGCGCTTCTCCCTGAAGAGAGTGTTAACCTCGGCGATGACCTCGATGACCTCAGCCCTGCTGAAGCCCGCGATATTCTCGTTGCCCGCCTCATTGCTTACAAGCAGTTCAAGAATATTGCCGCAACGCTTGGCGCACGCCTTGAGGCAGAGGGGCGTATGCATGCACGTCAGGCAGGGCTCGAACAGGCATTCCTCGGGCTTTTGCCCGATTATCTCGAGGGCGTCACCCTCCATGGCCTCGCGATTATCTGTGCCGATCTGGCCGCACGTCGTGAGGTCTTTTTGCTGGAAGCGGAGCATATCGCCTCGAAGCCCATCCCGCTTGAAACGCGCATCGACGAGCTGCTCAGGCGTCTTGAGAAGAAGCGGAAGCTGACCTTTGGTGCATTGCTTGAGGGCTCGACGGACACGACCCTCATCGTCGTCAACTTTCTCGCCTTGCTTGAGCTGTATCACCGAGGCGTCATCGACCTCGAACAGGCGCAGACTTTCAGCGAGATAGAGATAGCCTACCGCAGCCCTGAAGACTGGGTGCCTGCCCCCGATGTCGAACAGCCCGATCAGCTCGACGACTTTATCCAGTCATTGGAACCACAGGAGACCGCATGAACACCGAGAGCACCAAGAGCACCGAGAGCACCGCGACCCCAGCAGACGCTGCGAGAGCTGTGATCCCCGCAGACAGCGCAAGCGCCGCGATCCCCACACCCATCGCGACTCCCGCAAACATCACGAGCGGCGACCTGAATTTGCCCTCGCTCGAAGCCGCCGTGGAAGCGCTGCTCTTTGTCTCGGACGAGCCGGTCAGCGCCGCCACGCTCGCCAAGATCCTTGAGGCAAATCCCTCCGAGATCGACAAGACGCTCACCGATTTTGCCCTGCGGCTTGAGGATGAGGAGCGCGGTATCCAGCTGCGTGAGGTTGCGGGTGGCTGGCGTCTCTATTCGCATCCGGCGTACCACGACCTCATCGAAAAGTACGTCATCTCCTGGGATACGCGTTCACTCTCGCAGGCCGCCCTTGAGGCGCTTGCCGTTGTTGCCTACCACCAACCCACGACGCGCGCGGGTGTCAACGGTATCCGGGGCGTGAACTCCGATGCGGTTATCGCATCGCTTGTCGAGAAGGGTCTCGTGCGCGAGGCGGGGCGTGACTCCGGCCCGGGCAACGCCATCCTTTACGCAACCACCCGGACCTTCCTGGAGAAGTTTGGGCTCAAGGGCTTGAAGGATCTGCCTCCGTTGGAGGACTTTGCTCCCGACGACGAGAGCAGGGACTATATACGGGCACGTCTCTCTGGTGCCGATCCAACAGGAACCCTGAATGAGAAGCAGGAGGCTGTAGTATCAGAAGACGACGAGAGCGAGGAGGAGCTCGAGCTCGTCGATTGACAGACAGGTCCTGACGTGAGTGAAATCTATCCGATGCGTCTCCAGAAGTTCCTTGCGCGAGCGGGGGCGGCATCGCGTCGCGGCTCGGAGAACCTGATGACGGCAGGGCGCATCACCGTCAACGGGGTGGTCGTCAGAGAGCTCGGCAGCAAGGTCGATCCTGCCAACGACGAGGTCTGCATCGACGGCAAACCCATCTCTCTGGCTGACGAGAACAGCTATCTCATGCTCAACAAGCCTGCGGGCTACCTCACCACGATGGAGGATCCGCAGGGGCGACCGACCGTCAGGGAGCTTGTGCCGAGCGAGGAATACCCGGGGCTGTTCCCGGTAGGGCGTCTCGACTTTGACACGACCGGGCTTCTCCTGTTCATGACCGATGGAGAGCTTGCCCACCTGCTGCTCCATCCCCGCCATCACGTGGCAAAGCGCTACCGAGCGCTGGTGGAGGGTGTCTTTACCGAGACGGCAGCAGCGTTGCTGCGCAAAGGCGTTGTGCTGCACGACGGCATCACGCAGCCGGCGCTCATCGAGATAGGGGAGTGCACGAGCAAGCAGCTTTCTGCCCGGGAGCGCCTGCGGGTACAGGAGGACAGCAGCTTCTCGGATAAGCAGACCACCGTTTACTGCACGATAACCGAAGGCAGGAAGCGCCAGGTCAAGCGCATGTTTGCGCACGTGGGGCACCCGGTTCTGGCACTTGAGCGCGAGGCATTCGGCGCGCTCGTCTTAGGCACCCTCGCCCCCGGAGCATGGCGCCTGCTCACCGCAGAAGAGGTCGAGACGCTCAAGGGGAACCCTTAAGGCCGCTGCCTTAAGGGCACCTCTCATCTTCTAATAGCTTAACGCTCGATACTCCTGGGTTGCCCAAAGAACAGAGAACTCATCCCACGACAAAGCAGCATCTTTTTCACCTGTCCAAGGGTCATTGTAGAATACGGAATCCTGGTTGTAGCCAGTGAGCAGGATGGCGTGGGTCGAGAATCCGTGCATGCTCACCCAACAAACCACGGGTTTTCCCTGCTTCAGGAAGTCCTGGAGGGTCACGATGCCGCTGTCTGTGAGGTCATTGAAGCCACCGGCGTAGCCCTCAATGAAGGGTGCCCAGGCAGGAGGATAGATGGTCCATCCTGACACGAGGTAGGGATTGCCTACATATCCCAGATTCGGGTCGCCCGTGCTGGTGTAGGGCATCTGGTCAGCGACCTCGGTTTTTGAGATATCGATACCGTAGTGATTCAGGAGCATGCATACCGCAGTGGCTTCGCAACCAGTAGGGAGCTCAGGATTCTGCGAGACAGCGGGCACATCTACGTGAGCCTCGTTGGACTCGTTTTGCTCCACGGCTCCTTGCGATGCTTCTGGCGCTGCTGGAATGAGCGGTTCGTCCAGCACGGCTGTCTCGATCAGCGGTGGCAGTGGCTCCACCGCCACCGCCAGCGCTGACTCCAGCGTGGCTTTTGCCGAAGATGCAGTGCACCCCAGGACAAACAGTGCTATGACAGGCAGGATCACCATGATCATCGCAGGTCTGAGCATCGTCGGTTTCAGAGCAAAGAACCTCTGTCGCGTTGCGGGGAGTAGGGGGGTTTCCACGATTCCTCGATTCTGGTCCTGTTTGCTTAGGATGTTTCGGCTTTGTGCGCCACCCTTCCAAGACTAGGGAAAATCCCTACCCGAGTGCTGAAGAGCGCCCTAACATTTTCTTAAGCTTTTCTTAACTTGATGTCAGACGCGTGACGACACGCCGGGGCTTGTTCGCTGGTTTGTGGAGCAGGTGTATAGTGCTTGCATGAATGAATCTACCGTTACGAGCCATAGGCAATACACTGGTCAGGTGCCCGGGTCTGACCTTGTTGGCGTACTTGGGCTGATCCCCCAAAAGGCTCCCCGCATCCTTGTGGTCGATGATGAAAAGGAGATTGCAGACCTTGTTGAGCTGTGTCTGGTGCACGAGTTCTTCGAGGTTGTAAAGTTCTACGAGCCGCGGGCTGCACTTACCTGTGCGCTTGATGAGCCACTTGATTTGGCGCTCCTTGATGTGATGATGCCTGGGATCGACGGCTTTGAGCTGTGCAAATCCATTCGCCAGCGGCGCACCTATCCCATCATCATGCTCACCGCAAAAGATGACGAGACAAACAAGGTTGTGGGACTTACGCTTGGCGCAGATGATTACATAACAAAGCCGTTTCGTGCGCTTGAATTGGTTGCACGTGTCAGGGCACAGTTGCGACGGGCACAGGATTACAACAATGGAGGCGAGACGGAGGGTAGCCCCGAAGCGCCTGCAGGCAAACGACTGAACGCCCTGCTCTTTTCCGGCATCGTGCTTGATGCCAATAAACATCTCTGCAGGCTCAATGAACGGGAGCTGAACCTCACCCCACGGGAGTTCGACCTCTTGTGGTGCCTGGGCACCCGGCGTGGCGATGTGGTAAGCCCACAGGAGATCTTTGAGGCGGTTTGGCAGGAGGAATATCTGCCCACGAGCGCAAATACCATCATGGTCCACATACGCCATCTACGCGAGAAGCTGGATGAAGCGGGCGGTAATGGATGTATCAAAACCGTGTGGGGAGTGGGGTATAAAATCGATGCGCAATAAAGTGAATGTTACCAAAGAAGCTGGAGTCAGCCAAAGCCTCATCGACACCGAGCGCCGCGCCGTGCCAGGCGCCCAAAGCTCCACTCTGGGTGATGCCCTGCGTATGCAGGTCGCCCTCGGCACGCTACGCAACCTGCTCATCTTTACCCTCGTGGTGGCGGTTGTCGCCATTCTCTATGAGATATTCCTGAATGCCCTCGTAGCTGAGATGGTGTTCAACGCCGTGGGAAAGCTGTACTACACCATCAAGCTACTCAAGATACCACTCCTGCTTACCATCTATGTGATTCCCACGATATGTATCGTCTATCGCGGGCAAAAGAAGGCTCTGAGCTATTTTGTGCTGCTGGCAACCTCTGTCGCCGACATTCTGGGCGAATCCCAGCAACTTATCAATCTCCCGCCCGAGCTCAACACCTTGGAAGGTCAGCTCAATCAGATCAAATTTGTCTCCCAACAAAATGAGCGGGCTGCCCGCGATGCCGAGACGCGCAAGAACGACCTTGTGCTCTATCTCGCCCACGACATCAAAACGCCGCTTACCTCTGTCATCGGTTATCTGAGTCTCATTGACGAGGTTCCTGACATGCCCCTTGAACAGCGGGCGCGTTACACATCGATCGCTCTTGAAAAAGCCTATCGCCTTGAAGAGCTCATCGATGAGTTCTTTGAGATCACACGCTACAACCTGCAGAACATCCCGCTCACTATCGCAACTTTCGACTTGGCGGTCATGTGTCAGCAGCTGGCAGATGAGTTCTTCCCCCTTGCAGAGACACTCTCGATGACCATAGAGGTCGAGACGCCCCCAAGCCTTTTGGTAAAGGCTGATTCTGAGCAACTGGCGCGTGTCTTGAACAACGTGTTAAGCAACGCTCTTGCCTATGGGTATGAGAACACGGCGGTGCGCATACAGGCGGGCACAACCCCAACGGGAAGCACTCTTATCCAGATTTCCAATTCTGGTCTGGAGATACCCGAAGCCAAGCTGTCCGCAATCTTTGATAAGTTCTATCGTCTTGATAATGCCCGCACCTCGCACACAGGCGGTTCGGGTCTGGGGCTTGCGATAGCACGGGAGATCATACGAGCCCACGGGGGCAGCATCAAAGCCACGAGTAAACATGAGGTTACGCAATTCATCATCGAGCTGCCCGCTCAGCACGAGCCGGGGGCTTGACAAAACACCGATAAACATATAAGTTTTCTACCATTATGAAACTTGTCCTACTACGAATGCCCTGAGAAACTACCCGTGAGCGGTCACGTGGGGGTTGTCCCATGACTGCTCATACCTGCGCATGATTGCACATGACGGCGTGATTGCATCGCCCTATTTCTCAGACATCCCAACGTAGTAAGGCTGTGATATGAGTACCTCCAATACAACAATCTCCTTTTTTGAGCAGGACTTCTTTCCTGAGTCCCCCGATTTCTTCAACCATGTCTTTGGACCTATCATGCAGCCCGGATCGAGCAGTGAGTTCGCCGGGCCGGCGCGTATCGGCAACCTTGTGCGGGCACTCGTGCGTGATGACATAAAAAAGGTTCGCTTCGGCTTCAGCAAAGAGGGCAAGGACTCCGCCTATCTGGTCAACTTCATGTCTGATCGTGGGTATCTTGGCGGTATTCTCGGTTTCTCCCCTGAGGATGAGCGTCTCTTTGATGCGGTGGCGATTGCGCGCGAGAAGCGGATCGCCTACGACTTCTACACCCTGCCCTACAACAATCAACCGCTTAACGCCGTTATCGTCACCGTTGAGTCCGTGACCGGTGAGACAGGCTCCCTGCTGGCGGACTCTACCGGTGGTGGCATGATCGAGGTGCTGGCAGTCAATGCGTTCCATCTCAGGTGGATCGCAGACAGTCATGCCGTCCTCATCGAGGACGCCGAGGGCGTGCTCGAAGGCAAAGAGGTGTATGCATGGGCGCGTGGTCTCGGCGAGACCTTCCTCAGCGTCATCGACCTTGAGCGCCCCGATGGCTCAAGGGGGTATTTTGTCGAGACCTCTTCAAGCCTTGCGGGCAATGCATACCTCCAAAGCCTTGGCAGCATCTCAGGGGTGAGAAGCATCATCCTCCCTGCACTGTTGCCGGTTGTTCGCATCCGGGATAGGAAGCCCCAGCTCTTCACCACCGTTGCCGAGTGGCGTCAAGTCGCAGATGAGCAGCACATCTCCTTTGTGCAGGCAGCCATCGAATATGAGAAGCGTTCCTCCGGTTGGGATCAGGAGCAGATATGGGCGTATTTCGAGCGTATTGCTGACATCCTTGACGGGCAGATACATGCACTCGAGCGTCTGGGACCTGAAAACGTGTTGGACACGCCAACCCTGCCCATCTATGGGAAGCTCTGGGATCGCTATATCAGGGGCAAGCAGCGTATCAGCGATGACCTCACCAACCACATACTCATCCACGCCTTCTCGACAAATGCAAAGATACCCGGGGTGAAACTCGTGCCCGGCCCCATGGGGACGGGTGGCGGATACCTCTTCTCTGCGGTGGATGCCGTGCGAGAGAAGTATGGCTATAGCAGGGAGAAGGTCATAGAGTCGCTGATAGTGGCGGCTGCTTTGGGAGCCTTGGCATTTACGCATACGCATGTGAACGGCAATGCTGGCTGCGTTGCCGAATCAGGGGTCTGCTGTGCCATGACTTCTGGTGCGCTCGTGTGGCTGGCGGGCGGTGACAGCTACGCGGTTGAGAGTGCCGCATCCATGGCGCTGCAGGCGAGCATCGGCATACCGTGTGACCCCATCCCCGGAGGGCTGGAGTTCCCTTGTCTCACGCGCACCTTCAGAGCGGCGGTCAGCGCACCTATGTATGCCGACCTGGCGCTCAGCGGCATCGATCCCCTGATACCGTATCACGAGATGCTGCAGGAGATCGAGCGCAACTTCCGGGAAGTCAGCCACACCTACCTCTGCAGCACGCAAACCGGCTGTTGTCGCACCCCGGCTGCACAGGCATGCTTCGAGCGGCTCGATGCCGAAGCAGCCATTACCCTGCATTATGTCCCGGCGTAGGAAGTTGCTGCACCGGGCTTTTGCTCCCCCTGTCTGCACGCGAGCATTTGAGTGAAGAGGCCATGAGAACATCACAGTTAGAGGGTTTTATCCGCGTTGCCCGTGAGAGCAGCTTCTCGAAGGCTGCCCGGGCGCTGTATGTCTCGCAGTCTACCCTTACACAGCAAATCGCCTCCCTGGAGAAGGAGTTAGGGTTTCAGCTCTTTGTGCGCTCCAGCCGCAAGGTGGAGATAACAGAAGCAGGGCAAGAGTTCTTCAAGCGCTCCTGTTCCCTACTTGCCGATCTCAATGAGGCTATCGACGATTCACGACGGATTGCCGAACCCCTGGAGAAAGGCATATCCATAGGGCATCCGGATTTTCTCTCATTAACCCTACGCATGGTTCTCCGCAAGTTCATCGAAGAGCGACCCGGCCTCAGCTTTCAGCTCGTACTTGGCACTCCGAGGGAGTTGTTTGCGTCTCAGTCCGAGGGCAACCTGGATCTGGTATTTGTTACGAGAGCCGACCTGCCAAGAGACGGACAGGCGGAGTTTCAACCGCTTCTTGAAGGCGAGTTCCGCTGCGCCGTATCTGCGCAGAGCGAGTTTACCCGACAAAGCGTTCTCAAGGGAGATGACCTCAGCCACTTGCCTCTCTATGTGCCACAACGCAAGAGCTATTCTCCGTTCTATGATGATCTGTATCTCTGTCATAAGAGGCAGTTTCCAAGAGCCGCTATCTCTGAAGAATCCGACATTCGCGTCATTCGCTCTCTGGTTGCTCTAGGCAAGGCTGTTGCCGTCGTTCCCTTCGTCCCCGGCGAAGAAGAAACAGATGACATCATATGCGTCCCGCTGGTGCCACGGAAGGCGGTTGAGATCGGGATGGTCTATGGCGAGAGGATCAGAAGCGCAGAGCACGATCGTCTAAAGGCCATTGTGAACTCTATGCACCTAGTCTGACCAGCGCCTATTGAATAAACGAATCGGAGCATGCGAGATATTCGCATGATTAAACATTAGAAAACATATAAGATTACTCAACATGAATAGTCAACGTACATTGTTTCAGTTATCACGGTGCTTTTGCTTGAGGGTGGAGCACATGCAGATGCCGTGGCGCATGTCTGTTGTCAGTCTCGCTTTCTGCGACTGCAACAACGACGTGCGCTGATTACCACCGGGTACTATCACCGGTATTTCTGACTACCTGTTCCCACCTACAACCCGATAGCCCACAAGGTGAGAGGTCATACCCTCGATGAACTTTACGTTTGATGCACTCATATACTACTTTCCCAAGCTGATCGCCTCGTTGCCGATCACTTTGAAATTGGTGGCGATGGGCGCGATCCTGGGAATCATCGTAGGCCTCGTCTTTGCCTTCATCAGGGTTGAGCGCATCCCGATCCTGAATCAGATTGTCATTGTCCTGATCTCGTTTTTCAGGGGTACGCCCATCATCATCCAGATGTTCGTGGTCTACTACCTTGTGCCCGGCCTACTTTCGCTTATCGGCATCGATGCTCTTGGTTGGGAGAAGATAACCTTCCTGTACATCACCTTCGGCTTGAATACGGGGGCATTTTTGGCCGAGGCCTTCAGGTCAGCGATACTTGCCGTGCCCAAGCTGCAAGGCGATGCGGCGCTGTCGATTGGCTTGAGCAGGGTACAGACTTACTTCCGGGTCATCATCCCACAGGCCATCATCATCGCCATTCCCATCATGGGGACGACCATCATCGCCCTGCTGCAGGAATCAGCCCTGGCATTCACCTTCGGAGTTTTGGATGTTATCGGAAAGATAAATTTGCTTTCCAAGACCTATGGGCATCAGATAGAGGCATACATCGATGCAGCCATCATATTCATCATCCTGGCAATCATTTTAGAGAACATCTTTGGCTATCTCGAGAAGAGGGTAAGCAAACAGAGTTTCCCTGAAGCTCAGGGGGCATAACGCGCAAGGGTTTATAGGGTTTATCGGATTCAGTTTCCTACAAGAGACACGTTCGTATGACAAGGAGAGAGAAATGACAGAGTACAACAGCAACATCAGTAGGCGAACCTTCATCAAGGGTCTTGGGTTTACGGTGGCCGGGTTGGGGGCAACGGGCATCCTTTCAGCCTGCGGCGGTGGAGGGAGTGCCAGTGGCGATGGCGGGGGATCAACGACAGCCGATGTCAAGAATCTGCGCGTTGCAACAGGCATCGGAGGTTTTCCGCTCTTCGATGTGGATGAGCAGGGCAAGCCCGTCGGCTTTGAATACGAGGTACTGAAGCGGGTCAGCGAGGATCTCCCTCAGTATAAGTTCAACTTCGAGCCGATAGCGATGGATGTACAGCTTACGGAGTTGGCAAGCAACCGGCTCGACATCGGCTCGCACGATTATGAGGACAACGAACAGCGCCGCGAGAACTATCTGTTCAGCGGAACGCCCCACTGGGACACGTATCAGGTATTCTACACGCTCGATACCCGCACCGACCTCAAATCCTTTGATGATCTGGTGGGCAAGAGCATCATCACCTTTCCCTCATCTAACTCGGCGTATGCCCTTGAGCAATGGAATATCGAGCATCCCGACAAGACGCTGGAAATCGACTACGTAGCCTCAATCGACGCCTTGGTAGCTGACCTGCAAACCGGTGTTGGCGATGCGCTTCTGTGGGATACCCTGTGGCTGAACTTCTTTGAGGCCTACGACATCAAGCTCAAGGCGATAACCAAGGAGCCCTTTGTTGAAACCGGCGTCTACTTCCTGTTCCCGAAGGATCATACCGCGATTGAAGCGGATGTCAGCGAGGTGCTCAAGCAGCTCAAGGAGTCGGGCGAACTGGACGCCCTGAAGAAGGAGCACGTCTACGATGTGCTCGGTATCGAACCCCCCAAGTAAGGGTTTGGACATCGACTAAGAAGAAGGGAGAAGTGCGTAGAACATGAGTTTCGATCTTGAATTCGCCCTTGAGGTATTCCTGAAAGCGATTACAAAAGTGCCCCTGACGCTTGGCGTGGCGTTCTCATCGTTGCTCATCGGTGCGGTGTTCGGGCTATTCATCGCCCTCCTGCGCTTCTATAAGGTGCCCGGCTTCGGACTCTTCTTCAGGTGGTTCGTAACGGTATTCAAGGGTACACCCATGGTGATGCTCATCAGCATCACCTATCTGCTCGTCGTCTATAACTTCGACTCAGTAGCCCAGTCCCTGGGGCTCTCCATCACTTTCAAGGATGTTGGCAAGACCTGGATAGGCGTCGGGGCGCTGGCCTTCATCAGCTCGATAGCTTTCTCGGAGGCTTTCCGAGGGGCGCTGGCTGCCGTGAGCAAGTGTCAATATGAGGCCGCCTACTCGGTGGGGGAGACGCGTATTCAAGCCCTGATCCATGTCATCTTGCCCCAGGCGCTTCCGGTGTCGATACCCATGTCATGCAATATCGCCATCGGCATCACCAAGGGTGTCTCGATACTGTATCTGGTGGGCATCATCGAGATCCTCTACGCATCTTTGCAGGCAGCCTCACGAACCTATCAGTTTCTGGAGGCGTATGTAGTGGCAGCTCTCATCTATTGGGGCTTGTCCATAATCATTGAACAGCTCTTTGGCTTTGCCGAGCGCCGCTTTGGAAGAAAAGTGAGGGATATCACCGCATGAGTGTAATTGAGGTACGACGGCTGAAAAAGGCATTCAAGCAACATCAGGTACTCAAGGGCATCGACCTTGATGTTGATGAGGGCGAGATTGTCGTGATTATCGGTGCGAGCGGCTCGGGCAAGACCACCCTGCTGCGCTGCCTGAACTTTCTGGAAAAGGCCGATGAGGGCAGCTACCGGCTCGACGGGCTCTCCACCGATCTCAAGCATGTGACCAAGAAGCAGATCACGGCGTTTCGCCTGAAGACCGCCATGGTGTTTCAGACCTATGGGCTGTTTTTGAACAAGACGGCGCAGGAGAACATCATGGAGGGGCTCGTGGTTGCGCGCAAGGTGCCCAAAAAGGAAGCTGCGGAGACTGCCAAAAGCGTGCTCACACAAGTCGGCTTGGGAGACCGCCTGAATGCCCGACCCTATCAACTCTCCGGCGGGGAGCAGCAGCGGGTGGGCATCGCCCGGGCGCTGGCGCTCAACCCCGAGGTCATTCTCTTCGACGAGCCCACTTCTGCGCTGGATCCGGAGAAGGTCAACGAGATTCTGGATCTCATCCGGGACGTTGTCTCTTGCGGCAAGACGGCGATCCTGGTCACCCACGAGATGGAGTTCGCGTATGACGTGGCGGACAAGGTGATATTCATCGACAACGGCGAGATCGTCGAGCAGGGCACGCCGCAGCAGGTGTTGGGCGACCCCCAGCAGGAGCGCACGCAACAGTTCCTCGCTCGCTTCATGCTTGGCAAGCAACCTGAGTATTTTCTGTAGGAACCACCGAAGAAGGAAGAAGGGAATCACATGACCATCAATCTCAAGGTAAGCCAGGTACCCCCACGCGAACAACGACTCGGTTCCGTTACCGGTTATGCGGGCGACCTGCAAGATCTTGTCTCCCAGGCTCGCTGCGGCAGCTTGGAGAGCAGGGATCGCTGCTTCAAGCAGACTTCGACCTGTGTGAGCTGCGCCCTATTCGGGCTGACAACAATCAAGGATGTTGCGGTCGTCAACCACGCACCTGCTGGTTGCTCTGCCATCGGCATCGGCGTTCAGGTGATGAACCGGCAGCTTGCCGCCAGACGCGGTACCACCAACAACTCGGTGATCATCGGGACGGGCATGGACGAGGCCGACACCGTGTTTGGCGCCACCGATTCACTCAAGGAGATAATCCTCCAGGTCTACGAGCGCTATCATCCCCGTGCAATCTTCATCGGAACCTCCTGCGTCACCGGTATCATCGGTGAGGATATCGACAGCGTGGCAGACGAGTTGTCCCAGGAGCTGCCCGTCCCGGTCAAGCCCGTGCACTGCGAGGGCTTTCGCACCCATATCTGGATTGGCGGGCAGGATGTGGTCGGTCACACGGTGCTCAATACCTTTGTCAAGCCTCCCAAAGTGAAGACGAATAAGATCAACTTCATCAACTTCTTTGAGAGTGCCCGTGACGAGATTATCGAGACCTTTGGCAAGTTCGGTCTGGAGCCGGTCTTTTTGATGGTCAATTCAACGGTCGAGGAGCTGGAACACCTTTCAGAGGCCATCTGTACGACGAGCATGTGCGGTACCCTCGGCACCTATCTGGGCAATGCGCTGGAGCAGGAGTACGGGGTGCCTTACGTGCGGACGCTCAATCCCAGTGGGGTCACCGGCTATGAGACCTTCCTGCGCGAGATTGGCAGGGTCACGGGGCGCAGCGAGCCGATTGAAGAGCACATCGCCGAGCAGCGAGAGCTCTACATCAACCAGATTGAGGAGCTTAAGAAGAAGCTCAAAGGCCTGCGTGTGGTCATCGGCATGGGTCCGGGCTATGCTTTGGAGATTGCCCGTGTCGTGGACGAGTTGGGCATGGAAGTCGTCTGGAACACGTCTTGGCACTTTGACACGAATTACGACAACGGTGAAGTGCCGCCTGCCGCTGCCTATCTGGCAGACAAGGGCTTGAACTTTGGCATGAGTGTCTCTGATCAGCAGAATTACGAGCTGCTCAACGTCATCAATACCTACAAGCCCGATCTGTACCTCTCGCGCCACACCGGCACAACGGTCTGGGCTATCAAGCAGGGTGTACCCGCCCTCTGCGTTGCCGACGAGTACATGATCTACGGGCACAAGCGGGTATTGGAGTTTGGGCAGGCGGTGCTGGACACCATCAATAACCGGAGCTTTGAGGTCAATCTGGCGCGGCGCACCAAGCTGCCCTACACCGATTGGTGGTATCAGCAGAAGCCGACAGCTTTGCTGCGGGAGGTGACCGTCTAGGTGGCGACAATCCTCGACAAGCAACGCTATTCCTGCCCCCTTGCGGGCATGCGCACCGTTTCTGCCATCCAACGCTCCCTGCCCATCCTGCACTCATCGCAGGGCTGCGCAGAAAAACTGTTTGGCGGTGGCGGCAGCTCGGGCTACTTCTCGCCCCATATCTTCCCCTGTTCTGCATTGGGCGAGAGCGAGGTGATATTCGGTGGGACTGACCGCCTGCGCGAGACTATCGAGTACGCATTCAAGGTGGTGGATGCCGACTTCTATGTCGTGCTATCAAGTTGTGTCTCTGAGATCATAGGAGACGATGTGGTCGGTGTCGTCGCATCCTTTGAGGGCAGCGAGAAGCCCCTGGTCTATGCCTCGACCCCGGGTTTTGGGGGTACGAGCTACACGGGGCACGAGGCGGTGCTCAAGGCTATCTTCAGTCAGTATCTCGAACCAGCAGCGACTGTGGAAAAGGGTCTCGTCAACGTCTGGGCATCGGTGCCCTATCAAGACCAGTACTGGGCGGGGGATTATGAGGTGCTCGGCAGCCTGCTCGAGTCCATCGGGCTGACTCCCAACATCATCTTCGGGTATGGCTCTTCTCTCGAAAAGGTACAGCGTATACCAGCTGCTCAGTTCAATCTGCTGGTCTCCCCCTGGGTTGGTCTGAGCGGGGTCCAGCTTCTTGAAGAGCGCTTTGGTACGCCCTTTTTGCACTACCCGACCCTGCCCGTCGGGGCAGTGGAGACCACCCGTTTTCTGGAGACGATTGGCTCCTTTGCCGGAGTGGACCCCCTGAAGACCAAGCAGGTCATCGACCGCAATGAGGAACGCTATTACCACTACATCGAGCGCTATGCCGATACCTTTCTGGAGACGCGCGTGATGGCAAAATACTTCACCGTCATCTCCGATGCGGTGCAGACCTTGGCCTTTACCCGCTTCTTCACCAACGACCTGGGGCTCTTGCCCGGCAAACAGTATGTCATCGATGAGACACCCGAGGAATATCGGGATCTGGTTCGTGCGCAGTTCACGGATCTCAACTATGGCAATGCTGCTGAAATCTCCTTTGAATCCGACGGGCATCTCATCCATGAGCAGATACGGGCGGCAGATTACCATGGGTATCCGCTGCTTATCGGCTCATCTTGGGAAAAACCACTGGCAGATGAGCTGTTTGCACACTATCTGGCGTTGGCTTCCCCCAGCCTGGAGCGCCTGGTCGTCGATAGATCCTACGTTGGCTACAGCGGTGGTCTGCGCTTGATTGAAGACATCTATTCCGTCGTGATGACCCGCTTTAACTGATTAGAACGTCATTGCGGGCTTGACCCGCAATCTCGTTCTTAAAAGTGCAGGTAGATTGCGGGTCAAGCCCTGGGTGACGGGGTGGGAAGCAATTAACCGGCACTTGTCCAGCAGCAATTGAAAGGAGCACTATGAGTACGACAAAAGCAACGTATTCCGGTATCCGTGAAGAGCGTACCGACACCGATACCTTCCTGCACCAGGGCGGCGACAGCTGTGCCATGGCGGATCGCTTTGGCAAGCGCTGCCTGAAGCCAGCCGACAGAACCTTCAGCCAGGGGCAGCAATGCCAGCAGATTAACAGTATCAACACCTTTATCTCCATGGAAGACAGTGTGTTAATCGTCCATTCGCCTCAGGGCTGCGCGGGTTGCGTACAGATGGGTAACGACTTCTTCAAGGTCGGACAATACCATCGTGGTGTTCGTAATCCGCGCAACGCCCGCATCATCATCTCCAACCTTGACGAGCAGGATGTGATTCTGGGCGGTGAGCCCAAGTTGCGTGATACTATCAAGCTAGCCACTGAGCGCTATCATCCCAAGGTGATATTCATCTTTGCATCCTGCGCATCCGGTATCATCGGCGACGATATAGATGCCGTCACAGCTGGTGAGCAGGCAAAGGACGGACCGATCCTCATCCCCGTGCACTGCGAGGGGTTCAAAAGCAACATTCCTGCATCAGGTTTTGACGCCGCCTTTATCGCTATCGAGAAGTATCTGCTCAAGGGCGAGCAGCAGCCCAAGGTCAAGGGCCTCGTCAACCTCTTTGCCCCAACATCCATCAGTTTTGCCGATCAGCGTGAGATGGAGCATATGCTTGAAGAGATAGGGCTCACAGCCAACTACGTGCCCTTCTACAGCTCGCTTGAGAAGTTTCAGAAGATGGTGACGGCTGAGGC
>JAITOC010000044.1 GCA_031290175.1 Coriobacteriales bacterium | reverse complement strand
GGCAAAAAAGCATTAGGCGGTGACGGTATCGTGTTGGAGCTTGCCGAGTTGATGCCAAACAGGGCGAGAATGCCTGAAACAAGGGTGATTATATAGTCTCATTGATTGGGAAAGTTCTATTTAACATAATGTGAACCTAGATAGTTGGTTGTGAAATATCCATCCTTCTCCTTCTCTTCCTTTTCCCACACATAATAGGCGTGCAGTACCTTGGAGCTGTCTGGAAACGATTGCACCTTGCATGAGTCTTTCCTTGACAGTATTTTACTAAATTTCCTGATGAGTCTTTCGAGGAGCATGCACCCTGCAGGTTCGGATGAAACACATAGATTTTCCATGGTCAGATTAATTTCGATTGCCTCGGTGTCAAGATGCTTCTCTTTAATGATATTGTTATCTTTAGTGACTAATCCTGCAATCATTATTTTCGTTTTACGCATTTTACTGCTCCCTTGAGTTCACCATATCCGCCAAGGTTTCCCTGAGGACAAAATGTGACTCAATCTGCTCCTGTTCGGGCGTGAGCTTTGTGCGCTTAGACTCATCACTATAATCCCCCTCACAAATACCCTTTATCTGAGCAATCTTCTGGTCAGCTATTTTCTGGATATATCCTGAGCGAGGTATTCCAAGCAATAGCTCGTAGTAGCGTCTTATCAGCCCAATCAGTCTTCGGTTTAATTCCTTTTCCTTTTCTTCTGATAACTTGCTTCCTGATATCGTCTTCGTTAAGACAAATCTCCGGAAAGCATCAATGTATCTTATATGGCTTAAAACAATACGTTCTTCATGGTATTCTCTGAATGGCTTTTGATTTTCATCGCCATCAAGGTTGTCCTTCTCAAACCTTGGATTGAAGTGCGAATGTAGATAGTCCTTTGATTTCCTCGACACTGCTGGGTTTGAGAAATCATCAAAATACTGATAGTGGTTGCAAATTCTCGTGTTGTGGTCTTTGAGCGCATCGCAACATTTTATAACTTCTTCTAGCACTTTTTCGATAATCTCCAAACAGTTAAAAGTTTCGGTAAAATTAACTTTGCAAAAAAGCGGAGGTTTCGGTTTTTTGAAACACCTTGCTGAGAAGTATTCGAAGTGCGAAGAAATGAATTGAAGGTACATTTTTCCTGCTTTGCTGTAATAAATCTTCGTCTTTTTATAATCAAGATCCATATTCTGAATGGATTTCAAAGTACGTTCTGCGCCATCTTTCCAGCCAACCTGCCTGAAGGCAATTAGATTGGTCCAGCCATAGGATTTCAGGAAGAACATATTTATCAAACTCCTTTTTAGATCATCCTCATTGAATGCTTTATAATCAAGACTGTCTAACTCGCTCAGATCCTCGAGAAGTTTATTCATAGGAATTCCATTATTTGGATCAGTATGATTAGCTTTTGTGTAATTACTCAGATACGATAGGATTATTCTGCATACACTGATTTCGCTGCTTCTCCTGTCAGTCAAATCGGCGACCCCAATTCGCTTCAAGCAGCTGTCAGTGAATTTATCCGCATTAAAGCCATCGAATAGTAGTTTTGCCAGTATGCTACGTGCGCCATAAAGCACGTCATTATCAAACTCACCTACTTCATATTTCTTGGAGATATCTTTGTACTCATTAAGATATGTAATCTTGTCCCTGTCATACCCACCAGTTTCGTTTTCTAGCGTTTCCATGAAAGCACGCATCGCCGCACGATAACTATCATTGAACATTGGCATTAAGTTATGATTGATAAATCCCCTATCCCTAAACACTTCTGCTAATGCTGCAAGCCCCGATTCGGGCAATTTAAGAAACCTATTGTCTTCAATAGCGTCCATTCTCTTTGATGCTATGGCTGACTTATTAAATATTTCAGATAAGTCCTTGGTCAGTATTAACGCACTGATTTTATCGTTTGTTTGATCTGCTGGAATAAGCGCATGAGTAACGTCGCGCAAAGCAAGAACTATCGCCATGTTCTCGGAAAATTCACATTCCTCAGTGAGGTTTTTCCTCAGCTTCAACTGTGGAAATACCGCAGATAACTGCCGGTACATTTCGTTTGTTATCAGATTTACAAGTAATTCGACTTGGCTTTGATCTTGAACATCGTCAAGGTTGTCAAAGAGGAGCATTCTCCGACAATTACTAAGTGGCTCTTCCACACAGAAGTCTATTGCATAAATGTTGAGTATAAGGATAAAAAGAAGCGCATCAGGAGTACAGTCTTTCAATCCTTCGGTGAATATTTGCTCAAGTTTGTCTTTATTTGACATCCCTGCTTCCAGGTTTCTTAAACAACTGCGAAATCTTGCGAAAGCCTCAATCTCATCTAAAGGGAAAAGCTCTAGCCTATTCACCTCAAAAAAATCCACTAGAGAATTGATGCTGTCAGGGCTCTGCCTAAAAGCACACAATAGGTTCTGAATAATTGATTGCCTAAGTAGCTTCTCTATGGTTAATTCAATCTCTCCTTCCGCATCTGATGCACCGCTGAAGGATTCACAATCAATTAGAACTGAAGAAGCGTATTCTGCCCCCCCCCAACTTTGAGAGCAATTCATGAACGAATGTTGTTTTGCCACACCCTCTAGTACCAACAAGATAGAAAATACTTTTACTATTATTGTTGAATTCGTCTTTTATTTCATTAACAAGAGAATCGAATTTCTCTATTCCTTCGGCACATATCTCTCTTTGATTCCTAGGGTCTTCTTCAGTCGGATTATTAACAAATTCTCTATCCTTTTCATTTGGGAACATAAAACGTGTCCTGAATACTTCTTCATCAAGAAGTCCACCGAAATTGTATTCGCTAAGAACCGTGTATGGATCTGCTGTTAGAAGGGCTTTGAACCCGCTCATCCCCCTATCTTCAACGAGAGCCATAAATTTCTTAAAGCGACGATATTCAGTTTCTTTTCTCTCATCAATCATAGCGCCTCCCCTTTCTGGTCTCAGTATTACCTGAACAAATATCACCTCGGCGAACTGAACGAACACTGTAATTAATCCCATTTAGCGTTTTGACCCCACCCGCAAACCCATACCCCGCCACTGTATCACAATTCCTAGCAAATACAGACGTTGGTTGGTTTTGGATGGTTGGTTGGTTTTGACATACTCTTTTACTCGGGGGGATTTTGCCTTGACAAAAATAGCAAGCATTTGTTCCTGTTATATAACGCAAAGACTGTGCGGCGGTCGGGGGAATTATGCGTGCCCCAAAGAAGACGGAGTTGGTCTCTGGGAAGGATTAGGGCGCCAAACTCACCCGCCGAGCTCACTTGATTCTGACAAGTTGACAGAATCATGTCTGCCTGCTATATTCTAACTTGATTTGAATGGAGGTACGACGATGACCGATATGACGGTGGCTGAACTCAAGGCCGACTTTTCACGCGTGCTTAAAGAAGTGCAGGGCGGTGCGGAATACCGGGTACTCTATGGTCGCTCCAAAAGACCGGTAGCCGTGCTATCCCCCATCAAGGAGCTGGGGGAACCACGTAAAATCGGGCTTTGGAAGGGGCAGTTCTCCTGTGAAATTGGCGATGATTTCAAGTTCAAGTCCTTGGAAGAGTTCCTGGGTGAAGCATGAAGTGCCTGTTGGATAGCTGCTCGTTGCTCTGGATGCTTTACGACAACCCGAAACTCAGCGCCAACATTAGAGCGGTTCTTTCGACGACCGATAACGAAGTCTTTGCCAGCACGGTCTCATTTTGGGAAATCGCGCTGAAACACGCAACGGGCAAATTGCCCACCAAGGGGCGAGAACTCGAGGAGCTTGAAGAAGTCCTTTTTGATATGCGCATCGGTATCATCGGGCTCAATGAACAAGAGAGTCTCTCGTATTACCGTCTTCCACCCGTAGAAGGTCATCGCGACCCTTTTGACCGCATGCTCGTTTGGCAGGCCATCAAGCGCAACTTGACACTGCTCAGCGCCGACACCTCGCTGCAAGCCTACACGGCTTTTGGCTTACGTCTGATTGCCTGATGGACATCTCTACAGGGTGTTGGTTGCCGTTTACAGGTGCAGCGCCAGATAAACGAGCTAAAATACTATCCATTTATTGATAAAATAGGCATTATCAGCTAAAATACTATCCATGAAAATATTCAATCTTGAACAACAGACCCCATCGGAGATTGCGCAGGAACTCGCGCTCAATCTGCGTAAGCGACGCAAAGAGCATAAGTTTTCCCAGCAGGAGCTTGCCAAGCGTTCTGGTGTGAGCCTGGGCTCCCTCAAACGCTTCGAGAACCAGCACGAGATCTCGCTCACGTCCCTTATCAAGATTGCCATCGCGCTGGACTGCGAGGACGACTTTGCCACGTTGTTCACCCGCAAGCACTACCGCTCGATCCAAGAGGTAATCGATGAACAAAACCACTGATGCAACCTACGCCAACCAGACGCTGCCGCAACCAGGGAACCTGCGCGTCCTGTACAACGGCTCACTCGTTGGCGCCCTTGCACAAACGCAGGAAGAAACTATCGCTTTTGAATACGGCGACGAATGGTTGGCTCGCGGCTTTTCAATAAGCCCCCTCAGTCTCCCTTTGGAAAAGCGTGTGTTTATCTCCAAGTACCTGCCCTTTGAGGGGCTCCATGGGGTATTCGACAACAGTCTCCCCGACGGGTGGGGCAGACTGCTCGTTGACCGGCTGTTGCAAAGCAAAGGGTATGACCCTGTTGCCATACGCCCGCTTACACGACTCTCCATCGTTGGTGCGTCAGGCATGGGAGCGCTCACCTATGAGCCTCAAACGGCTCTCGAAACAACCCAGACGCTCAGCGACCTCGACACGCTGGCAGCAGAGTGCGCCCATATCCTCAATTCCAACACCAGCGAGAACCTTGACGAGCTCTTCAGGCTGGGCGGTTCGTCGGGCGGTGCGCGACCCAAGATACTTACCACGTATGAAGGCGAGGACTGGCTCATCAAGTTTCCCTCTTCATACGACCAGCCCAATGTGGGCAAGATGGAATATGAATATGCGCTCGCCGCACTACAATGCGGCATCGACGTCCCTGAGGTCAGGCTGTTCCCCTCAAAGCGCTGCGAGGGGTACTTTGGCGTCAGACGTTTCGATCGCCTCCCCACTGCCACTCCCCATGTCCCTGCAACTCGTATCCACACCATCTGCGCCGGAGCCCTCCTCGAGACCTCGCATCGCATCCCCAACCTCGACTACCACACCCTCATGCTCCTCACCCTCAAACTCACCAACGATTACGACGAGGTTCTCAGGCTCTACCGCCTTATGTGCTTCAACGTCTTTGCCCACAACCGCGACGACCACGCCCGCAATTTCTCCTATCTCCATGACCCCACCGCCCATCGTTGGCGGCTGTCCCCCGCTTACGACCTCACCTGTAACCCCGGCATGCACGGCGAACATGCCACCACCATCAACGGTAAAGGCACCGACATCACCCTTGACGACCTCCTTGCGGTTGCGGACAAGACCGGGCTCTCCCAAAAAGAAGCCCGCTCCACGGCACAGGAGGTGCAGGAGGGAACGCAGGCTCTCAAAGTCTGGAGCTCAAAATCTGGATAGTCCAGTTTATGAAAATCATAAACTGGACTATATGAATAACATAAACTGCAATGATTTGATTCTCGCACATGCCCACTCTTGCCTGGAAGGTGACCGCGCAGGGTCATTCACCGCTCGCCGCGCTTATGGCAGCAACAGCTCGGCTATCTGGACGGCGTTCAGGGCGGCGCCTTTGCGGATCTGGTCGGCAACGCACCAGAAGGTCAGGCCGTGCTCGACTGAGGGATCAGCGTGCAGACGTCCGACATAGGTATCGTTGCTGCCTGCCAGCAGCCCTGGCATGGGATAGGTCTTGGTCGCGGGGTCGTCCATGAGGATGACGCCTGGTGCGGCAGCAAGCGCCGAGCGCGCCTGCTCGACTGAGACGGGAGCCGTGAACTCGACGTTGATCATCTCGGCGTGACAGCGGAGGACGGGCACGCGCACGCAATTGGCTGCGACCTCGATGGCTTGCGTCCCGAATATCTTTTTGGTCTCCACAACCATCTTCCATTCCTCTTTCGTGGAGCCATCGTCGAGGAATACATCGATATGCGGGATGCAGTTAAACGCAATCTGATGGGCAAAGTTCTCGATGTCCAGGGGCTCGTCGTCAAGGAACTGGCGCGTCTGGTTGTAGAGCTCGTCCATCGCCTTGGCACCGGCGCCGCTCGCCGCCTGGTAGGTGGAGACGACGACCCGCTTGATAGGAGCCAGATCGTGCAGCGGCTTTAAGGCAACCACCATCTGGATAGTCGAGCAGTTGGGGTTTGCGATGACGCCCTGATGCGTGAAGGCAGCCGCAGGATTGACCTCGGGCACGACGAGCGGCACGCCGTCTTCCATCCTGAAGGCGGAGGAATTGTCGATCATGACCGCCCCGGCGGCAACAACCGCCTCCCGGAGTTGCTGCGACACATCGGCGCCTGCTGAGAAGAGTGCGATGTCAACGCCCTCGAAGCTTTTGGGGGTCATCTCCTCAACTACGAGCTCTCCCCCCTGAAAGGGCAGCGTCGTGCCCGCGCTCCGCGCTGAGGCGAGCGCCTTGACCTGCGCAGCAGGAAACGCACGCTGCTCTAAAACGAGCAGCATCTCACGTCCGACCGCTCCGGTGGCTCCGGCTACGGCGACGACAGGCTTGGCAGGCATAGGCTTGGTCCAGGGCATCGCGTACTCCTTAAAATCTTGGTTTTCAATGATGCTAGTCTATATCATTTGCCGGCGTAGTAGCGGACGGCTATCTGTGTGCGGTGCTTCAGGTCGGTCTTCTCAAGGATGGACGAGATGTGATTGCGGACGGTTCCGTTGGCGATATAGAGTCGCTGGGCTATCTGCTCATTGTCGAGCCCCTGGGCAATGAGCTCAACAACTGCGCGCTCGCGCTCGGTGAGACGGGAGAAGCATTCCGATGGCGCGTGTATCTGCGCACGGATGAAATCGATGATGTCAGGCGAGAAGACCGTGCCTCCCGCCGCAACCGTGACTATCGCTGAGTGGAGACGCTCGACGGGGCTGTTCTTGAGCACATACCCAGCAACGCCTACCTCAAGGGAGCGCGTGATAAGGTCGGGCTCGTCAAAGGTGGTCAGGAGCAGGGGCGTCGCGGCCTTCTGCTCGATGAGACGCCGCGCCACCTCGATGCCGTCCATGCCGGGCATACGGATATCGAGAACCGCCACGTCCACCTGCGTCTGAGCCGCAAGAGCAAGCACCTCTTTGCCGGAGCCGACGGCACCAACAAGCTCAACATCGTCAAAGGACGAGACGATGGTTGTCAGCCCTTGCAGCACGAGCGCGTCATCATCGGCGAGCAGTACCCGTATCATCGTGTTCCGCCTTTCAGGGTGAAGGTCAGTTTTGTGGTGAACCCCAGCGGGCTCAGGGCAAAGGAGCACTTGCCGCCGCTGAGAAAAACGCGCTCCTCTATGGCACTGAGCCCCATGCCCTTCTCGACCACGCTGCCGCCGAGAGCACCACGCGCACCGGGGGCACTGCGCGCACCAAATGTACCGGGGGCACCGCGCGCAGCAAATGTACCGAGCGCGCCCGGGGCAGCAAGCGCGCCGCCCCCATTATCGCTGAACTCGGCGATAAACAGGAAGTTCCGGTTTGAGAGGGACACCGAGAAGCGGTTGGCGTCCGAATGCTTAAGCAGGTTGGTCAGGGTCTCGACAAGACACTCCTGCAAGCAGACCCAAAGCGTCTGCGGGACGGTGTCCATCGCTCCTTCAACATCGAAGGAGGTCTTGATGCCCGGATGTCCCTGCTCAAAGGTCTCGAGCGCAGCGGTGACGGTATGCAGCCCTATCAGTTCGGTCGCCACGCGCTCTTCGCGCAGGTCGCGCCGAATGTCATCCACACTCTCACGCAGATTCTCCGTAGCGGCGCGCATGCTTGCACGCGCGGCACTCGGGTTTGTGTCAAACTGAAGCTGCGCCGCTTCGAGCATGAAGATGCTCCCCATAATCCCGTGCCCCACCTTGTCATGGATGCGTGCAGCCAGACGGTTGCGCTCGGCTTGCCGTCCCTGTTGCTCGATGGTGCTGATGGTGCTGCGCTGACGCGACAGTTGTGCTTCGAGCGCATCGAGACGCTGATCCTTGCCCGTAAGCTCAGCATAAACAGACGCGAGACGTGCAAGCAACAACTCCCCTGCCCAGGCAAGCACGAACACCAGAGCTGTCAGGAGCATGACCGCAGGGGTCGGCATCCAGACCGTCCCCAGCAGAAAAACGGGCAGCACGGCAGCAGCCGGCATCAGGCGGTTCTCGCTTAGCTCCGCAAGCACCTCAAAGACCAGCAGCCCCACGAGCGGGAGGAAGGTAAAGGGGTCGTAGAGCCATGCGGCTGTGCAGGCGGCGAGCATGAACACCCCGGCAAACACGCGTAGAGTCTTGAGAGGATTCCGAGAGGTCGCCCCTGCATCAGATTTTGAGTCAACGTGCTGCGAGCTGGCGCGCAAGGGGTTCTTGGGGCTGCCCTTGAGAAGCCGGGCGAGCAGCAACGCCGCGAGCAGGCAGGCGAGGACGAGGGCAAAGACGGTCAGCAGTACCACGCCGCGCACCGCGACCCCAGCACAAAGACCGATGCTTGCGGCGAGCAGCTCCAGGACGAAGAAATACCAATGACGTTCTCTCATGCCTGCGGATTATAGCAGGTGAACGAGCACCCCTCAGGGAAGCGCCGAGTAATCGGCACTTTCTTAGCGCGCATTGCGGTTTCCGGCAAAGCGGATTGCGGCTATGAGAAAGAACAGCAGGGCAAACAGGAGCAGGATGCCCGCAGAGGGTATCCAGGCATTCGCATTGCCGTGATACATCCCATAGACACCATCCATGAACCAAAACTGGGGCGTGATATGGGCAACTGCCTGCATGACTTTGGGGGCATATTCTATGGGGAACCACGCCCCGCCCAGCAGACTGAAGATCGTTGCCGACGCAATGAACACGGTCATGACCGTGGTGTTGTTCTTGAGCGCAAGCCCGCACACCAGCGCAAAACCGATCACCACGAGCAGGAAGCACAGACACAACACGCCGATCTCCATGAGCGGCAACGAGCCGCCCAGACCAATGATCGCAAGAAAGCCGACAACAACGACCATCATAAGAAGGGCAAGGACAAAGCCCGCCATGCAGACCCCGGCAACATACTCAACGGGGAGCGCGTTGGAGCAACGGATGCGCTGATAGGTGCCATTCCTACGGTCCTCCAAAAGCAGATTCGCGATACCTTGCACAAGAAACATGCTGATGATCAAGAAGAACCCGAGGGTGGCGACCATGCCCGTCCACATGGACTCATACCGTTGGCGGCTTTCGTCAGGATTGACGACTTCGATACCTGCCGCCTTGTCATCAGCGCTGGCAAGCAGCTCGGCATAGACGGCTCCATCCCCCTGGGCCGCCTGCCCGAGCACCTGAAGCGAGCTTGTGTACACATCGAGGTAGGCGGTAATGAAGACCTGATTCTCGTAGTCATCCAAAGAGGTGAGTAGCAGCGGATTATCGCTCTTGGCAGCAAGCAGGTCAGACTCAAAGCCTTCAGGCACCTCGATGATGGCGGAGATGCGTTTTTCTACCAGCTCATTGTTCAGGAAGGCCTCATCCCCTTCAACGACTTCCATACCGAGCTTTTCAGCGCAATAGACTTTGAGATCGGCGGAGCTTGCTGAAGCGTCATTGTCGATATAGCCTATCTTCACCACCTCTGGTGCACCGTATACTGAGGCAAAGAGCAGATAGACCACGCAAAGCAGCGCCCCAACAGCCAAAGAGATCAGCACCAACATGCGCGTCCGTGCCAGTGTGCTCATAAAGAGCAGGAATGTTTTCCGCATCAGTAAGACACCTTCCTCCGATTGAACAGGATGCTACCGATGAACATCGCCGCCGCGAGGACTATGCATGAGCCGATGATGACTACGATGGATTTCTCGCTATTGCCAAAGCGTACGAGATCAAAGGCCGCCACTTGAATGGCGTAGGGCGGCATGAAATTGCTGAACCCTTCAATGTAGACCCCTTTGTTGAACGTGCCCCCCAAAAAGAGGATGACCCACATAAGCGGCATGAGGATAGGCATCGGATTGACCTTGTACAGGAACATCCCAATGACCAGGGCAACCGCATTGCAGGCAAAGCCCGCAGCAAAGAGCATGAAGAAGAGCAACGCGTTTGCCTGCCAGGTGGCAGCATAATGAGCGCCGAAGAAGGTTGACGACATGAGCATGACGATAAGCACCTGCACGATACACATGGGAATATACCGTAAGACATACTGGAGATAGATCGAGACCCGAGAATGGGGACTCACCAAGACGCGCCGCAACGTACCCTCCTTGCGTGCCTCATAAAAGAACAGGGCGCTTCCACCAGCCCCTCCCATGAACATGATCATGACGATCATCGTGACCGCGTAGTAATCCATCATCGAGCTGCTTGCCCCGAAGCTCTTGGCTCCAACGAGGGAAGTCTCGGTGTCAGTCGGGCTGCCCGTCAGGGGGCTGCCTGTGGCGGGGCTGCCCGTTGGGGAGTTGCCCGTTGCAGTGTTCTCCGCACCAGAAGCTTCAGCGCCGAGAGCACCCGCATTGGAAGCGTTCGTCTGCTGAGCCATCATGTGCGCCGCAACCACCTCATAACTCGCAACAATGCGCGACACACCCTCGAAGACCATGTGGACGGCACGGTTCTGGACATCATCATTACCTTCATAGATACGCAGGGCAAAGGGCTCCTCGAACACGATAACGGCGGAAAGTTCGCCCCCCTCCAGACGCTCGCGTGAACCTGCGAGATCCGTGCTTGCAATGAGCCTGATGTCCTCCACGTCGTCAAACTGCGCGACGAGCTCATCGACGGTTTGAACGGTCAGGGGCTCGCTTGATTCGACGACATATTCGATGCTCATCGTTTCAATGGGGGAATCAGCATTGTCGAGCGAAGCGAGCATTGTTCCAAGAAGAAAAACGAGGATGGACGGAAAGAGCACTATAAAGAACAACTCGAACTTGCTTCGCAGTAGGTCAAGCTGTGTCGCTTTGAAAATGGAGAACATCCCGTTTCACCCCCCCTAGCCCTGTCGTAGTTCGCGGCCGGTGAGCGCGAGGAAGGTGGTCTCGAGGTCGGGCGCTTCGCTGTTGAGCGATTGAATGCGAAGATCCAGCGCCATGAACTCCTTGACGAGTGGCGTGATGTCCGCAAAACCGAGGGTGACATCGATACGCAGCTCGGTAGCGCCCTCGTTGAAAACGGCGCGCTGGACATCCGGCAGCACACAGAGTCTCCTGATGAGACCATCCGAGTCAAACCCGGGCTTGTCCTCAAAGCGCACCACGATGCTCTTGACATCGGTGACCACGCGCAAAAGCTCCTGCTCGGTGCCCAGCCCGACAAGCCTGCCGTGGTCAATGATGGCGATACGGTCGCAGATCTCCTGCACCTCGGGCATGTAGTGCGAGGTGTAGATGATGGTGGCGCCACGGTCACGCAGGATGCGTATGCCCTCCATGATGTGCTCGCGACTCTGCGCATCGACGCCGACCGTCGGTTCATCCAAAATGATGAGTTTTGGGTCGTGCGCGATGCCGCAGGCGATGTTGAGACGACGCTGCATGCCCCCGCTCATCTTGCTCGCACGCTTCTTTGCCTGCTCGGCAAGCCCGACGAAGACGAGCGCCTTTTGCACGGCCTCTTTCAGGCGCGAGCCTTTGAGCCCGTAGAGTCCTGCGAAGAAGGCGACGTTCTCCTGAGCAGTGAGGTTGGGCAAAAGTGCTATTTCTTGTGGCACTAATCCGATTATTGCCTTGATCGCACGGGCGTCTTTGTTCAGGTCATAGCCAGCAACGCTCACCTCGCCCTTATCGAGACTGAGCAAGGTCGCGATGATATTGAGGGTCGTGGACTTGCCCGCGCCGTTGGGTCCGAGAAAGCCGAATATCTCGCCTTCTGCAACGCTGAAGTCGAGGTTGTCCACCGCAACGAGGTCACCGAAGCGCTTGGTCAAGCCGCTCACCGTCACGAACTGCTCGTTTGTCGCCGTCCTGTTTTCCATGAATGCACCTTTCTCGATGATACATCCATGTTAGGCGTCCGCCCGCGCCACCGTAAGTGTCAGGTGCCTGCCGAGCCATGACAAATGTCATTGCTTTGCGGGGGTTGACACCTCTCAGCGGCCTTTTGCCTTCTTGGCGGCTAGTTCTTCGCCGGAGAGTTGCGTCTCTTCAAAGACCTCTTCTGAGTCCAGACCAAAGGCGGTGTGCAGCGTCTGGAGTGCCGTCTCGGTCTTGTCGCCGTCGATGACGACGCTGACGCGGATGGCTGAGGTCGAGATCATGCCGATGTTCACCCCGTTGTCCGCCAGTACGCGGAACATTTTGGCGGCGATGCCGGGATTGCTCTTCATGCCGGCGCCCACTATGGACACCTTGGCCACCGACTCATCCACGACAAACTTGCGCGCTCCAAACTTCACAACCGCAGCCTCAAGCACGGGCTGAAGCCGGGGCAACTCCCCCATCGGCGCAGTGAAGCTGATGTCAGTCGTGCCGTTTTCTGAGATGTTCTGCACGATCATGTCGATATTGATGTTCGCATCTGCGATAGTGCCAAAGACCTCTGCGGCGATACCGACATCGTCGGGCACATCGCGGAGGGTGACCTTTGCTTCCGAGTTGTCGTATGCTATTCCGGATACGATTGCCTGTTCCATCTCAGATGCCTCCTTAACGAGGGTTCCGGGCTTGTTGTTGAAGGTCGAACGGCTGTGGATGACCACGCCGTAGTTACGCGCGAACTCCACGGCTCGCATCGTAAGGACGCCGGAGCCCGCTGCCGCCAGCTCGAGCATCTCTTCATAGCTGATGGCGTCGAGCTTGCGGGCACGTGGCACCACGCGCGGGTCGGCGGTGTAGATGCCGTCCACGTCCGAATAGATCTCGCAGATGTCTGCGTCGATACCGGCGGCAAGCGCCACCGCCGTCGTGTCCGAGCCACCGCGCCCCAGGGTCGTGATGTCGCCCTCACGCGTCACCCCCTGAAAACCGGCAACGATGACAATCCCACCCGCCTCAAGCTCTTTGTTGATACGCTCGGCGTTGATCTCGGATATCTTGGCCTTGTTGTGCACGGTGGTTGTGACGATACCCGCCTGACGCCCCGTCATGGAGACCGCGTGTGCGCCCCGTGCATCCAGCGCCATGGCGAGGATGGACATGCTGACCTGCTCGCCAGTTGCAAGCAGCTGGTCAAGCTCGCGTGCCGGGGGGTTCTCGTTCACGTCATGCGCGAGTTTGAGCAGCTCATCGGTGGACTTTCCCATTGCGGAAACGACCGCGACCACCTGGTTTCCCTCGTTTTGATACGCCAGCAGACGCGCCGCGACCTCACGTATCCGCTGGGGCGTAGCGAGCGAGGTTCCCCCGAATTTAGTTACTATGCGTGCCATTGTTATGAACGCTTTCCCTCGAAGTTCAGACCGCCAGTCAGAAGCCCGGTCGGTACCCCTTGCTCGTGTGCCTGCAAGCGGTCAACCGCCGCAGTAAGTGCCTTGTCGAACAACTCCGTGAAGGAGTCAACCGAAAGCTCACCGTTGAAGGGGTTGACCCAGACCGCCCCCGCATGATTGTCGAAGTCGCAGGTTGCCTGCACGTCGGCACGGTGCGACATCGCCTGTGCGAGTGAGTGCGTGCGCACGAGCCGCTCGATGCGCCCGAGAGCGGCACGTCTGCGCCCCGTGGATGAATAGAGGAGCCTGGCCGTTGTGCGCATATCCTTGACGCAACGCGTAAATGCGTGCCTGGGCAGCCGCTGCCCAAAGACCTCGAGGGCGACGTGCCGATACAGCCCATCGAGCAACCCCAGAACCTGATCGCGCGCATGGAGCACATCGGTGGTATAGCGGTACTCGCGGATGGTCTTGCCAGTCAGGCGATAGAGCATCATCGCATCGAGGTCGGCTTCGATCTGCCCGTGCACGATGGAGCGGGCGCTTTCGTCAAGCCCCTTGACACCAGCCGCACAAATCTCGATTTCCTGAGCGATGACAAAGGGGTGCTCCGTGCTGTCCAGTGAGAAGTGACAGAGATACCCGCAGAAATAGGCATCGACGAGCGCTGCCTCGGCGGGCGGTAGCCCCTGAATGTAGCGGCGCATCGCATCGGTTGATTCCTCGACCTTCTGGTGATGTAGCAGAGAGCCGAACTTCTTGAGATCGACGAGCCGGGGCGTGCGCAGGGCGTAGAAAAAGGGGTCGGAGCCCTGGTTGCCGAGCAGGAAGAGATCGCGCGCGTCCCCCTGAGAGAAAGCGGCACCCTCAAGGCGCTCGATAACCTCGAGTCCGAAGAAATTATGGGTCAGAACAGCAGGCATGTCTCTCCTTTTAGAGATGCCACAAAGACACAACCGTGTCATTGTTACATTTTCGGGCAAGATAGTCTATCGTTTACGCGTACATTGCGCACACGGTCGGACGCACGGTCAGGAGCACGAGTAACCAGCAAGAGCCGCTTCGAAAGATTGGACAGACATGCCTCGGATGAATAAACGTGAACGCAGCTGGGTGCTCTATGATGTCGGCAATTCCGCATTCGTCATGTTTGCCTCGACGGTTGCACCTATTTACTACGGGGGACTGCTTGCAGAGGGCGAGTCTGTCGTTGTGGGTTGGGGCTATGCCGAGACGATAGTCTCGCTCATCGTGGCGCTGCTCATGCCCTTTCTTGGCTCACTGGCAGATTATCCCAAAAACAAGAAGAAGTTTTTCATCGGCGCAGCGGGCACGGGCGTTATCGCCTGTTCAGCCTTGAGCATACCCGACGAGGCAAAGGTATTCCTCATTATCTATGTCATTGCGGCAGTCGGGGTCAACGCCTCCATGGTCTTCTATGACGGGTTTCTCACCGACGCGACCGAGGATGAACGCTTTGATTCGGTCTCATCAAAAGGCTACGCCTGGGGCTACGTTGGCTCACTTATCCCCTTCCTCATTTGCATCGTGCTCATCTTCAAAGGCGAAGTCATAGGGATTGACATGACGCTTGCCACCAAGATCAGCTTCATTATCATAGCGCTCTGGTGGGCGCTCTTTGCTCTCCCCCTCATCTTCAATGTGCATCAGACGCACTTCAAACCCAAGCAGGAGCACATGCTCGCTGCAACATTCAAAGGGCTTGTGCACACCGTTGGCCGCATCGTGCGTGACAAACGCATGTTGTTCTTCTTGCTCGCCTTCTTCTGCTATATCGACGGCGTGCATACCATCATCAGGATGGCGACGAGCTACGGCACTGAACTCGGCATCTCCAGCACGGATCTTATCAAAGCCTTAGTCCTGACACAGCTCATCGCCTTTCCCTCAGCACTCGTCTTTGGCAAACTGGCTGGGCGGGTTGGTACGCGCATCATGCTTATCGTGAGTGTGATAGCCTATGCGCTCATCACGCTTTTTGCGGCATTCTTCCTGAAAGGCGCTACCGAGTTCTGGATACTCGCCGTTGCTGTCGGGCTGTTTCAGGGGGGCATTCAGGCGCTCTCGCGTTCGTACTTTGGCAAGATGGTTCCCAAGGAGCACACGAATGAGTATTTCGGGTTCTTCGACATTTTTGGCAAATACGCCGCTATCATCGGCACTTTTATGATGGCCTTCTTCACCGACCTCACCGGCAACGCAAGCATGGGCATCCTGTCCCTCGCGCTGCTCTTCATCCTCGGTCTGGTGTTCCTGATCCTGATGCCCCGAAGCGATGCAGATAAGGAGAAGTAGGGGGCAACTGCCCGCTGATGCATCTTGGCACTCATGACTGACATCCTCATCATCGAAGACAACCCTGAGCTCGCAGGCCTCTTGGGCGACTTCCTCACCAAGGCGCAGCTCACACATCAGTGTGCGTTCAGCGGCGAGGACGGACTGGCGCTCCTGGCGCGAGAGCCAGTGCGTCTGGTAATCCTTGACATCATGCTCCCCGGCATCGATGGCTTTACGGTATGCCAGAGCATACGACGCAGCCACAGCATCCCCATCATCATCTTAAGCGCCCTGACTGAGAAAGGCGACAAGCTCAGCGGGCTGGCTCTGGGTGCCGACGATTACCTTGAGAAGCCCTATGACATCGAGTTGTTGTTAGCAAAGGTCAGGGCGCTGCTGCGTCGTCACGACGGCACACTGTCACGCCAGCCCGTCATCGAGGACGGCGACCTGCGCATCGACGTCGAGGCACGCACGGTGACCAGGCGCAGTCCCAGCGGCTCTGTGCGCCTGGAGCTCACCGCCAAGGAGTTCGACCTCCTGGTGTTCCTCATCGAGAACAAGGGGAATGCCCTGCGCAAACAGGCGCTCATGGATGCCGTCTGGGGCCACGACAGCATAAGCGAGCCTGCGACCCTCACAGTACACATCAAGTGGCTACGGGATAAAATCGAGCTCAACCCCCGCCAACCGCACCACATCATCACCGTA
>JAITOC010000107.1 GCA_031290175.1 Coriobacteriales bacterium | reverse complement strand
ATCCTCCGTGGGCGTAAGAGAATTGAGAGGATCTGTCCCTAGTACGAGAGGACCGGGATGGACAAACCTCTGGTGTACCAGTTGTCGACCAACGGCACCGCTGGTTAGCTACGTTTGGAATGGATAACCGCTGAAAGCATCTAAGCGGGAAGCCAACTTCAAGATGAGTTCTCTTTTTGGTAAGACCCCTTGTAGACTACGAGGTTGATAGGACGCAGGTGTAAGTGCAGCAATGTATTCAGCCGAGCGTTACTAATCGGTCGAGCTCTTTTACACATTTTGCTTGCATCCTTTATTTCGCGATTTGTTTCTTTTGTCCACTATTTAGCCTTCAGCGTGCGTGGCACGTTTGTTTGTTGATAAGTGAATACCCTGTATGTGCGCAACCATGGAGCGGAGGATCCACCCGATCCCATTCCGAACTCGGTAGTTAAGCTCCGCATCGCCAAAAGTACTGTGGTGTAGGCCATGGGAGGATAGGACGTTGTGCACATACAGGGTATTTTTCTGTCTTTGAAACCCCTTGGATACCCCTCGTATCACGTCATCCTGGTCTGCGCGGAGGGTGTAGCACAGAGATGCATACGAAGTATCCAGCAGAGGGTCTTGCTGTAAACTACCGGTCAGGAGCATATGTCTAAGTTCAACCGAATGTGCAAGACGCTCTAATCGATCTCCAGAAACAGAAAAGGACGGCAGTGTGTCACTGCCGTCCTTTTCTCAGTACTGCACTCTATACAGAGCGCAGGCACAAACTACCTGGTTCATGGAACAAGGTCGAATGCCCATTTCTGGCTTGCACCATTGTGCAGGGGCCAGTTCAGAACCTTGGCACCATCGAGAGCGAGTCCATTGACAGCGAGAGCATTGCCTGAGCGGGCAGATGTGATGGTATAGCTACCATCCGTGTTTGCCACAATTGCCCACAGCTGATTACTCGAGCCATGTCCCGTCCACTGTACGATGGGTGTGCCCTTCAGGGTAAAGGAGCCAAAAAGGTCAAGAGACAGGCCGGACTTTACGTTGGTGATCGTGTAGTAACCGCTTGCGGCATCATAGGCAATGTCGAACTGCTGGTTCTCGCCACCATGAAGACCGAAGACGATAAGCGGCGCTCCTATGCTCTGGGAGCCTTCAGCAACATCAAGGACGCCACCGCCGAGTGCTGAGGACTTGATGAAATAGCTGTCATCTGCGAGTCCTACTAGTGGTGTCTGGGTGTTGACAATGAACTTCTGGTTGCCAGATCCGTGCGCTTCATAGGCGATGAGGCCGGTCTCGGCTGCATAGTCGCTCCCTGAGACATCGAGTACGAGAGCATACCCAAGGGTGTTGCTGAGCTTGGATACGAAGGTATACGAACCATCGGCGTTCTCAAGAACGGACCACTTCTGGTTATCGGTACCGCGCGACGCATACTGGATGACCGCGCCACCAGCTTTGCTGCCTGAGACGTCAAGCGCGAGGCCTGAGCCGATGTTGATGATGGTGTAGTAACCATCCGTATCAGCCTCGAGTCGGAAGCGCTGATTTGCCGTTGTCTGCCCATTGAATACTATCGCATGGGTTCCCGGCTTGGTGGAGCTTCCGGGGATGTCAACATTCAGCGCAGGGGCATCCGCGGGCGAGAGCGTGATGACCTCGCCGTCAAAATCACGGGGAGCAGCACTGTCGGCCGTGAAGTAATACGAAACCGTGGTGGACTGGCTGCCCGCTTCGCCCACCGAGTAGTTCGTGGTGATGACGTTGAGGCGGTAGGTGTGTCCGACGGTCAGCGTCGAGAGATCGAGATAATACGGATCGCTCGTTGCATCACGCTTGAGCACGGTGCCTATGGCCACCGTCGCGTTGTTGTCGGTGACGTCCACGAGGGTGGATACCGACCTGCCGGAAGTGACGAAGGTACGGGCAAAGTCGGCATTCGAGAAGTCCAGGATCGATGAGATGGGGGCGTTGAGCGCTGTCGCCTCGGTGTCCGCAGCTCCGCCCTCAGAGCCTCCCCGTATCTGGAGCGTGGGTCGGTCGACCCACTTGTTGATGGTGAAGGCCAAGGGCTTCGAAACAACATCAGCAGTGTCTGGGATCACCTTGATGGTGTAGCTGCCCTGAACGTCTGCAGCGGTGAAGAAGGCATCGGTGAACTCGATCTCGACCTCGCTACCCTGTATGGATGCGGTATAGAGAAGGGGATCTACCGGAGTCGTGCCCTTGAGGACGACCAGATCGTTGATATTCACGGTTCCAAGGTTGGTAACCTGCTGGATGTGCAGGAGCTTGGGCTCCGCGCTGTCAAGCCAGGTGGTCGGGTCGCTCTGCTTGACATTGAAGGTGGTTCCCTGTTCTATCGTCGCATTTGCGTTGGTGTAGCTGGCCAGGCGGGTGTCCGCGATAACGATATCCTCGTAGCCGTAGGCATAGACGACAATCTTGTAGTTGTCAGGGAAGTCAAGGTCGCCCAGGCGGGCAAAGATGGCATCATTGAGGGACACCTCGAAGTTGGTGTGCCCCCTATGGGTAAAGATGTTCTGGAGGAACACGAGCGGCTCTTTGTGTCCTGTCGTCAGGTTCTCAACATAGCCACCATAGAGATACTCGAGATGGCTTGCCCAGAAGTCGGCACCGGCCTCTCCCTGAAGATCGAAGTTGACTGTGACCTCCCTGATGGTCCAGCTGCCACCATAGCTTGCAGCGGTGGTGGTGATGGGGTTCCAGGCCTGTGCTGCTCCTGCGTTGTGAGCGGTTGCCTCACGCAGACCCCATGTGGCATCGGGGAAGAGGTACTTGGCCTTGTAGACTCGAGCCTCAGGTTTGTACGTGATGTTGGCAACTTTATCCAATACGGCGGTGGACTGAGCCGTAGCCTCGCCACTGCTTGCAAGGAGCTGAGCGTTTGCGATGAGGTCGTAGCTGACGCCTACCTCGACTGCCTTGATGCCGATGGCCGCATGGCCTGCGCCGGTGGAATTGACATCGGCATAGTTGATCTCCACGTTACCCGTGGGCAAGAAGTGTGCGGCATCGCCAAAGGTGGCCGAGGAGATGACATCGACCTTTGGGGCTGCTGCAGCGCCTGTGGTGGGCCAGTCTGCGCGGCCTCCCTCAGCGATGAAGAGCTCAGGTGTCGTGACGGTACCTGCTGCATCGAATGATGTCGCGCCTGGCGTCACGTTTGTAATCGCGGCTGTGACATCGTAGTTGAACTCGCTGAAGCTCATGGGCACCTCGCCGTAGAGGATGGAGCCCGCGGGTTCAGTTACGCTGCCCGAAACAAAGGTCAGGGACTCGCTGAGAACCACGGTCGAGCCATCGCTCGTAACCTCAAGGGCTGCACTTGTGATACCGGCAGGCACCGCTAGTTTGACGATCTTGTTGGCACCAGCTGTCAAGACAACGCTGGGCGTTACGGACGCGCTGTTGATCTCGTAGGTTGCAGAGCCGTCCGCCGCGGGAACAGAAAGCAGGATGTAGTTGATCGTGTCGCCATTGATCGTAACCGAATAATCACCTCCCCCCACCAATTCGAAACCTCCACTCAAGAGCGTAAAGCCGCCCTCTGTCTGCGGCTCCGCAGCAGCAGTAGTATCATCAGCAAAGGCGGGGGTCACAGATAGACCCATCACCAAGGCCAACGAACAAAGTACTGAGATAACCTTTCTCCTTCTCATTATCACTCCTTAACTGACTTATCTTGCCTGCACGAACAGAACCCCTCCTCCCTTCTCACGATTTAAGTTAAGGCTTTCTAACTTCATGGCAAAAAAAGAGCTCAATACAAAGTTAGAAATACCTAACAAAGAATACTCCTTAGTCCTGCCGCTCGCAAGAGGCAATTCTGCGGCACTACCAACCACTGCCGCAAGAAGCGTCCGCTACCGTTCACGGGTAATGCACCGGCAAGGAAACTCTGCACCCGCTGCATCAGGGAAGCACCGATGACTGATTGACTTCACAGATTTCTTTCTGGATAATAATCGACGGTATTTCCCTTGGAGATGCTCCTAATACACTGAAGGCTTCTCGGAAGGACGGACTCACCCTTGAACAAGCTAAACAACACGTGGCCGTCAGAGCTTTTTGTCTTTCGGGGCGACACACCTGAGGCTGCTCGGGCGCTCATGCAGAAGGTCAAGGCTCTTTATGGTGGTAACGACACGCTCGGTGTCCGGGATGTCGCGTACAGCCTGTCTATCTACAGCGACGAGCAGATTCACTTTGTGATCGTCGCGGGGGATCGAGACGACTTTCTCGCACGCCTTGATGCAGCAATCAACAATGAAGACGATGAGAATGTGTATTCTCTGCAGCGCATCGAGGGGAAGGTGGCGTTCCTGTTTCCCGGGCAGGGCAGTCAGCGTGTCAATATGGCGGCTGATCTGTTTGCTTTGTTTCCGCAGATGCGCCGCTTGCTTGATGAATATCCCCTCTACCAGTGGCTTCTTTTTCCGGACGCCGTTACGGATGAGGTGCAAACGACACAACAGAGCACCCCCACCGGCACGCCCAGCACCCCTGTTGGCGCCCCCAGCGACATCACCGACACACGCAACGCTCAACCGCTTCTGGGTATCGTTGATTTTGCGATTGCTGAGCTGCTTCGTGATCTTGGTGTCGATGCGGATATGGCGGCTGGCCACAGTTATGGGGAACTCCCCGCACTGTGCTTTGCAGAAGCGCTCGATGCTGGGGAACTTGTGGATCTGAGTCGCAAGCGGGCAGAGTCCATTTTGGCCGCCGTTGGTGATGACCCTGGGCGGATGCTTGCTGTCCATGCCGATATCAATGCACTTCGCGGCTCGCTTGAAGGGGAGACAGAGGTCTGGGCCGTTAACTTCAATGCACCCAGGCAGACCGTCGTCGCCGGGACAAGCGCGGGCGTTGAGGCCTTTGGAAAGAAGCTGAAGACCGCAGGCCTCGCGTATTCCCCCTTGAAGGTCGCCTGCGCGTTTCACAGCCCCTTGCTTGCGCGTGCGGAGGAAATCTTCGCGTCGGTCTTAAAAGAGGTCACATTCAGCAAACCAACGCTGCCGGTCTGGTCCAATACCACGGCCAAGATTTATCCACAAACGGCCGCCGCCATCCGCGACCGCCTTGCAAAACACCTTGTCAGTCCTGTGCGTTTCAGGGAAGAAGCAGAGCAGATGTATGCGGATGGAGCGCGCATCTTCATCGAGGCAGGGCCAGGCAAAGTGCTCACGGATCTCGTCGCAAAGAACCTGAGCGACAGAGAGATCGTAGTCATACAAACAGAACGAAAGGGCGTGGAGGGTTTGTCCTACCTCCTCTGCAGTCTTGCGAAATATATAGCTACTGGGAGGGAGATTAATCTGGAAAAGCTTTTCGAGGGTCGCGAGGCGCAGCCGCTGAACCTCGATGCTCTGGGGGTATCAGCGCGCTGAGCCTGCGGGCATCCTGCCGAGGGCTTTGAGGACGGCGGCGGCAACTGAGCCGGTGATGCTGCCGGTTATGCAGGCGGCAATCATAAGGATAGGCAGGTTCATGAACAGCAATACGGTATGTGCGATGAGTGCCGCTATGCAGAGCTGTCCTATATTGTGAAGCACTGCGGCAGATACGCTTATTGCGACAATGTTCACTCTATCCGAGTGCTTGAGCAGCCACATCCCAAGAACAGCCAACAAACTCCCCGCTCCACCGTAGAGCAGTGAGAAGAGCGACCCGAAGAGTAAGGCGGCGATAATCACCTTGACCACCATGAGCAGGAATGCGGTTCGGGTATCAAAGAGGTAGAGCGCGATAAGGACGCAGACATTTGCCAGACCCAACTTGACCCCCGGAAAGCTCACGGGCAGAGGGATGAGCGTCTCGATCCAACTGAGGGCGAATGCGAGCGAAACCAGCATAGCCACATAGGCTATACGCCGTGTCCTGCCTTCTGCTTTGTCGTGCGTGTGTGGTGCGTTTGTCATATCCACCTCCTCAGCGCGCTATGGTGTCAAAGTCGCTCGCCGGGGCGTTGGAGTCGTCCGTATTCAGGACACCATCCACCGAGCTGTCCCCCGCACTGATTGTGACCACGAGCTGATTGGGTAGGCAGATGATAGTCTCTCCCGCATTACTGATGCTGTCATGCTCCACACAGTCCTGGCCGGGGCAATCCGCCTCCTCGATATGGACGCGTCCGCCCTCAACCACCACCGTATTGGTTCCCAGCGGTGTTGTGATGACCTGCTGGGCATCGCGGTCAAGGGGGAGCTCGTAGGTCATGCCTTCGCTATCGGTGATGATCACAAGATGGCCGGGGTGCGCATTCGCGTACGCCTGTATCCCCGCCCAGCCCAAAAGCCCCCCGAGCAAAAGCGCGGCGATGAGTAGGATGCTCGTCAACCCTTGGCGTCTTCCTTTGACTTTCGAGCCGGAGCCCGTCATGGAGCCTTCTTCCCCTATGCCTTTTGCGCTGATCCGTGGAGCGTATTGAAAGTTATACAAGATTAACATTTATTGTTGCATCTGCAAAGAGCGGAGCAGCTCCCTGCTGCGCGCGGGGGACGTCTCCCTCACAGAAGGCTGTAGTCTGCTTTGCTGGTCGCGAGGAGCTGTCCCGTGTCATCTACGAGGATGCCTTCTTTGTTGGAGCTTTCTTCAAGGAGTGCGTAGGCCTTATCCCTGCCCATAAGAAACGCGATGGTGGAGAAGGCATCGCCGTCGATGGATTCCTGGGAGATAATGGTGGTGCTTTTGAGATTACTTGACACGGGATAACCCGTTTGAGGATCGAGAATATGGTGATAGAGGACACCATCCCGCTCAAAGCTCCGCTCGTACATCCCGCTCGTCACCACGGAGTGGTCGATGGCCTCAACACGCGCGACAACAGTGCCTGATGTCGCGTTAGGATCCTGGATGCCCACGTTCCAAGGGGAACCATCAGGTTTCGATCCCAGTGCGTAGACGTTACCTCCCAGATTGATGAGTCCGCTCGTGCATCCACCCTCCCGCAACAGGCGGGCGATGTCGTCAGCGATGAAGCCCTTGGCGATACCGCCCAGGTCGAGTGCGGCGCGTGGGTCATCAAGTGTCACCGTGTTGCCTGAAACCCTGACCGTGCGATAATCGATATGCGTCACGGCCTCAGCGAGCACAGCCGGGTCGGGGATGGTACCTTCCACGAAGTCCCAGAGCGGGGTCACGGCACCGATGGTGATGTCAAAGAGACCGTCGGATTCCTTGCAAAACGCGAGGGCTTGGGAGATGATCTGGGCGGTTTCGGGCTGAACTGTGACGGGGGCACCGGCGGCGTTATTGAGGGTGTGTATGTCGCTGCCTTCCTTGGTGCGCGAGAAGCTGCGCTCGAAGAACTCACAGCGACGCGCCGCCTCGTCAACGAGTGCCTGCTCGCAATAAGCACGTATCTCGATGACGGTGTCAAAGAGGAAGAGAGCCACCGTTGCGGGCTGTGCCGATAGGACAGGGGTGTCTGTCGGGGAGGGTGATCCCGCAATCTCGTCCGGGTCGGGCGTGCCATCGCTCTGTGTTGCTGCACAGCCCGTCAAAAGTGGAAAACCCACGGTCGCTATACCGGCCGCGCCCACTACACCCGCTGCCGCTAACAGCATGAACTGCCTTCTATCGAACATAGTACGTACCTTTCTGTGCTACGAAGATTAATTAGGCGTCGAGGTACATCTGGAGAGCCTTCCAGTTGCGTCGTGCTTGCTCATAGCCTAGCAGATAGAGGTGATAGAGTTTCTTGGGGTCGTGCTCCATGCTCTCAACCTGCACGGGCGATGGTGGCATGAGTACGAAAATCTCCCCTGCGTCCTTCATGCGCTTAACCCTGCGATAGCTGCGGTTGTATTCGTAGCTCCGGTGCTCGAAGCGCTCGATGAAATAGGGATAGTCCTTGTAGACGCGTCGAACCAGGGGCATGAGTTTGTAGTCTGGTTTGCTGTAACCGTCGTGTTGCGTAAGCACTACGATATGCTTCCGGGCTCCCTGAGAGATCGCATAATCCAGTGGCACGCTGTCGCAGATACCGCCATCGAGCAGCTTCTTGTTGTCCACCTCGACGATTCTTGAAAGGAGCGGCATCGATGAAGACGCGCGGAGGTAGTCAAGTTCGGTTCGGGCGTCTTTCAGGTTGAAATAGTCGGCTTCACCCGACACGAGATCGCTTGAGACCGTTATAAGCTCAAGGGGCGAGGCCGCAAAGCCGTCGTAATCAAAGGGTTCGAGCTTTTGCGGTATCTTCTCAAAGACGAATTTGGCGTTGAACGCACTGCCTGTGAGCGCATAGGAGCGCATTGAGAAGTAGCGCCAGTTAGTGCAGTACCTAGTATTGAGGTGGATGGTGCGCCCGCGCATTCCCGCCCGGTAATTGAAGCCATTGAGCGCGCCCGCCGACACACCGACGGCTCGCCTGGGCAAAGCACCCTCATCCATAAGGTAATCGAGGACACCTGCGGTGAACTGCCCACGCATGGCACCCCCTTCAAGCACGAGGCTGCAATCCAGGAGGGTTGCGTCTCTCCATGCGGGTTGATAGCCCTCCTCAAGGGGGCTGCGGTAGGTTCCCTCGGGGAGCTCGAAGCTTACTTTGGGATCGGGTGTTCTCTGACCGGTCATGACAACCTCAAACTATGCGGGAAATTTTACAGAACCTTATACATTCCTAACCCTACCACATTTCTATGCTACAATGCACAGACGGCATTAGGTATTCGCACGTGAGTGCAACGACGATATGAGGTGTAATATGCTAGAGAAGTCAGCTGTTCAAGAAGTTCTCGACATCATCCGCCCTGCCTTGCAGGCAGACGGCGGCGATGTCTCTTTGGTAGACGTGTCGGATGATGGTGTTGTTACCGTTGAGCTTGAGGGTGCCTGCAAGGGCTGCCCGATGAGCCAGTTGACGCTTGCAAACAGCGTCGAGCGCGTGCTCAAAGATCGCCTCCCCGAGGTCTCGAAGGTTGTCCCGGCCATCTGATGGCGCTGTGCTGGGAGCAACGCGGCTGCGATGAGGAGATGTCGTCCACCTGCCCTCATGCGACGGCTTCAGATGACCTTGTCTGTGTAGCAGACTGCTACTATGCCCAGTGCTCGAATCCACAACGGAAGGTGACTTCGAACATCGACCTCGTGCTCGACCCGACGGTCGATCGACGGGCTGCGATAAAGGAGCTCTGTCGGCACTGCGAGTTCTTCCTGAAGCAGGGTCCCCGCCTTGAGCCGGGCAAACTAGGCACGTATCCATCTGGGCAGTAACCCTGTGTTCCCTGACGGTAAACAAAATACTTGATAAATCCAAAGCACAGCGCTTGTCTAAACGCTACAATGGAATGAATACTATTTGTTGTGGTTTGGTGCTGGAGTTTTCCACAACTGCTTGTATAGGAATGAATCTGCTTGGGAGGTAGCTATGCAATTGGAACTGCTTTGTCCTGCGTGTGGGTTGCGTCAGGTGGACTTCGACAGCTACGAGTCGATGATACTGCTGGCACCCAATCTTGCACTCATGCAGTTCAAGTGCGATTCCTGCAACCTGAACCTAAGTGTCACCGTAAAGCTCAATCCGTCGCTGCAGCGTCTGGTGCAACAACGTGTTGCGCAACAGGAGGATACGGTTGCCCAGAGTCCGGGCAGCGTCAGCTATGCCTCGTATCTTGTGGTAAACGAGGATGCCGATAACCTCCAGATATTCCACCCTCTTCATGTCGGTAACTCCGAGGCCAAGGCACATATCGAGTACTTCAAGCGGCAGCTCGAGGTCGTGGACACCGTGGATGACGCCATTGAGGAGATAGATGCCGGGTACTATGGCAAAGAGCGAGATATTTGATGCTTAACTCCCTGTATCAATCCCTGGATCCGGTAGCCTTCACTGCCGGCCCCTTTACCGTTCGTTGGTACGGTCTCAGCTATGTGTTCGGGATCCTCTTAGCGGCAATCATCTGTGTCCGAACGGCGCGACGCTGGAAGACGGGGATAACCCTCGATACCGTGCTGACGTTTACAATCGTCTGCGCCGTTGGCATCATCGTAGGGGCTAGGCTTGGGTATGTCCTCTTCTATGGCGAGGGGTACTACTTCATGCACCCCGAGAAGATACTCGCCACCTCAGAAGGGGGCATGAGCTTTCACGGTGGCCTGATCGGCATGACCATAGCGCTCCTGATAACCATCCGAGTGATGAAGTTACCCCTCCTCACGGTCGTTGACCTGGCGGCTATCTCGGCACCCATAGCACTTCTCCTCGTTCGCTGCGCAAACTTTGTCAATGGTGAGCTTTGGGGAGCTGTCACCGATGCGCCCTGGGGCGTCGTCTTTGGCGGGGGGGCTGGCCTGGAGCCTCGACACCCCACGCAGCTCTACGAGGCCGCACTTGAGGGATTGCTGCTTTCTGTCGTGCTCAATGTTCTGGCGCGCAAGCGTCCGCCCTTGCCCCAAGGCTCATACATCGGGATATTTCTTGTGGGGTATGGGGTTGCTCGCATTGCGGTCGAGTTTGTCCGCCTGCCAGACCAGCAGATCGGGTATCTCTTTGGCACGGATTGGGTAACAATGGGTATGGTGCTCACCGCTCCGATGCTTCTGGTGGGAGCCGGTTTTATTGCCTATGCGATCAAGCGCCGATTGCCTCAGGTAAGTGGTGGGAGTGTCGCTACAGACCCTGACATTGAAGGCGTACAATTACAGGAAGCCGACGGCGCTAAAAAGAGCGATGAATGAAAATGAACAGGAGTAACCATGGCTGAGATAGCTGAAGGCAAGTATATCTGGAAAAACGGCAAGCTGGTCGCCTGGGCTGATGCTACGACACATATCCTCACCCATGCCCTCCATTACGGCACGGCGGTCTTCGAGGGAATACGCTGCTATAAGACGCAGGGTGGTTCAGCGGTGTTCCGTCTGCGCGATCACCTGGAGCGCCTTGACCGCTCGGCGCGCATGGTCGGCATGCAGCTGCCCTATACGGTTGACGAGCTCTATCGGGCAAGCGTGGAGACCATCAAAGCCAATGAGCTTGATGAGTGTTATATTCGTCCAATTGCCTATCGTGGCTATGGCGCTATGGGTGTCAATCCTCGGCCAGCACCCATAGATGTGGCGGTTGCGGTCTGGCCCTGGGCTGCTTATCTGGGAGCCACGGCGCTCGAGCAGGGTATCACTGCCGGTATCAGCTCCTGGCGGCAGCGCAGTGTCAACGCTACACCCGGAGCCGTGAAGTCCTCGGCGTCCTATCTCAATTCCGGCCTGGCCAATATGGAAGCACTGGATCACGGATACGGCGAGGCGATCCTCTTAAACGAAGTCGGCTATGTGGCAGAGGGGCCGGGCGAAAACATCTTTGTCGTGCGCGGCGGCGCCCTCACAACCCCTCCGCTTTCGGATGGCGTCCTTGAGGGGCTGACTCGTAGCTCTGTCATACAGGTGGCGCGTGATTTGGGCTTCCTTGTCGAGGAGCGTTCGCTTGTCCGCTCGGATTTGTATTGCGCTGATGAGGTCTTCTTTACAGGAACTGCTGCGGAGCTGACGCCCATACGTGAGATCGACAATCGAGCCATCTGCCTTCCTGGACCTATTACCAAACAGCTCCAGACGAAGTTCTTCGCTATCGTCCGGGGTGAAGCTCCCGAGTATGCACCATGGCTGGACAGGGTGTAATGCCATCGATTGCACTATACGACACGACGCTTCGCGATGGCGCTCAACGAGAAGGCGTGCATCTGACCGTTGAGGACAAGTTGCGTATAGCGTTGCGCCTTGATACGCTGGGTGTCCACTATATCGAGGGTGGGTTTCCGGCCTCGAACCCCCGGGATAGCGTTTTCTTTGAGCAGGCAGCGCGTCTTGAGCTCAAGAGCGCGACACTTGTCGCCTTTGGCATGACCGCCCGCAAACAGACGCTGCCCTCCAAGGATGTCGGTCTGCAGGCGCTGGCTGCCTGTAGCGCCCCGGTCGTCTCACTTGCAGGCAAGGCCTGGGGCATTCAGGTCGAGCGCGTTTTAGAGACGACGCCTGCGGAGAATCTGCGGATGATCTTCGACTCCATCGCCTTTCTCTGTGCTGCAGGCAAACGTCTGTTCTTTGACGCCGAGCACTACTTTGACGCTTATCAGGCCGATTCTTCGTATGCGCTCAAGGTGCTTGAGGCGGCAATCGATGCCGGGGCAGAAGCTGTCGTGCTGTGCGACACGAATGGCGGCGCGCTCCCGCATCAGGTGGCTGCTATCACGCGGGAGACCCTCGAAGCGCTCAAAGCTCGGAACTCTGCCTCTGCCCAGGTGACGGTCGGCATCCATTGCCATAATGACAGCGGTTGCGCGGTCGCCAACACGCTGGAGGCGGTTCGGGTGGGGGCAACGCAGGTGCAGGGTACCATCAACGGCTACGGGGAGCGGGCTGGAAACGCCGACCTGCTCATCATCCTGGCTAACCTTGAACTCAAGCTGGGGCAGGAGCTGGTTGGCGCGGAGCGCCTGAGGCTCCTGACCCCCACGGCAAACTTCGTGGCGGAGACCTTCACCATCGCCCCCGACCCCTATCATCCCTATTCGGGCTCGAATGCCTTTGCGCACAAAGGGGGAATACACGTGAGCGCCGCGTTGCGCTCGAAGGGCTCGTATGAGCATGTCAGCCCCGAGCAGGTTGGCAATTTCTCGCATATAGTCGTCAGTGAGCTCGCTGGCAAGGCTGCTCTGGAGGCAAAGGCGCGTGAGCTCGGTATAGCCCTCCCCAAAGAGCCCAAAAAGCTCCAGGAGCTCCTCGATACCGTCAAAGAACGGGAGTCGCAGGGCTACTCTTATGAGGTTGCCGATGCGTCGCTCGCGCTCCTCCTGAAGGCCGAGAGCGGTGAGCCTGCAAGCTGCTTCAAGCTTGAGTCGTTCAGGGTGCTTGCCGAGAAGCGCGAGGATGGTCGTGTCATGAGTGAGGCTACCATCAAGGTGCTTGTCGATGGGGAGCGTCATGTCGCAACGGGCGAGGGCAATGGTCCGGTCAACGCACTTGATGCGGCGCTCCGTCTTGCCATAGGACGTTTTTATCCGCAGGTGGCCAACCTTGAATTGACCGACTACAAGGTGCGCGTGCTCGATGAGAGCGGCGGCACCGATGCGGTTACCCGGACGGTCATAGAGACGACGGACGGTACGACGAGTTGGGGAACCGTCGGCGTCAGCGAGAATATCATCGAAGCCTCCTGGGATGCGCTTGTCGATTCGATAACCTACGGCTTGCTTAAGACTACATGAATGACTTTGAAAGACCTTGAGAGGATTGCCATGACTGGGGTGAGACAGGTTACAGAGGAGGATCTGCAGTTGCTTTATACGACCTTTGCGCAGGTGGACGATCCTAACATGATTGCAGCGTTCATGGAGGATGTCTGCACGGTTCGCGAGGTTCAGGAGATGGCGCAGCGCCTGCACGTGGCGCACCTGCTTGAGGCGGGCGAGTCCTACGCCGTCATACAGGAGGCGACGGGAGCCTCTGCAACAACCATAGCACGCGTCTCCAAGTCTCTGAACTATGGTGCAAATGGCTATCATGCTGTCATAGCCGCGTACAAAGTTCAACAGAAAGATGAGGTCTGAGCGCGCATGGCTTTTGTTCACCTCCACAACCACTCGGAATACTCCCTCCTCGATGGCGCGACAAAGGTGAAGGCTATGGCTGCGCGCGCCAAAGAACTCGAGATGCCGGCTATTGCGCTGACCGACCATGGGTACATGTATGGCATTCCCGCGTTCTACGAAGCGTGCACAGAGGCAGGCATCAAGCCAATCTTGGGCTGCGAGGTCTACTTCACACCTGACGATCAGTTGCGGAGAGACAAGCGCTACCCGGAGCTGTACCACCTGGTTCTTCTTGCAAAGAACAATGTCGGGTATCACAATCTCATCAAAATCGTCTCTCGGGCGGCAGTCGAAGGTTTCTATTACAAGCCGCGCGTCACTTTGGAGTGGTTGAGCACCTATTCAGAGGGGCTTATTGCAAGCTCGGCCTGCATGGCGGGCATTATCCCCTCCAAGCTCATGCGTAACCAACCCGATGAGGCACGGCAGTGGGCTGAGCGCTTTGCAGGCATCTATGCACCGGGAGACTTCTATATCGAACTGCAGGATCAGGGAATCGTCATCAGGGCAGACGAGATTAGCAAATCCGTAGATCTGCAAGAGCAGGATGTGCGTCTCCAGAAGGATGTGAGCCAACATGAACTCAACGGCAGGCTCAGCCAGCTTGCCGGTGAGCTCGGTCTGAAGACCGTGGGTACGAATGACCTGCATTACCTCCTGCGTGAAGATGCACAGACTCAGGATATGATGCTCTGTATCGGGATGGGTAAGAAGTTCGACGACGAGGAGCGTATGCGCTTCTCCAGCGATCAGTTCTACCTGAAGACCGAAGCGGAGATGCGTCAAGCGCTCAAGGAGTTTCCTGAAGCCTGTGACACGACCGTTGAGATTGCCGAGAAGTGCGAGGCCGCACTCGAGAAGAAGATCATCCTCCCTACAATCCCCTTGCCTGCGGGCGAGACAAATGAAAGCAAGCTGCGCACGGAGTCAGAGGAGGGGCTCAAGCACCTCTATGGCGACCCTCTGCCTTCCGAGGTGGTCGAGCGCTTTGAGTTTGAGTATAAGATCATCTGTGAACAGGGTTTTCCTGCATATTTCCTCGTTGTGCAGGAGTTCGTGCGCTGGGCAAAACAAAACGGTATCGGCGTTGGTCCGGGGCGAGGGAGCGCGGCAGGCTCCATCATCAGTTACGCCCTCAACATCACAACGCTCGATCCGCTAGCAAACGGCCTGCTCTTTGAACGCTTCCTCTCACCGGAGCGCACCGAGATGCCCGATATCGATATCGACTTCGACGAAGAGGGGCGCTTCCGCGTTATCGAGCACCTGCGTGAACTGTATGGGCCGGAAAAGGTTGCCCACGTCATCACCTATGGCTCGATGAAGGCAAAACAGGCAATCAATGATGCCGCCCGCGTGTTCGATTATCCTGTTTTCATCGGCCAGAACATCTCCAAGATGGTCAGTGGCAGGCCGAATACCTCGCTCAAAGGCACCCTTGGCATCCATGAGAAGGCCGAGCGCAATCAGGAGGAAACCAATCCTGACCTCGTCAAACAGTACCGCGAGAACCCCGATACGAAGAAGATCGTTGATGCTGCGCTGGCACTTGAGGGCACCATCCGGGGTGAGGGGGTGCACGCAAGTGCCGTCATTATCTGTCGCGACCCCGTGGACGACCATGTGCCCGTCAAACTGGATACAAAAGGCGGGGTCAACATCACGCAGTATGATGGCAGTAATTGCGCTGAACTCGGGTTACTCAAGATGGACTTCCTGGGGCTCCGCACGCTCAACGTCCTGATGAAGGCGTGCGAGTACGTGCAGACCAACCACGGGGTCACCATCGACTTGGACAGTATCCCCCTTGATAACCCCGAAGCGTTTGAGCTTATGGGCGGCGGGAATATGGCAGGGCTCTTTCAGGTGGAGGGTCCGTTGTATGTCCGCCTGTTCGCGCGCATGAAGCCAAATCAGTTCTCAGACATCGTCGCGTCCATCGCGCTCAACCGTCCAGGCCCACTTGAGTCTGGCATGCTCGATGACTTCGTTGCACGTAAGACCGGCAAGCGTAAAGTTGCCTACTACGACGACCGCCTGGCCGACATCCTTGAAGAAACCTACGGCGCTCTGGTCTACCAGGAGCAGGTCATGCTCATCTCGATGAAGATGTCCGGATTCACAGCGGGGGAATCCGACCTCGTTCGCAAGGCGATGGCAAAAAAGAAGATCAAGCTCATGAAGGTGGACGTCACTCATTGGGCCGATGGTACCGATGAGACTATGGAGGATCATTGGCTCAATGGCGCCGAGCGCAATGGCTATTCCCGCAAGGTTGCCAAGACCATCTGGGAGGATGTCGAGAAGTTCGCGGCCTACGCCTTCAATAAGTCACATTCGGCGGCCTACGCCATCCTCGTCATGCAAACGGCGTGGATCAAGGCGCACTATCCGCTTGAGTTCATGGCTGCGGTGCTCTCGAGTTTCGTTGGCAAATCCGACCGGCTCACCCAATATATACAGGCCTGCAAGCAAAGCGGCATCGACGTGCTCCCGCCGGATGTCAACTCATCGGGTGGCGAGTTCACGCCAACCCCCGACGGCATTCGCTTTGGTCTGGCGGGGATCAACGGCGTTGGGGAGGGGGCGGCCGAGCAGATCATCACGGAGCGGGAGCGTGGCGGGCGCTTTACCTCGCTCCATGACTTCGTCTACCGCGTCAATAATACACTTTGCAACAAAAAGACGGTTGAGGCGCTGGTCAAATCGGGCGCTTTTGATTCGACCGGATACACCCGACGGCAGCTCTACCGGTTCATCTCAGCAGACGCACTGATGGAGAAGGCGGCTAAACGACACCAGGACAAGGCAATGGGACAGGAATCACTCTTCGGGCTCTTTGAAGAAGCCGGCCTCGATTCCGGGTTTGAAGAAGACGTGCCAAAGCCGGACGGTATCGAATGGTCTCAGCCGGAGAAGCTCGGGTTTGAGAAAGAAGCACTCAAGCTTTATGTATCAGGCCATCCACTGAGTCCCTATACCCACCTGCTTGAGCGCCATCGCGACTATTCGCTTGGGGTATTCATGGGGCATGAGATAGAGGGTGCCGAGGATGACGATGCTGCTGACGCTACCGTCAACAAGGTGCCCGAGAAGACGACTATCACGCTTGCGGGCATGGTAAGCGGACTCACCGGCATGTTCTCGAAGAAGAACGACCGGATGGCCAAGTTCACCCTTGAGGATATGGAGGGATCCATCGATGCAATCATCTTTCCGCAGAATTATGCGCGTTATGGTGCGCATTTGACGGATGAGGCAAAGGTGGCAGTGCGCTGTCGCTATGAGTCCAATGATCGCGGGCAGCAGATACTTGTATCTGAGGTGTATCCGCTGGTGCTCGAGAAAGAGCAGGATGCGCGACCCGCCGTTGTGGAGCTGCATGTTCCCACGGAGCGCTTCAATCAGAGGACGAGTGATGACCTCAATCGCCTTCTCCGCGCCTGCCCTGGCTCTGATCCCGTCGTTCTCTTCCTGAAGCAATCGGGCAACCAGCACTTTCGCGCCGAGTTGCCACTCACCGTGGACGCGACCTCTACCATCCTCAGAGATGGCCTCGTCACGCTGTTCGGCCGCGAGGCGCTTGCTATCGCCCAATAACGACTGGCGGTCTGGCGGTATAAACGGGCCAACAAATGGTCACCAGATGGCCAATATCTCATGACCGACCATGCTGACTGCTGCTATAATATGAAAACTCATGGAACAATCGAGAGCTTTCACTAAGGATGGATTGTGAATCCTGTCATTATCATCCCAACCTACGTGGGTGGGCGTCGTAAGACACCAAGCTATAACGTCGTTGCAACCTATGACCACGTAACGCCGATCACACACCAGGGCGAGTTGCCCCGCTGTCTTGCATCCTTGCGAGACAATGGTATCACCGTGCCGATTGTCCTTCTGGTGGCGGCGGAGACCGGTGTCGAGATCGAAGGTGCTGACAAGGTTCGTATGATTGCCGAGGCCTTTCAGGAGCATCTGGACATCAAGGTCGTGGATCATAGGGTCTTGTCGCAGTTCTACAGTCGTTCAGATCAGATGGGTCTTGCCGCCATCAAAGAGGGCATATCGCTCACGGGCTATGGCGCTATCCGCAATTTTGGGCTTGTGGTTGCGGCCTTGCTTGGCTATACCGAAATCATCTTTCTTGATGACGATGAGGTTGTGACCGATCTCGACTTTCTTGCCAAAGCCATGTATGGGCTTGGCAAGCTGACCAAGAATGGCGTCCCCGTGCTCGTTAAGTCGGGCTACTTCACCGACCGCACGGGCAATTGGCGATCAACACAAAAGGATGCCTGGTACAACCGCTTCTGGGAACAGGGCAAACTCTTTAACGAGTGGATAGAGGAGGCGATGGAGGGGCCGCGACTTTCGCGCTCCAACATCCTCTATGGCGGGCTGATGGCCATCCATCGTGAAGCATTCAGGCGCGTCTGCTTCGACCCTTGGATATCACGTGGTGAGGATCTTGACTACCTTCTCAACCTGCGTATGTATGGTGGCGGTATCTGGTTCGACAACAAGTGGTCGATAGAGCACCTGCCTCCCCCTGAGCGCTCAGAGGCCCAGCGTTTTCGCCAGGATATCTATCGTTGGATGTATGAGCACCGCAAGCTTGAGTTCTCCAAATCACAGATAGACCTGTTGCAGATACAGGCACATACCCTGGAGCCCTATCCAGGCCCCTTCTTGGAGCACTCTATCACCTCCCGGGTTTTTCTGACCGCGCTGCTTCGTACCGTAGGGCGGGCAAAGGATCGCCAGGGGTACCTCAAAGCTGCCATAGCTGCTCGCCGTGAGGCAAAGGCCTACGCTGAGGTATTCTGCTCAAAGTATTTCGAGTTCCAGCTTGGGTGGCCACAGACACTTGCCACGCTTGAAGCTGATTATCAACTGAAGGCTCTCTTCAGCTCAGGAAGCGCCTATCCGCTCACCGTTCCTCCGGTGCCTCTCCCCGTTCCGGGGGGAGCGCCTGCACCCCTGCAGGCAGAGACCTTGGCACAACAAGAAGCGGAGGAGGTTGTGCCTCCTCCTATCGCGGCTCCTGCTCTGCCGGGTGCGCAACCAGGGCTTCTGGACTTCGACCTCGATTTGGCGGCCCTCGGTATCGACGAGCACCATGGGACCCCGTAGACTCTCACTCATTGAAGTAGTGCTCATAGGGGTCATCATCCTCTTGGCACTCACTTCAGCAGCCACTTTTTTCACGAGTGGACACTGGGCTGTTCTCATGATCTGTGTGTTCGGGATCGTAGCGGTCGTCTTTGTCATGATACGCTTCTCAATCGACCCGGATCGCCTGCGGGCACGTCAGTCAGAGCGCACGCTGGATCTGGCTGCGCAGACCATGACTTTTATGCGAAAGGGGCTGACAGCTGAGTCAGCTGAGGCTGTCTGCAAGCTGTTGCTGCCTGCAACGTCAGCCAACGCTGTTGCCATCACCAATCGCGAGGAGATCATAGGTTTTGCCGGGTTTGAAAAGGAACGACACCCCATCGGCTCCCCGATAACGACCGAGGCGACACGCGGAACCCTCATGAGTACGCAGATGAAGGTCATTACCTCGCCGGAGGAGATCGGCTTCCCTTACGAGAATACCCCGTTTAAGGCAGCCATTTTGGTTCCGCTCATCCTGCATGACGAGACGGTCGGCGTTCTTAAGTTCTATTATCGGACAGCCAAAAAGATAGATGAGACCGAGCAGGCTATGGCTCAGGGTTTTGGTACTCTGCTTGCCATGCAGCTTGCCCTGGCGGAGCTCGATTACCAGCGTGAATTAGCGAGCAAAATGGAGCTCAGCGCGCTCCAGGCGCAGATTAACCCACATTTCCTTTTCAACACCATCAACACCATCGCCTCACTTATCCGTACTGACCCCGCCCAGGCACGCATCCTCCTGCGCGAGTTCGCAACGTTCTACCGCCGCACACTCGAGGGCTCGCTTGACCAGATCACGCTTGCACAGGAGCATCTCCAGACTCTTCGCTATCTTGGGTTTGAGGTCGCTCGTTTTGGGGCGGAGCGCATCGTTTTGGAAAGCGAGATAGAGAAGGGGCTCGAGCAGGTTCTCGTGCCCGCATTCATCATTCAGCCCTTGGTAGAGAATGCTGTGGCGCATGGGATGCGTGATGATCAGCCTCTGCATATCGAGATAAACGCATACACCATTGATGACGAGGTCTTCATATCCGTACAAGATGATGGGATCGGCATCCCAAAGGATAAGGTATCATTGATGCTTGACGTGGGGCAGGAGCATATGGGCGTTGCGCTCAAGAACGTGAACGACAGGCTTCGCGGCTTCTTTGGCAGCGGAGCCCATTTAAGTGTACAATCGGAGGTAGGCATCGGAACCACCGTGCGGCTTGCACTGGGGCCAACCGACAGACTGAAAGTGGATACAAATGATTAAGGCGATTATTGTAGATGATGAGGCTCCGGCTCGTTCAGAACTGCGCTTCCTGCTCGGTGAGACCCAGCAGGTCGAAGTTGTTGCTGAGGCAACGAATGTGCGCGAAGCGATAGAGCGCCTTAAGGACAAAGGCGCAGACGTGATGTTCCTTGATGTCAACATGCCCGGCGCGAACGGCATACAGCTTGCCGAGGCGTTGAGCCGCCTTAAGTTTCCGCCCGCCATCGTCTTCGTCACCGCCTACAGCGAGCACGCAGCCCGCGCCTTCGACGTCAACGCAGTTGACTATCTCGTAAAGCCCGTGGAGAGCGACCGCCTGATTCAGGCCATCTCCAAGGTCAAGCATCATGTTTTGACCTACTCAAAAGGGCAGCAGCCCGAGCGCATCCCCGTTGAGAAGAGCGGCAAGAAGCTCCTGGTCTCAACGGATAAGATACATTACATCATGGCCAAGGACGACTACTCCTACCTGCACACGGATGCCGACCGCTACCTCTCGACGGTAAGTCTGGCTCAGCTCGAGGCAAAACTCGAACTACAAGGCTTCTTCCGCGTGCACCGGCGTTACCTCGTGAACCTCGCTTGTGTAGAAGAGGTGAGCCCCGTCTCCGGCGGCACCCTCCTGCTCACCCTGACCGGCGAGGAGGAGAGCATCCCTGTGTCCCGCCGGCGTGTAGCCTCCCTCAAGAAAGCGCTCGGGCTGTAACTCTCAATTGAGGCTGAGCGTTTCTGTTCAGAGGGTCAGGGGGCTGGCAAGGACGTGTGGAGCATCGGGTGCGGAACTTCCTTGCAAGCCCACTGACCCTCTGAACAGAAACGGCTGAGCTATGGGTTTTGTGTGTGTGAGATTGTAGATCCCGATTTTGTCACAAAATAGTGTATACTTATCGCAATTATAGATGCACGGTTATTATAAGGACGCCAAAATGAAGTTTAAACGTAGCTTGGCGGCAACTCTGATAAGTATAGCCTCCGTTTGTTTGACCCCAGCGCTCGCCTTTGCGGCCGTCGCGGGTGTGAGTGTGTCTGACGTCGTTTTTCCGCGATGGGTTACGCTTGTTGCTCTGGCCGCGGCTTTTGTTCTTCTTGTTGCGTGGTTTGTCACCGTGTTGATTGCAGTGCACGTGCGTAATCAGATGTGCCACAACACATTTTGTCCCTACAATGCGCGATCCAATCGCTCGGTTTCCGGATTGGACTATTCTGCTCTTGAGACCCCTGATGAGCTTGCGGGCAAAACGACCCGCGCTGCAGAAACAGCCCCTTCTGCCTCGAACCTTATTGACGACGTCATCGCTATTCTGGATACCGAGAAATCCGAGAAGCAGGCACCTGCCGGGCGATTGACAGCAGATGGTACTGAAGGCTCTGTGCCGGATTCTTCTCCTGTTTCAGAAGAGCCGATCCTCATCAAGACCGCTGAGGTCAAGCCAACTGACCCCGCCCTACTCTCTTCAAGTGCCAGCACGAACGAGCTGGCACCTGCGCGCTCTATGGAGTTCACCGATGATATGATCCAGCAGGTTCTTATCGCACTGCAGCAGCAGGCAGCACACGCAGCTGCGGAGGCGGTGATAGCGCAACAGGCTGCTATCCAGGAGCAGATGATCCAGAGGGTCTCTGTGCTGTCAGCCGCACTCCCTGCTGTCGGAACACGCAGGGAGCAGTATCGCGGGCGTCACTTTAAGCCTTATGCTGCGGACGATCTTGAAGAGCGGACGGCGAGGCTTTGGGAAGTTCCGCCGATGCGCCATGCACGCACAAGCAACTCACAGAAGATGGACAAGGTCGGTTAACGGAGCGCTGGTTGGCGCACTGTGACGCTCCGTGTTGTGTACTACGCTCAGAATGATGTGGTTTCCTGAGCATTGCGGATTCTGCTAAGCGTCTGTTCACGGCTCAGCAGGACTATCGACTCAAACAGGGGGGGTGATACCATGTTTCCGCACAGGGCGACGCGGAGGGCTTGGAAGACCACCTTGGGCTTGAGACCGAGCTGCTCGGGGATTGCTCGAAGGGCGGTCTCGATGGGTGCGAGTTCCCAGGTCAGGGCAGTATCGGACAGCAACTCAAGGGATGACGCCAAAGCCTCCCTGGCACCGGGTGCCGCCAGGCACTTCTCGACGGACTTCTCGTCAAGAGCAACCTTGCCGCCGCTGAACAGATACGCTATCTGCGGGCAGACATCCCTGAGCGTCTTGGCACGCTCGGCAATCAGGGGATAGATGGCCTCATACCACGAGCGGTTAGCGGCAACGTCGGCAAGCACCCCCGGGGCATCGGCAGCACTGCCGCTTCGCGTGAACCCGTAATCCTGCAGGTAGGGGATAAGCGCGTCGATGAAAGCCGAGGCACCCATTTCCTTCAGGTACACGCCGTTTATCCACGCGAGCTTGGTCTCGTCGAAGACGGCGGGGTTCTTCGAGACGCGTTCAAGCGAGAAGTTCTCCGTGAGCAGCTCGGCGTTGATGAGAGTCGTCTCGCCATCGAGTGACCAGCCGAGCAGGGCGAGGTAGTTCAGCAGAGCCTCGGGGAAGTAGCCCTCATCCGCAAAGGCCTCGACACTGGTTGCACCATGGCGCTTGGAGAGTCGTTTGCCATCGCTCCCGAGTATCATCGACAGGTGAGCAAAGTGCGGTGGGATAAGCCCGAGCGCTTCGTAGACGAGTATCTGCTTGGGCGTATTGGAGAGGTGGTCATCTCCGCGGATGACGTGCGTAATCTGCATAAGTGCGTCATCGACAACGACCACGTAGTTGTAGGTAGGCGTGCCATCCGACCGCACGAGGATGAAGTCGTCAAGTTGTTCGATGGGAAAACTCGTCTCGCCGAAGACCAGGTCATCAAAGATAACCGGACCGTGGTCGAGCGGCACCTTGAGCCGCCAGGTATGGCATGCGCCGCTGGACAGACGTTCCGCAACGTCATCGGGCGGCAGGTTGCGACAGCTGCGGTCGTAACCGATAAAGCTCGAGCCTGAAGCAAGTGCCGCCTCGCGTCTGGCAGCAAGTTGCTCTGGGCTGCAGAAACAGGGATACACGGCATCCTTCTTCTTAAGAAGCTCAAGCATCTCGCCATAGGAGGCAAAGCGCTCGGTCTGGAGATAGGGGCCGTAGGCACCGCCCACTTCGGGGCCCTCGTCCCAGTTAAGTCCGAGCCAGCGGAGTGAGCGGATGATCTGCGCGGTGTTCTCCGGAGTGGAGCGCTCAGGGTCGGTATCTTCTATGCGCAGGATGAAGCTGCCGCCCATACGGCGAGCGAAGGCCCAGTTGTAGATGGCGGTACGCGCGCCTCCTATGTGCAGGTTGCCGGTGGGCGAGGGGGCGAAACGGACACGAACCTTTGAGGTCATGAGAACTCCCTTGTTCGGATAGCGAGCCCTGCGTGAGGGTCGTAGTCTGCAAGCAGGGTGGGCAGTGTTATGCCGCCGGCGAACCCAGCGATTATCCCACTTTGCCCTGCGCGGATAAAGGTTCCAGCAAAGCGTCCGTTGTAGAGATAGAGACCCGTAAGGGAGTTCCACTCCTCAAGGGAGCTCAGGGCGTTGGCACCCTGCTCTGGATGCATGTTCAGGTAGGCAGCGGCGGTCTCGGGCGACGAATAGAGCAGTTTGTAACTCTCATCCACGGGGATGATGCGTGTGTTTGGCATGGGGTATTGTGGGGCAAAGGACTGCACGAGATACACCGTGTCTGCGGCGCGATCCAGCGCCTTCGCCCAATCCTCGGCGCTCTGGTCACGACCTGCGACAACACCCTTGGAGCCATAGCCGTCCTCGGGCTTGATGATCCAGCTATCCTTGTCTGCCTTGAGAACATCAAGGTCTATGTG
>JAITOC010000034.1 GCA_031290175.1 Coriobacteriales bacterium | reverse complement strand
TTGAAGCGCAGCGTGAGGGCATAGTAGGTAGAAGCGGTGATGCAGACGCCCATGACCAGCCCGGACACGAACTCTCCGATGGGAAGAAAGGAGACCGGCTTGGGCCCTGCCGAGTAGAGCACGACCACAGCCGCAGCCGCAACACCCACGATGAGCAGCGCCCAATGCGAGAGCAGTACGAGCACACAGCCACTGAGCGCAGCACAAACCAGAAGCACAATGCCAAAACGCAGCGCAGAGCGTGGATTTATCTGGTTGTAGACGATGGAAGCATCGTGTGTATCGAGGATGGTCTCGGCTGTGTCCGTACCAGAGAGGAAGTCCTGATAGTCATTGAGTGTGTTGACCGCCGCCTGCATAAGCACTGCCGTCACAAACATGAGAAGCAGGGCTGCGGTCGCACGCACATCAAAGACAAAGGGGGTAAATCGCATGAAACCGAACGCCGTAGCACCCCCCACAAACACGGGCATGACGGCGGCAACGAGTGATGGTGGGCTTGCCAACTCCACCGCCGCCTTGGGCGTGAAGGGCTTGTAGTTCGTGTTCACACTGGCTTCCTTACAGCTGGATGAACCAGCCCTCCTTGACACCCACTGCTTCCCGGATCTGCGCAAGTACCTCGGCAGACACAGGTTCATCCACGTTCATAAGGATGAGCGCCATGCCCGTATCCCCATCCACAGGTCGCTCGCCTTTGACGCCGACCTCAAGGGTCGAGATGTTGATGTTCGCGTTGCCCAGGAGTGAGCCGATAAGCCCGAACTGCCCGGGCTTATCCACATATTTCTGGATGAGTACGTACTTGCCGGGGATAAGGTCGAGCTTATAGCCGAGGACGGAGATGATGCGCGCCTCGCCACCGAGCCCGGACGTCGTGGTCGAGACCTCGATGGTGCGACCGCCTGTTCTGACCTCGAAGGTCACCTTACTCACATATTCAGACGGGATGGGATCCTTCTCGATGGAGACCTCAACGCCGTGCTGTTTAGCGATGTGGTCCGCGTTGACGAAGTTCACCGGGTCGTCGCTCGAATACGAGAAGATGCCCCGGAGTGCCGCCGTGCCAAGCAGGCCGATGTCGTAGTTGGCGAGGTCACCCTGCGCCCTGACCGTCAGCGCCTCTATGGGAGCGTCTGCCATCTGCGCGAGCATCATGCCGGCTGTTTGCGCCGCGTCGATAAAGGGGCGCACGGTGGTCATGACGTCATCGGTCACCAACGCTACGTTGACAGCTGTGGGCACCATCTTGCCCTCAAGCCCGAGCAACACGAACTCAGCAATCTGCACACCCGCGCGTGCCTGGGCCTCTTTGGTCGAAGCGCCGAGGTGCGGCGTGAGGATAACCTGGTCGAGCGCATGCAGGGGTGAGTCAGTACAAGGCTCCTTTGCGTAGACGTCGATGCCGGCGCCCGCAACCTTGCCTGCCTTTACCGCCTCAGCCAGCGCGTCCACGTCGTAAATGCCGCCGCGCGCCGTGTTGACCACGTAGACACCGGTTTTCATGGCAGCAAACTGCTCGGTGCCAAACATGCCGATCGTCTCCTTCGTCTTGGGAAGGTGCACGGTGATGAAGTCCGCCTGCGGCAGGATGTCCTCGACCTTGTCGTAGAGCTCGACGCCCAGCTCAGCGGCGCGTTCAGCAGACGAGTAGGGGTCGTAGCCAATAAGGCGCATCTCGAAGGCACGGGCGCGCTGGGCAACCAAGCCGCCGATACGTCCAAGCCCGAAGATCGCAAGCGTCTTCTGGTAGAGTTCGTTGCCGGTGAATTTTCCGCGATCCCACTTGCCGTCTTTCATGCTGGCGTTTGCCTGCGGCGTGCGACGTGCGGAGGCGAGCAGGAGCGTTATGGTCTGCTCGGCAGCACTGACGACATTGGAGGTGGGCGCGTTGCAGACGATGATGCCGCGCTCAGTAGCAGCGGTAACATCCACGTTGTCAACGCCTACGCCGGCGCGTCCGATAATCTTGAGATTTGTTCCCGCCTCGATGACCTCACGCGACGCCTGGGTGGCACTGCGCACGATGAGTGCCTCATAAGCAGGGATAACAGCGATAAGCTCCTCGGGAGTGAGATCGAGCTGGACAGCAACCTCGTGCCCTGATGCCTTGAGCAACTCAATACCCTTGTCCGCAATCTTCTCTGCAACCAAAATCTTCATAGCTACCCTTTCCTATCCTCCTGAAATCCAGTGCTTCGTTAAGCCTACTTTCCTAACAATACGTGCTCGGCTGCTTTGATGCCGGTGCCGGGCTCGAATGCATAACCGAGCTCAAAGAGCGTCATCTCAAGCGCGGCAAGCGTGATGATGATGTCAAAATCGCCAAAGTAGCCGAGGTGTCCCACGCGGAAGATACGCCCTGCGTAGTCGTCCTGCCCACCGGCGATGGTCACGCCGTGCTTGTTCTTCATCGTGGAGACGAGTTTCTTGCCGTCGATGCCCTCAGGCACCCACACCGGCGTTACCGCGTTACCGCGACCCTCGGCGGGCGCAAACAGCTCAAGACCGAGCGCCTCACAACCCTTGCGGCAGGCTTCAGCAAGCCGCGCATGGCGGGCGATGATGTTCTCGATCCCCTCTTCACGCATCAGCTTGATCGCCTCTGCGAGCCCTATCATCAAAGACACCGCCGGCGTGAAGGGCGTCGTGTCTTGCTCGAGATTCTTCTTGTACTTCTTCCAGTCAAAGTAGTATTTCGGCAGCGTAGAGCGCTCATAAGCCTTCCAGGCCTTAGGGCTGACGGTGACGGCGGCAAGACCCGGCGGGAGCATGAGGCCCTTCTGAGAGCCGGTCATGACAACGTCAAGGCCCCACTCGTCTGTCTTGCAGTCAACAGCACCGATGCCGGTGATGCTATCGACGATGAGTACGCATTCGGGGTAGTCCTTGACGATCCTGCCAACGGCCTCAACATCGTTGAGCACGCCCGAGGAGGTCTCGGACTGCGTGACGATGACGCCCTTTGTGTCGGGATTCTCCTTTAGAAAACCTGCAATGTCAGCGGGATCGACAACCTGCTGCCAACCATACTCAAGCACGGTCGTGTCAAGCCCATAGACCTTGGCGATCTGCTCCATGCGCTGTCCAAACTTGCCGTTATAGCTGACGAGCACCTTGTCTCCTGCGCTGAAGCAGTTGACAACGGCGGACTCCATGCCGCCCGTGCCCGATGCGGCAAAAATGAGCACGTCGCTCTGCTCGGTCTGGAAGACATACTTCAGCCCTTCGACGCAATCACGCACCACCTTGTTGAAGTCCGGTGTGCGGTGGTGGACCATCGGTCGTGCCTGAGCGAGCAGAACCTCACTCGGGACGGATGTCGGGCCGGGTGTCATGAGGTACTTCTTCTGCATAGCATCCTACCTGTTCTCAATTTTGGGTGTTCTGGGGCAAACAGACAGTATAGCACGGCTATGGTTATATGGGGCTTATTATTGTGCGTGGATATACGCACATTGCGCTGAACAAAGCTCTTATCTGCACTCAACCTTGCAATACATGATGGAAATCGACTCCCGCCGCTTCTGCAAGTTCCATGAACCGCATGCAATTTTCTTCGCGAATGACGAATAGCTGATAACTATCGCTGTTGGTGACAAGATGGAGCAAGGCATAGTTGTTATCATGCAGATAGGCACCGATGATGCACAGCGCCTCATACGTAAACTCCTTGCCGTCGAGATTGATCATTTTGGTATCAATCGGATAACCAAGATTGCCAACCACCTCATCTAATTGCCAAAGTACCTGTTCCACAGCTTCTTTCCAGTCGATGTCAACGCCAAAACTGATGGATGGATTGTGTTTGGCATCTTCCACGGCGCAATAACCTACCAGCCAATAGCCGAATAGGTTATGCATACATTCCTCACGATTATTCAGCTCCCTCTTGTCGCCATACATCTCCTCGCACCACAA
>JAITOC010000024.1 GCA_031290175.1 Coriobacteriales bacterium | reverse complement strand
CCCCGTTTGCCAGGGCTTTTAGCTAATTTCTCATGGTCGGGTTGACAGGATTTGAACCTGCGACCCCTTGACCCCCAGTCAAGTGCGCTACCAAACTGCGCCACAACCCGACATAGATGTTTCGACTGCTGTTGCGTCAAAGGGCAAGGAAACATGGTAGCGTTTGCGGGGCATTTGGGCAAGCGGTCATCTGTGCGCGGGCTGCGGTGCGGAAGAGGCTCCGGGAGACACAGCCCCTGCGAACTGTAACACCCACGCAACTCCCCGCACACTCCCCCACACAAGACATTTGCCATTTGAGCAGCGCTAACGTACAATACTCTTTGTTCTTGGGGCGCATGCGGCACGATCGATACGCATCGCCACCAGGATCCGGCTCTTTTCAGAGCCAGCATTGTTGTCCAAGAGAAAGGGCTTTTGTGAACGATCACCCTCATAGTAGCGATCATCCTCACAAACCTTAGCCCATTCGGTCTCCTTCCTGGCGGCCGCGGGGCTGCTGAAAACGCTTGCGAATACCAGCCTCAAGGCTCCCCTTGTGGTGCCTCTGTGTGTTTGCAGCAGAAAGGAAGGGGCCGTGTTCTACCTCTCCCAAATGCTCGGCAAGCCGGTTTTCGACTCTAATGGAGAAGAAATCGGGCGCATCTCCGACCTCGCCATCCAGACAGGCGAGGTGTTTCCACGTATCACATCTCTCGCCTTCCTCGGGCCGTCCAAGACGCCCTTTATGGTCAGCTGGCGCAAGTATGTTGAGAGCTACGAGGGCGACAAAATCGTGCTCGGCAAGGCGAGTTTTGACATCCGCTTCAGCTACCTGCAACCCGATGAGATCCTGCTTGCCCGCGATTTGCTCAACAAGCAGATCGTTGACACGCAGGATCTCAAGGTTGTGCGCGTCAACGACCTCAAGCTCTCTGCCTCCAGCCAGCAGTTGCGCCTCCTTGGCGCTGAGGTCGGACTCCGTGGTATCCTGCGCGCCCTGAACCCCCTGCTTGAACGTGCGGCTCTCTCCGTCACCAAGCTCTTCAGACACCCGCTTGAAGAAAACATCATCGCATGGAACTACATGGAGCTCGTTGATCGCGACCTCTCAAGCGTCAAGCTCTCCGTCACGCACAAGCGTCTCTCTGAGCTGCACCCTGCCGACGTGGCGGACATCCTCGAACAGCTCGACCCCAAGCAGCGCGGCCTTGTCTTTGAGCACCTTGACAGGCAGCAGGCGGCTGACGCACTCTCTGAGCTCGACGAGGAATACCAGACCGACATGATAGATGACCTGAGTGAGCGGCAGGCCGCCAAACTTCTCGCCCAGATGGATCCGGACGACGCCGCTGACATCCTCGGCGACCTCCCCTACGAGAAGGCGGAGAAGCTGCTCTGGCTCATGGGCGTGCAGGATGAAAAGCGCATCCGCTCGTTGCTCGGCTACAAGGAGAAGACTGCCGGCGGCATCATGACCCCGGAGTTCGTAGCCGTGCCGGAAGACACGACTGTTGGCGCCACCATCGAGAAGATCCGCAACCTCGGAGAGGATTTTGCTTCGATTCACTACGTCTACACAACGGGGCTCGGCGGCAAACTCACCGGCACCCTCTCGCTACGCTCGCTCGTATTGGCGGACAACGACAGCTCCGTGTTCGACCTCAGCACCCGTGATCTGATAACTGCATCCCCCGGCGACGACCAGGAGGACGTGGCGGAAGCCATCTCGAAATACGACTTGCTTGCGCTGCCCGTTGTTGACGAGAACGGCGTGCTGCTCGGCATCGTTACCGTCGATGATGCCCTCGACGTTTTGGAGGAAGAGCACTCCGAGGATCTGCAGATAGCCGGTGCCGGAAACCTCACGCGCGACTCCGAGCAACAGGGGCTTGCCAGCCTGCTTGTGTGGCTTCTGCGCAAAGAACTCTGGTTCATCATCTGGGGACTGCTCGCCTTTCTCATCACGATGTCAGGGAACCTTCCCTTACTCAGCTCGGCGCTTATCTTCACGCCTTTTGTCTTGCTCATAGCCACAGATATTGTCGCCTTCTCCATCAACGACCTTCTTGAATACAGTTCCGCACAGGATGCGCCCGCCGCGCTCCGGCTCTTCGGACGCAACCTCTTTGCGAGCATACTGACTGCCGCTGTTGCTGCGGCTTTTGGCATTATGTTGTTCACCGCGCTGGGAAGCGGGATTGACGGCACCTCGCCTGAGCCGTTCTCACCCTCACCCGTGCAGAGCGTGCTGGTCGAAGGTCTCATCCCCGCCGTCCTGGCATGCTTTGCGGTCATTGCGGCGAGTGTGCTTGTCACCATCATCGCACGGCGCCGTCTCGATAAAAACCGACCGCTCTCGGTCGTACCGCTCACCCTGAGCATGATGGGCTTCGGCTTGGTGGTGCAAATCGGGCTACAGGTCGTCCTCGTGTCAACCGGCGTGCTGTCCGGGTTGCTCGCTTAGGGGAGATGTGCGATGACTACGCCGCCCAGGATGACTAGGACAAGCAGGACAGCGGTGGGCTCCGGATCTGCCTCAGGCTCAGGCTCAGGGTCTGGTTCCGGCTCAGGCTCCGGTCTCAGCCCCAGCCCCGGCTCCGGTCTCGCGCCCACCAGAAAGAAGCGCAGGCTCTGGCTTATCCTCGCAGCCATGGGCCCGGGCATCATCGCGGAGCTCGCCGGAAACGACGCAGGCGGTATCTCCACCTTCTCCGTCGCAGGCGCTTCGTACGGCTACTTCACGCTCTGGTGTGTGCCTATTGCCATGCTCTTCTTGATGGTCGTGCAGGAGTCCGCCGCACGCATGGGAGCCCAGACCGGTAAGGGTTTTGCCGCACTTATCCGAGAGAACTTCGGCATCCGTCTCACCGCCCTTGCCATGCTTGCGCTTCTTATCGCCAACGTGGGCACCTCGCTCTCAGAGTTCGCTGGCATCGCGGCTGGCATGGAGCTCTTTGGGGTAAGCAAATACATCAGCGTCCCTGTCGCAGGCATTGCGGTCTGGGCGCTCATCATGGGCGGCTCCTATAAGCGCACCGAAAAGATTTTCATGATCATCAGCCTTGTCTTTCTCACCTATGTGGTGGCGGCGTTCATCTCTGAGCCGGACTGGGGAGAAGTCGCTGTTCGCACTGCCGTGCCCCATCTCGTCTTTGACAAGGGGTTCTTTGCCCTCATCATCGCCATCATCGGCACCACCATCGCGCCGTGGATGATCTTCTTCGGGCAAAGCAATGTAGTGGAGAAGGGTGCGGATATCAAGCGCCTGTTCTACCAGCGTGTTGACGTGTTCTCAGGCGCCGTCGTTGCCTGTCTCGTAGTCTGGTTCATCATCATTACCACAGGAACGGTGCTCTTCTCGCAGGGGATCGTGGTTGAAAGTGCGGAGGATGCCGCCAACGCGTTGGCACCCATCGTCGGGCCCTATGCCAAGCAGTTGTTTGGCGCGGGCTTCGTCGGGGCGTCGTTTCTCGCCGCCTGCGTTTTGCCCCTGACCACCGCGTACGCCATCTGCGAGGCCTTTGGCTGGGAGCGTGGCGTCGATCGCACGTGGGCAGAAGCGCCCGCATTCAAGACGCTCTTCACCGTCATCATCACCCTTTCCTGCGTGGTCGTGCTTGTTCCCCATATCAACCTCATGGGCATCATGCTCACAGCGCAGTTCGTCAACGGCATCCTGTTGCCCGTGCTGCTCGTATTCCTCATGATCATCATCAACAACCGGCGGGTGATGGGCGCGTTCAAGAACGGCAAACTGGCAAACGCCCTGAGCTTCCTGACCATCTCAGTAGTCATCGTCCTCTCAGCCGTCCTGCTCGTCATGCAGGTGCTGGGTATGGCGTAGGCGCAGCAACAGAAACGCTACTCCCGCTTGTCCTTCTTGTTGGCTCCCGTCAGGGCACCGAGGATTGCGGTGGCAATGCTGATGATGAGCGCGGCGATAAGCGCGCTCACGAAGTCGTCCAGATGCAGGGCGGTGCCAAACCAGGTGTTGCCGATCCACTGTGCGATATAGAGCATGATAGCATTCAGCACCAACGCGAAGAGCCCCAGTGTAAGAAAGGTGATGGGCAGGGTGATGAGCTTCAATATCGGTTTGATCACGGTGTTGAGCAGCGCGAGGATAGCCGCAAAAACGAGCGTGGAGACAAGTATGTCCTGCCCTTGGAACGATACCCCCGGCACAAGGTAAACAGCCGCCGCAACGGCAAGTGCGGTAATGATCCAAATACCTATGATGCGCATATGCTCACTTCTTCTTCCGCGTTTTCCTCAGAAAGCGCCGATCAATTACTCCCCTACCAGCTGCTCCAGGGCGGCTATCCGTGCGCAGAGTGCCAGCAGCTCACTTGCCGTCTGTAGCTCTTCGACCGAGGGATAGGTTGGCGCGATACGTATGTTCGTGTCGCGATAGTCCTCGCCGTAGGGATAGGTTGCGCCAGCGCCGGTCAGCTCCACGCCCGCAGCCTTTGTCAGCTCGACCGTCCGCCTTGCCGTGCCCGGCTCTCCCTCAAAGGAGATGAAGTAGCCGCCTCTTGGATGCGTCCATTGCGCTATACCCAAACCGCCCAACTCGCGCTCCAACGTCTCAAGCACCACCGCGAACTTCGGTGCAATGATGGCGGCGTGTCTGCGCATATGCTCCCGCACACCATCGAGGTCGCGCAGGAAGGCAACATGCCGCAGCTGGTTCACTTTATCCGGCCCAATCGCCTGGAAGCCTATCTGCCGCACGATGTCTGCGAGATTGTCTTCAGAGGTCGCCAGCGCACTGATGCCGCCGCCTGCAAAGGTGATCTTCGAGGTTGACGCAAACTGATACCAGATGTCAGGGTTGCCCCCCTCATCGCAGACTGTCTTCAGGTCGAGCAGCACGTCGCCCGCATCCACGGCAAGATCGTGCACCGCATAGGCGTTATCCCAGAAGATACGAAAGTCCCCCGCCGCCGGGCTGAGCGCCGCAAACCGCCGCACAACCGTATCCGAGTAAGTAATACCCTGAGGGTTCGAGTATTTTGGCACACACCAGATGCCCTTGACCGCCGCATCGGTGTTGACGTAGTGGGCGACCATCTCCATATCCGGGCCGTCCTCGTACATGGGGATGGGGATGTTCGTAATCCCAAAGGCAGCGCTTGCTGCAAAATGCCGGTCATATCCGGGTGCTGGGCACAGGAACTTGACCTTTTCAAGCTGAGCCCAGGGCGTGAAGCCGCGCACACCCAGGGTCATCGAGCGCGCAATCGTGTCGTACATCAAGGTGAGCGATGAGTTGTTGCCAACGAGCACCAGCGACGCAGGAACCCCGAGGATCGAGCCCATGAGTCTGCGCGCCTCCGGGATGCCGAGCAGATTGCCGTAGTTGCGCGTGTCGTCGCCCGTCTCGTCGAGCGGACGCACATCGTCAGGCAGCAGGGTAAGGAGAGGGTTCGACAAGTCGAGCTGCTCAGGCGCAGGCTTGCCACGCGCCATATTGAGTTTGAGCCCGCGCGCCACAAACCCGTCATAGCGCTCGCGAAGCGCCCCCAACTCTTCCACCTGCCGCTGTCCGTCCCACGCTTTGTATCCTGTCATTTCCGTTCCTCTTTCGTTCCTTGTTCATTTGTTTCCTACTGTGCCGTACCATAGTAGCCCAAATTGTCCTATTTGCGGTGATAGACAGTTATGGATTTTGCAGAGGCGGTGCGCTGGCCACATTGTTTTTGTTCAGAGGGTCACGTTTATCGCGCTGTATGCTTTTCCACGCCGAGAACAACCCTGTCAAGGCTTTAAGCTATAATGCAACGGTTCAGCAAAACTGGAGAATGGGGTAACCATGGAGGGTCACGATATTCTGGTGCTTCTTGCGATGCTGCTTTACGTTGCAGTCATCCTTGGAGTCGGCTTTTTCTTCCGCAAGCGCTCGCAGTCTTCTACCGAGGAATTCTACCTTGGAGGACGCAAGCTCGGCCCCTGGGTCGCCGCCATGAGCGCAGAGGCTTCGGACATGAGCGGGTGGCTGCTCATGGGTCTGCCCGGCGTCGCCTACTTCACGGGAGCAAGTGAGGCTGTCTGGACCGCTGTCGGTCTGGCTATCGGCACCTATCTCAACTGGCTCCTTGTGGCCAAGCGCCTTCGTAAGTATTCGGAGAAGGCTGGTAACGCCTTTACGCTGCCCGACTTCTTCTCCAACCGCTTTCATGACAGCAAGCGCATCCTTATGTGCGTCGCGGCGCTTTTTATCCTCGTGTTCTTCTCCATCTACGTGGGAAGCTGCTTCGTTACCACCGGCAAGTTGCTCAATTCGCTGTTCGGTTGGCCCTACTTTTCCATGATGGTGATCGGTGCCATCCTCGTTTTTGCCTACACGGTCATCGGTGGCTTTCTTGCCGAGAGCGTCAGCGACTTCATACAGGGTTGCGTCATGATAGTCGCGCTCATTATCGTACTCATCGGCGGTATTGCGATGGCTGGTGGCATCGATAATGTCGTGCAGTATATCCAGAGCATCCCCGGCTTTGGCTCGCTTTTCCATTCGGCAACACCGGACACCATCGACGTCATTGCCGCAGGTGACACGGTGGTTGCGACCCAACAGCTCAGCGCTGCCGGTGCCCCGCTGTGGGCGACTCCGGGTGATTACGGCTTCATCACCATCCTCTCAACGCTGGCTTGGGGGCTAGGCTATTTTGGTATGCCCCAGGTGCTCCTGCGTTTCATGGCGATCCGCTCCTCAAAGGACATCGCCGCATCGCGTCGTATCGCAACGGTCTGGTGCGTTGTCTCGCTGTTCTCCGCTGTGGCAATTGGTCTGATCGGGCGCTCGCTCCTCCCCGCTGACCTGCTCACCGCAGGCTCTGCCGAGACCATATTCATCTCGCTTTCAACCATTCTGCTTCCTGCCTTCCTCGCAGGCATCATGCTCTCCGGCATCTTCGCAGCTACGATGAGCTCTGCTGACTCCTATATGCTCATCGCTTCCTCTGCGATCGCGCAAAACCTGTTCCGCGGCCTGTTTAAGCGGGACGCGAGCGAGAAGCAGGTCATGTGGGTGGCGCGTGTCACCATGGTGCTCATCCTGATCTTCGGCATTATCATTGCGTCAAACGAGAACTCCCAGATTTTCCGAGTAGTCTCGTATGCTTGGGCGGGCTTTGGAGCAACCTTTGGGCCTCTTGTCCTGCTCTCGCTGTACTGGCGTCGCATAAACTTCTCCGGAGCGTTGGCGGGTATGCTCTGCGGCGGCATCATGGTATTCGTCTGGCATGAGTTGATCAAGCCCTTCGGCGGCGTGTGGGGTATCTACGAGCTGCTGCCTGCCTTCATCGTTGGTCTGGTGGCTATTGTGGTGGTCAGTCTGGTGACCAAGCCGCCCTCCGAGGCAATCACGCATGAGTTTGACACCTACAGAGAGCTTGACGTCTGAGGCTGGAAGGCTTTATTCGTCCTCGTCCGCTTTGGAGGAGGCCTCTTCTTGCTGTAGCCCTGCGCGCATCGCAAACCCGGCGATTGCGCCCACAAGAACGAAGTTTATCGCATAAATAACTGTCCAGCGGTTCGTGAGAACGAGGAGCATGCGTGTGTCCTCTGTGATGACAAAGAGGAGAATGGCCGCAACGGCCAAGCCAAAAGCAACAATCCGAAGCGTCGGTCTTCCCTTGTCTCTCCGTGTATGGCGACCAAAATAGTCCAGGAGTAGGAGTACTGCGAGAACATTGCTCGCGCCGACAAGTATGAGGTTCAGAATCGACCAGGAATAGATCCCCGGTTGATGATAAGCCAGGGGTACATCGGCGTCGGGGAGGGAGATTATCTCCTCGCTTTGCGTGGTGTCAGGCGGGACTTCTGCTGCCAAACCCACAAGAGAAAACAGCCCCATGCTCAATACAACCAATAAAAGGATGGTGATGGTTTTGATTGCTGTCCGTTGCATGTGTTCCTTTTCTCGGCCTCCTTGCAGAAACAAAGGCAAGGTATAAGGCGTGACGGTCGTGCTCTGTTCTACTATAGGAGTGAGCACAATCCTGGGCAAGCCCCTTTTATCCCGACAAATGGCACACCGTCAGCTACCTGCAGGCTGCCTTCAGCTGCCCTCAAGCTAACGAGCAACCACGTGCAACAGCAACGTCAAGCATCTGGCTCAATAAAGCGCCAAAGCCAAGCCCTGCTGCTTCAGCGGCAAGCGGAAAGAGCGAAAGCTGCGCCATGCCCGGCGAGACATTGCACTCAAGCACCTTGACCTCGGTTCCGTCCCAGAAGCAGTCAACCCGGCTCAGGTCACGACAGCCAAAGCTGCGATGAACCTCCAGCGCAGCTGCCTCGATGAGCTCTCGTATGCGTTCTGCCTCCTTGGGATCTGCGGACAGCGCGTCGGCACGCACGGGAGCATGGTATTCGTAAAGATCGGGGTCAACACGCACCTCAGTCGAGAAAAAGCCTCCCCGCGTGCAAATCTCCACAGAAGACAGGACGCGTGCGGTTTTTCCTGCGCCCATGATACAAACAGCCAGCTCCACGCCGCTTATCCATTCCTCGATAAGCACCTCATCATCAAAGGACAGCGCGTCGAGCAGCGCGGACGCAAGCTGCTCAGGTGCACCTACCTTGCTGATGCCCATAGCTGAACCACCCGAGGCAGGAAGCACCGCGTAGGGATACCCTGAAGGGATGCGTTCTGTGACGAGAGTCAGTGCTGATGCCGCCCCAAGATCTTTGAAAGCCGTCTTGGACAGACTGACCGCTTTTGGCCAGGAGGCGGGGCCTGTGGCTGTGGTGCCGCCCGCACGATGCGACCAGATAACGATGGGCAACATACTCTTGTTCCAGGTCGTACGACAAACTGCAGAAGGCGACCCCACAAAGGGGATAGCGAGGTATTCAAGCAGCGCCTGAATGGTACCGTCCTCACCATGACCACCGTGCAGGGCGATATAGGCAACATCGGGTTTTTCGGTGCGCAGAATGTCGACGAGCGCCGGAGTCGTGTCAAGCGGCAGCACCGTGTGCCCTTCGCGCTCAAGCGCTTTGATCACATGCTTACCGCTTGCAAGCGAGAAATCACGCTCAAAGGAGTTCCCTCCCATTAACACCGCTACCTTGTATGCCATGTTTCCTCCTAAAGTGCGCCAGCCTTGATAAAAGCACGATAGAGCTCAAGGCGTTCTTCGATGACCAGAGATAAACGCCGCACTGCCTCACGCAATAGCTCTGGCTCCTCGTAACAGAATGCGATGCGGAGCGTGTTTTTCCCGAGTCCACTCCCCGCCGGAAAGCAACCGTCCCCGGGCACGAAGGTAACCCCCGCGTCGAGGGCTACCGAGAGCATCTGCGGTGTATCCATGTATTCCGGCAACGTGACCCACACAAAAAATCCGCCAGCAGGATGCGTCCACGAGGCCTCGGGCGGAAAGAACTCCTCAAGCGCCTCAAGCATAGTGTCCCGGCGTGCTCGGTAATGGGCGCAGATGAGGGTGAGCGTCTCTGCCCAGGGCGTCTCGTTGAAGTAATGCTCGACGATGACCTGGTTGAGCGCCGAGCCACAGAGATCGGTTCCTTGTTTCACCATATTGAGCTTCTTGAGGATGGGGAGCGGGGCGATAATCCAGCCGGTTCGCAAGCCGGGCGCAAACACCTTTGAGACCGTGCCCAGATAGATAACTTCGTTGTCGAGCGAGCGCAAAAGCGGCTCGGGTGTACCCTCAAAGCGCAGGCGCCCATAGGGGTCGTCCTCAATGACCGGTACCTCATATTCGTGCGCCAGCTCCAGCAGGCGCTTCCTGCGGGGCAGGCTCATCGTTACCCCGCCGGGGTTTTGAAAGGTGGGAATCGTGTAGATGAACTTCGCGCCACGCGGCCCCAACTCCTTGAGCTTGGCCTCAAGCAGGTCAGTGCACATACCCTCTTCGTCAAAAGCGACGGTATGTACCTTTGGTTGGTATGCGGAGAATGCCTGAAGCGCTCCCAGGTAGGTGGGACCCTCGGTGATAATAGCATCCCCCGGGTTGATGAAGGTCTTCCCCAGCAAATCAAGCCCCTGTTGGGCACCTGTTGTCACCGTCACGTCCTCAAGGTCGATCTCAACGCCAAAATCGGCCATGAGACCACGGATGATCTGTTTGGTCTGGGGTCGTCCCGTCGTATCTCCGTACTGCAAGCCGGCAACGCCCTCTTCGAGAATCGCGTGCGCTGCAACTTCGGCAACCTTCTCAAGGGGCAAACGATTGATGTCGGGCATACCGCCCGAGAGCGAGATGATGTCAGAGCGTGATGCGGCGGCAAAGAGGTCGCGGACAGCTGAAGTTCGCATGACCCTAACGCGGTCTGCGTAGAGATCCGCCCACTCGTCAAACTGTATTAAGCCTAAGCCAGCCATTACACCTGCTCTCATGAAGCGTATCGGAGCATAGTATCACAGCTGGGGGCCTATCCGTTCGAGCAGGTCGTTAACGAGCGTTACCGCATCGATAAGCGCGTCCTGTGTCGCCTTGGCAGCAGCAGGACTCTTGTCGGGCACAAGAAGACGCACTCGCATACTCTCGCGCTCCAGATCCTCCCAGGTGGTGTTGCCGGCAACAGAGCCTGCCTCTTGTTGTACCAAAAGATCGATGGCAATGTGCTCAACAAGGTGGGGAAGCGTGGTTCCCACGATCTTCTCTCCAAAGTAACCGATGCCATGCCCCTTGCAGGCGTGTTCAGCTAGGGTTGGCAGGTGCTCGAGTGCGGCAGCGGCCAAGGCCGCACTTACGCGGGCGTGTGTTGGTTCTACAGAAACAGCGGCACTCATTGAGTCACCGCTGCTGTGAAATCCATCGATGCGAAGAGAGGGTATCAATACCAGCTATGCATCTGCCAGAAGTACCAGGCGTTCGACGCAGTGCCGTAGCGCTCCGCGATGTACATTCTCATCGCGGTCAGCTGAATATCGTAGTTGCCCGCACACTCTTCCCACGTCAGGCCAACATATTTGGGATAATAATTGTAGTGGAGCTGCCCGATGCCCTTATACTGACCGTTCTCGGACCAGGGGTTTCCGCCGCTTTCGCGGGAGATAATGCTTGCCAGCGCAGCCTCATCAGCTGAGAACGCGGCATCAGGATCGTAATTGGGGTCTGACTCGGCTTCTGCAGATGTGACCACCGTTACATTTTCAAAGATTACATAATAGTAGGGATCCGGTTCAGGCTCTGGAATAACAACCTCACGCTCGATGGGGGCGGCGATTGCCTCGAGCGAAACCGAACTCACGCCACCTTCTGGTTCTGTGACGACAACCTGATCGGTAGCCTCAACTGCCTCGGAAGGAGTCACTGCCTGAATGCGGCCGACACCAAGTACCTTGGTGGCAACAACGAAATCGCCAAAAGCGAAGCCGAAACTCGAAAGTATGAGAACAACCGACAAAGCCAATACACCTGCGGCTCGTGCCTGAAGCCTTCTCCCCAGATTTCTAGAAACCACAAATCCTCTTCCGCTCGACAACAAGGACAACGCAATGCAGAGAAACTCCTGCTTGACAGCGGCTGCGTTTATAGTGTGATTAAACTGTCAAATGACCTGTCACTTCAAATTGCCTATTTAACAGGCCAAATCCCCCTTGAATAACAGCGAGCCGTCAGTCAACGGCTCGCTGTTATTCTACACCGAAAAAGCCTGGGTTGTCCAGACTCATACAAAGAAACCTTCGGTGTCTGGTGGCACGATAATCCAAAACAACACATACAGGGGGATTACGATAAAGGGCAAGATGATGAGGAGCACGATGAAGGCGATACGTACGACTGCTGCATCAACGCTGAGATACTTTGCAATGCCCCCGCAGACCCCCGCGATCTTCTTGCTCGTCGTAGAGCGATAGAACTTCTGGCCAACGGGAAGCGCAAGCTTATCCTTTCGGGCAGCGACAACGAGGAGGATGCCAGCAACGATGACAACGGTGGGTCCAAGGATGCTGATGACAACGCTGAGGATGCGCCCCACTGCGCCAAGCGCGTCCTTGAAGAAATACTCAGCCAGTTGCCATAACCCGATAAAGACGAGCGCCGTGCCCGCAATTATCCCAAAGCTGTTCTTGTTGAAACGTCCGTCCACGCGATAGTCCGCTCTCTTAGTCGCGCTCGCCAGGTGAGTGCGGCATCGTGATAGTGAAATCCAACCTGCCCGGCCCATCAAAAGAAACCGGCCCATCAAACTGTCCGTAATACCAGGCTCCAAACACCAGGGTTGCCGAGAGGAGCAATGCTCCCAGAAGGCTGAAGACGCTGCTCCTCAGAGCCCCTCCAAGGATTGACAGCCCTAGGGTAACGAGCAAAACAGGCCACAGGTGCACCATGCCATGGACAAGTGTCCAGATGTCCGCCGGAATAAGCCCCAGCAGAGAAAGCAGTAGCAGCCCGCCAATCGTGATAAGCACGATACCATTGCCTGCGCGCTCAAGCCGCCAACCTTCCTTCCCTGGAGTGAAGAGGGCGATGAGTCCGGCGACAATCAGTACTAGCGGCCAGAAGCTCCAGATACTGATGTGAACAAACCGCCCAAGCAGGGCACAAAGGCCAATCCCCACAAGGAGGATCCCCAAGATGACGGCTCCACTGAGTCGGGGTTTTGGCTCACCTGGCCCCCTGCTCGGCTTCGTTTTGCTGTTCGCATCGTTGACCATGCCGGGAGTGACCGCATCGAAGGCTTGCGAATTGCTCGCTGTATAACAGGATCCTGGAGAAGAAGGGCGCGCGCAGCTGGTCGCTCCCCCCAAGACCGAAGAAGCCGTGTACCCGTAGTCGCTTTGCGAGCCGACGGTTGAGGCATAGCTGGCGGCCGCAGCGGTAGCGGTAGCGGTGGCCGTTGCTGTGCTCCCCTCTGTCTGAGCTGCTGCACGGGGAGCTTGCTGCGCCCCTCCTCTAGGGATCGCGTCGCTTGCCTTCACGTCAACATAGGGTTGGTGGCCCGCAGGCTTCTTCGGCATAACGAACAGGAGGATGAGATAGGCAAGAATGGGGGTTCCAAAAACGAGCAAGACAAGGACGACCGCTATGATGCGCACGAGGGTTGCGTCTATATTGAAATACTCAGCAAGCCCGCCACAAACACCGGCGAGCATGGCGTCGTTGCTTCGATACAGTTGTTTGCGGTTTTCCATACGGGAGCACGCTTCCTTTTCGAGCCCTTTTGGCATTGTGCATCTAGTCGGTTCCCCTGTGTGTACTGTATGGTTGCAGATGTGCAGACTAAAGGGTATTCCTGTTGTCGATTTGTAAGCTAACGGGCGTTTGTCCGATGAAAAGGTGCTGCCGGGGTTGCCTTGCACCTGCCTCGGAGCTGTCTCGGGGCTCTCTAGCGTCTGCCTGCGAATACAACCGCACATCACAACAGCAAACTCATGCCTCGCTGTGCGAGGTGGTCTCCTCCGCCTGTTCCGCACTAGGAAGCCTGGTCACGCGAATCATCGAAATGCGGTTACGACGCATGGACTGTATCTTGAAGCGAAACCCGTCGATATCAAAGCTTTCGCCCACATGGGGCACCAGGTCGATGGTGTCGAGCAGCCATCCGGCGATGGTCTCGTAATCCTCGTCCTCCTCCACTGGCAGCCCCATCTCAATGGCATCATCCTTCGGGAACCGCCCATCGATAAGCCACTCGTTCTCGGAGAGCTGCGTCTGATACTTGTCGTCAGGGTCGTACTCGTCGGTGATGTCGCCGACAATCTCCTCAACGATGTCCTCAACGGTTACGATGCCCGCCGTGCCACCGTATTCATCGACAACGATGGCCATCTGCTGTCGAGAGGTCTGAAGCTCGCCCAGTAAGGGGAGGATGTCCTTTGTCTCGGGCACGAACAGGGGGTCACGCATGTAGTGGGTGACCGGTTCGTCGTCGCGATCCTCGATGAGCGGGACGAGCAGATCCTTGATCATCACAACGCCCACGATGCGGTCAGGTACCTCGTGAAAGACGGGCACACGGGAGAACCCGGTGCCACGCATACGATCGACCATCTGCCGCACAGTGGCGTCATCCTCAATGGAGATCATGTCCACACGGGGCGTCATGATCTCGCGAACAACGGTGTCGCCCAGGTCAAAGATCTCATGGATCATGCGTTTTTCTTCGTCAAGCAGAGTGTCCTGCTCGGTAACGAGGTACTTGATCTCCTCTTCACTGACGTTTTGCCGATCCGCCGTGCCCTTGACGCCGAGCATCCCTGCCACCCCATTGGTCGAGGCAGAGAGAAAAGTGACCAGCGGGCGGGCTGCTTTCTCGAAAAAGGAGATGGGGCCCGCGACGTTCATCGCCGTCTTCTCGGCATTAGAAAGCGCAATGCGCTTGGGCACAAGCTCACCGACAATAAGACTGATGTAGCTGATGACAAGGGTGATGACCACAACGGAGAGCGGCGTGGCGATGACGGAGAGCCACCCGATCTCAAACCCTTTGAGCCAGCCCGCAATAGGTGCGGAGAAGGCCGTGGCGGCAACGGCGGAGGCGCCAAAGCTCACGAGGGTAATAGCGACCTGTATGGTGGCAAGTAGGCGGTCGCTGTCCGCAGCAAGCTTGACGGCTTTCTCGGCCTTCTTGGAGCCCTCTTCGATAAATTGCTGCAACACCGCACGCCGCGCGTTTATCAACGCCATCTCGGACATGGAGAAGTAACCGTTTATCAGAACGAGCAGAATGGTTATCAGAACATTGAAGAGCAAATCCATTGTTTGCGCTAATCCCCTTGAGTAGAGTTAAGCTGATTGTACCAAACCCCCGCCGCGCTGGCTATCTTCTGGTTGTTCGCGGTTCACATTCGCGGTTATCCACGTTCGCGGTTATCCACGTTCGCGGTTCAAAGGGTCAGTGGGCTGTAACCAAAAATGTTACTGGTTACAGGGATTGTTTTGCTGTTTATCTCCGTACATTATGGCTGATAATGCATTTATGCCCGCGGCAGGGAAGATTTCGCTAATTATTTACGCAAACGCGAGGATTTTCAACGAATTTGCCCATTTTAAAAGATTTTGGGGTCATTATCGGTTATTTTCGGACAATTTCCTCGCGTTTGCGTAAATAATTGGCGTTTTTGGTCCCCTGACGGGCGTACGACTGGAAACCTCACAGGGTGCCGTGCCCCGTCTCGCCACAGTTGGTTGTCATTTTTATAGCACTCAAAGGTATGCGTTCGAAATTATGGTTAGGAGCTGTAAAGGAATAAACTGCGCAAAGGATTGCGAGTCAATGTGCCCCAGGTCAAGGCGGCGCATGACGGGACTAGCAGGGCTCATGCCGTTATGCGCTAACGCGGAGCTGGGGCACATTGACCGCAAGCTGGCGTGCAATGGATTTTTAGAGGTGCCCCTTGAATTGGTGACCCGAGGATTAACATCCAATAAGACGGGAAGATGGCAAAGCCGTACCAAGTAAAAGCGGTTGTGCGGGCACTGACGAGACTGGGTGAGCTACATGAAGATCGATAGAGACGTAATCAGTAAATACACGTACCGGGTAGAGTGGTCGGAGGAGGATCAGACTCACCTCGCCCGTTGCCTGGAGTTTCCCTCCCTTGCTGTGCACGGGTCTACTCCCATAAAGGCCTTGAGTGAGATTGAGTCCGTTGTTGACGCCGCGCTCCGCATACCATCGGAGCTACACAGACGACTTGTCATCTCTTCAGCAGAAGAGGGTGTCTCACTCAACCAATACATCCTCGCCAAGATTTCCTAGACAATATGTAGAGAAAGCGCGGGGCGGATAATGAGCCGTAAGGCGGCTTTTGGGAGCCTGTCCATGGAGCAGTATCAGGAGCAGATGCAGGGCATCTTCACGACCAGCGTCACAGAGGCGACCCTCGACGAATCTCCGATGGCATATAAAGGCATGGACATCATCGTGGGTCATATAGCCCCAACCGCCGATATCCAACTACGGATCAAGCCGGTCTACAACTTCAAGGCTGGCGCATAGGCGTACTCGCTCGCACCCAAGACTTGCTATACTTATGACACCCCGTCGAAGGGAAGCGGCGGTATGACACATTCTTGAAGGAGACTCTCATGGGAGAAAGCCCCACCCGAATCGGCGGCTGGAAGCGGCTGTTTCCCGCCAAGGCACCTCTGCCTTTCTTCCTCGGTCTCACCTTTTTGTTCACGTGGACGCAGCTTCTCTACTCAAGCAAGGTGCTCCTGCTGCCGCCCGGCAATCTGTTGCCGCTCTCGATAACCCATCTCTTTTCCACCTTCGCGGCGATTGCGCTCAATGTCGTCATCGTGCTCGTCTCACGACAGGTCACGCCCCTGCAGCTTCGGCGGGAGACGCTGCACTTCTTTGGGATACTCGGCGCTGTTGCCACCTGCGGTATCCCCTTCGTCAGCGCAGGGGTCATCGGCAACACCTGGGTGTTTGCCTGCGTGTTCCTGACCGCCACGAGCGGAACTTGGCTCGCCATCGCCTGGTATGAGCAGTTCGCCACGCAGGGCGTTCGGGGTGCCCTTCTCTGCTATGCGGCATGCACTGTCCTCAGTGCCCCGCTCAGCCTGCTCATCTCCCTGCTCCCCCAAAGCGCAGGGATTGTCTTTACCGTGCTGCTCCCCATACTGGCAACCTTCTCGCTTCGCCCCTTTCCAAACCCCGTGCTCTCCGCAACCGCTGATGCCGTCGCCTCGCGCCCGACGTTCAAGACCCTGCTTTCTGACACGCCGCTGCGCCTGATCCTTGTGGTGGGAATCGTCTCTTTTGCGATGGGTGCAATCCGCACGCTTTCGCTCCCCAACGATCCTGCCCTCACGCCCATGGGAGAATGGCTTGCCTCCCTGACGACGGGTGCCCTTGCCCTCATTATAGCCGGACTGTTCGCCTTTCTCTCCTATCGGGTCAACCCTGCCATCGCCTTCTACATCGCCATTCCCGCAATCGCGCTCACCTCTCTGCTGCTTATCGCTCCGCTCGAATTGCCCGGTGCGCTGCTTGGAGGGATCACCACAACGGGGACGAATCTCGTCAACATCCTGGTATGGCTCGTGTTGATAAACGCCGTGATTGAGAAACACCTGCCTGCGGCATGGTGCTTCGGGCTGCTCGGAGCATTCCAGTTCACCGGCACCCTGCTGGGGCAACTGACGACCATCGCCACAGGTTCCAATCTGTTGGTCATCGCGTTTGTCCTGCTCATCGTGCTCATTGCTGCCGCACTCGTTGCGTTGGGTGCCCAGAGATCCCTGGTGACCCTCGGCTCTGCTCCACGCGACATCGAGTGTCAGGCAAACACCCTTGCTGACGCCCGGGGGCTTTCGCCACGTGAGCGCGAGGTCTTGCTCATCTGGATCTCTGGTCACAACAGCGCCCACATAGAGCAAGCGCTCTCAATCTCCAAGAACACCGTCAAGACCCACCTGTCACACATCTATCTCAAAACAGAGACCGCCAGCCGCGAAGAACTTCTCACCCTTGTGGAGAAGACCGAAGCCCCTTGAAAGGTTTGGGACAAGAGGTCAGCTCTAGCGTCCTGGGTTTGAGACAAGGGGGTTTGTCACAAGGGGTCAGCTCTGACCCCTTGTCCCAAACCCGGGTCCGACCTCCAGCAAAAAGGAGACAGGGATTGCTCCTTGTCTCCTTTTGCTTTCAGAGCGTGAAACGCTTACAGTGCTGCGATTATCTTTCCTGCTACGCGACCGTGGGTCATCGCCATGCCCATCGAGTTACCAGCCGAGGGGGTGGAGTAGCCCATACCGTAGCGCTGCCCCAGGCAGTTGCCTGTGGCGTAGAGACCCTTGATAACACCGGAGCGGTCAGCCTTCATGACGTTGAGGCTCGCGTCGGTGAGTAGACCCGCCAAGGTCACCAGCCCAGCGGAGGCTGTTCCGGCATTCTCAGACTTGGCACCGTAGAACGGCGGGTCAACGATGGGGATCATCAAGTCTGCATCCTTGTCAAACTCAGTATCTTTGCCGGCAGCACAGAGCTCGTTGTAGTGTTGGACGGTTTTGACGGCTGTTTGCAAGGCTGCGCCCTCAAAGCCCAGATAGCCCAGCAGCTCCTCGATGGTATTTGCCTTCCAGACATTGGGGCCTACGGCAAACGGGCTAGCCGCGGGCTCCTCCTCGCTCTCGGCGCCCTCTTCACTCTCTTCAGGCGCAGGGCCAAAGGAGATGGGATAGGTGGACTCGCCGAGGTTGATGATGCCGGTCTGCGGAACAATAATGCCTTCCGCTCCAGGAGCACCAGCCTGCATGGCGGCATCCATTTCAGTAAAGATGGGCGGATAACCCCAGTTGGGTGCGCCGTGATCCAGACCGGCACGCTGGATCTCCAGCATATAGTTGGCGTCGGTGATATTGGCAATCAAACCCAGGGGCTGCCGCAGGCAGGCTGCGCCGGAAATCTGTGACATGGCCTCGTTCATGAAGCGCTCACCATTCTTGTTCATGGTCAGGAAGGCTGTCGTGCCCCAGGGGCCCGGCGCTCCGCCCATGGTGTTCATGGATGGGCGTGGGTGCGGCTCAATGGCACCGCCAGCCCAGCAGCCCAGCTTGTGCCCCACGCCGTCACGCCCAGGACCTGCCAAAGCACTGCGATCCTCGCCCACGCGCGTGCCCCACTCAGCCACGTCGTCCAGGAGGTTGTAGACCATGTCGGGGTTGGAGGAAAAATCGCCCGTAGCCAGGAGAACGCCCTTTTGGGCGTTGAACTTGATGTAGCCACCGTCCGGAGCTTCGGCATAGGCACCAGTAACCGCATCGCCTGATTGAACCAGTCCTGCCGCATTGTGACCCCAGTACCAAGTGGCCCCGAGTTTGACGGCCTCGCGTAGCACGTAGGTCTCAATCTCGGTGAGGCGGGTGATAGTACGACCGGGAATGACCTCGCTCTTGAAGGTGTCGTTAGCCGTACCAACGGTCTGGAGAGTGGTTGCCCAAGCTTTGTAGCCGCTTTGCTCGATGGGGTAATAGCTGCCGTTGTCCTTGCCGTAGGCAATCTGGATGATGCAGCGGGTGTTGTCCAGGTCGAGCAAATCGCTCTCCGGCGGCACCAGACCCACCATGTTGTCCATCATCTCACCGGAGTTTTCTACGAACAGCTTGAGAATCAACGGGTTGACACGCCCGATGCCACGCCTGCAATACTCGGCAACAATCTCGCCCGTGTCGTAGGGACCAAAGCCCCTGTTGATCATGAACTGGGAGTTGTAGGAGCAGATGTCGTCACCAAAGTAGACGTAGGAATCCTCGGTCTGCTTCTCAATGACGGCTACGCTGGCACCGGCTTGTGCAGCAGCCAGGGCGGCCTGTGTTCCGGCATGACCACCACCGAGAATGACTACATCCACGTCGACGGTCTCAGTGACCTTGCTCTCGTCAATCGCAGGAGCCTCACCCAACCAGTCTTCAGGGCAGATTGCGCCGCCGATTGGCTTGGTTGCTGCCCCACTGGAGCCAGAGCCACCCCCTGTGCCGGTAGATCCGCCGCCCGTGCCGCCCTCGTCGTTAGTCGTAGGGGTACATGCCGCCAGGGCTCCCGCTGCTACCGCAGCAGCGCCCACAACGGCAGCGCCCTTAAGAAAACCGCGCCTGTCCAGCATCTCTTCTTGCACGCCCTGTTCTTTTTCCTTGTTCTTCATACGTTCCTCCTTGAATCATTGATCTTGCCCATGCGACAACCCCTGCCTGAAGCTCCTATCCCGTCTCCAGGTCAAAGCTTCAGCAGAGATACATTCTCATGGTAGTCGGTCAGATAAGCGCGCGGCATCACCGTAGCCCTCTGAAATGCAGCAACCGGGCATCCCCGCAAAAGGGTGATACCCGGCTATGCTACGTAAAGAGTCAGAACTGACTTGGAGAGACGGAGGTTATAGAGCTCTACCTTCGCAGCGACGGGCGTACCCAATCCAGGTACTTGTCTGCCTCGGCAACGCGGAGGTCGCGGAGTCTTGTGTGGGTGCCGCCTACTCCTGCTGCCGTTGTTGCCTCGATGGTCGCCACCTTTGCGAGCCGCTGCAGGGGGCTCTGTTTTGTGCGGGCATACTGAATCTTGCTGCGGGGGATAAACAGCAGCGACGTCCCGTATGCTCCCTGCTTTATCGCAAGAAAGCGCTGGTTGTAGGTATAGGTGCTGTGCTTCTTCCATAAAAACGCGCCTATCAGATAGTATGCGCCAACGATGGCATAGAGCGCCCACATTCCGATGAGCACAAAACGCGCGAAATCAGCGGGCACGTACGGCTGAATGACCAATAGGCTCAAGAGGGCAAGCGGCACACCGATAATAAGCGCCGGAAAGACGAAGGAGCGGTTGATGGTGCGCCGCAGCGCCACGGGCGGCAGCTTGCGCAGCTCCTTCTCTTGAGGGCGCTCATTGAACTCAGGAACGAGCCCCGCGAGCAACTCGTCTATCCGCGTTTTCTTGATGAAGGGGTGAATTGTCACTCCCATTGAGGACATTCCCTGCTTATTCTGCTCGTTGCCCGAATCGAGCGCATCGATGGTGTGGAGTCTGAGCTCGGCGTAACCGATGAGCCCTCGGATAAACCCTTGTTTGACCTCGACGGACTGGATACGCTGAATGGCAACGCTCTTGTACCTCCGCGCAAGAAGCCCTTGCTCGACCTCAATGCGTCCGCCGCGCCGGCGCGCCTTAAAGCCCCCGTAGCTGACCGCCGTCCCAATGATAGTGAGCACGAAGAGCAGCGCGGCAAAAACGAAAACCTCCAGGATGATTGCACTCACTGCTTGTTTGGCAAGAGAATCGAATGCCTGTTGATAGACAAAGCCGTCGAGCGAGACAAAGAGCCCAAGGAATTCGGGGATCTGCGAGAGAAAACCCACGATGATTAAAAACGTAACATAGTTGTGGTCACTTGAGAGCGCTGAGAGGAGCAACTCTTTTGCCGTCAGTCGGTACTCATACTCTAGGGGAGCCTCTTCGTAGTATTCCTGTGCGAGCATACCACGCGCGCCTGCGAGAGAGCTCTCGACCCCCCGCACCAGCCCACCTGCACCTTGGGCTGTCTGCGGTCTGCCATAAGCAATCTGGGGTGCCACGGGCATGGTCTGCGCTGCCGATGCGATTCCGCCACCCGCAGCCATCCTCTTGCGGGCAAACACTTCTGCCCGTAGCGCCTCTGCCTCGTTGAGCTTTAGTGAGGGGATGAGCACGGCCTTGTTTCTCGCGCCGCCCGCTGTCTCAATCTTCAAGCGCACGATGCCGATGATGCGGTCTATGACGCCAGCGTTGAAATCGATGGACTGTACGCGGTGAAAAGGAATGTGCACCTGCTTTTTGAACAGGACTCCCGAGTAGATATGGATGTCGGTCGAGGTAATCTCCCAGAGAAAGCGCCTGTAAGACAAAAAGGCGAAGAACCCAAGGAAAGCAACCAGTAGGACAAAAAGTGCTATTACACTTAGCATAATATAGGTTATGGCGTTGCCAGCCTCTGCGTCCTCCATTAAGACCGAGGGAAGAACGCTGCCGAGCACCGATGGTACTACTGCTATCAGGATGAGAAGCGCAGCTGAAAGCGCACTCTTGATGACGTAGGCAGGATGGATGTGATGTTTACCGGGCGCTATCCCCCCTGTTGGCAAAAGGATAGTCCCGGGTTGCGGTTGTGCATGCTGAGGTAACGAGGGCGCTGGGCTGAAAGCCTGCTGCGCCGCTGGGGGCGGCATCGCCGGCTGCTGCTGAGCCGAAAACACCTGCTGCTGTGGATCAGGCGGCAGCGGAGCAATTGGTTGCCCTTGTGGCTGGTTGGGCAGCGGGCGTGGCGGCACGATTGGTTGCCCCTGTGGCGGGGGCAGTTGCTCAGACATCTTCTTGCGCGATTCTCGCAAGAACTGCTACATGGTCACGCAACGCATCGGCTTCTTCCATCTGCAGGCCGGGAATCACATGCTCGCCCGCTGCCGTCGAGACCGTGAAAGACGCCAGCCCAAAGGCGCGCATGATGGGTCCCTGGCGTGTGTCCACATTCTGCACGCGGATGAGGGGGATGATGATGCGCTTGCGCCAGAAGATGCCCTTGTGGATGTCAATCTCCTCATCAAGCACCTCAAAACGCCACTGCCGATAGCGCACCGCAGGCACTATGAGCACGAAAATGATAAAAGCAAGCACCAGCGCCACGAAAAGAGCAGCCAATGTCATGAAAGGAACAAGTGTCCCCTCCTCTTCAAAGACGCCAGCAACGTACACTATCGCGACTGTGGCAAACACGAGCACGACAGCAACCAGAAACCAGAGCACGACGCCGATGGTCGCACTCAATCGCCAGACGCGTTTTATCCGTCGGTCAAGTTGTCGTGAAGGTAATGGACGCATGCTACTCCTTTGTTCTGGCTTTTCTGGCTTTTCTGTCCGTGCTCCGTTTTGTTCTACAAGTTCTATTCCGCAAGCTTCTCTTTGTAGGCCACAAGAGTCGCACGCAGGGCATCATCCCCCGTGGCAAGTATCTGCGTGGCAAGAATGGCGGCGTTTCTCGCACCATTGATGGCGACGGTTGCCACGGGCACCCCCGTTGGCATCTGTACCATGGAAAGCAGCGAATCAAGCCCGCCGAGGTCGCTCGTCTTCATCGGCACGGCGATAACCGGCAATGCTGTGTAGGCCGCGACAACGCCTGCAAGATGAGCGGCCTTACCCGCAGCAGCAATGAGCACCTTAATCCCTCGGGCGCCCGCGCCCTCAGCCCAGGCATGTACACGGGCGGGATTGCGATGCGCGCTTGCAATCACAAGCTCACAGGGCACGCCAAACTCCTCAAGCTGTTCGAGAGCGCCCTGCATGACCTCGAGGTCTGACTTCGACCCGAGTATGATCCCCACAAGCGGCCGTGCCTTCTGCGCGTCGTACGCGCCAGTTTTGCGTGCTTGTTGCGCTGCGTGCGCCACGTCTTTCTCCCTTAGTCTTTGCCTGCGTCTGGTAGAGTGCTGTGTCTATTATAGCGCTGTTGGCAGACATGGCCAGAGTTTGCTATACTGAGGTGTCGTTATAAAGCGATATTGTCACAACTTATAGAGCGAAAATGTCCAAGCTCTGGCATCCTTTCTTGAAACGTTGTTTTAGAGGAAGGAACGCACTTGGAAGAATCGGTCTATCTAT
>JAITOC010000023.1 GCA_031290175.1 Coriobacteriales bacterium | reverse complement strand
GACATGGACAACCTCCGTCCTCATAGCATCCCTCGTAGTCTTGGCTGTGGCTGCACCTGGGCTTAGTGAACCCCTCTTGAACGCTGGTCACAAAACATTCCAGATTAAATGAGTCTGGTTCAAAGAAAGTGTCGTTTTGGTGCTCGATGACAAAGTTGGTAATTTCTTGGCGGGTTACATAGATATGCATTGCCTCACCTCCCTACTTTTGATAAAGATGTTGGACTGGCTTGTCGATTTCATATCAACTCCTCTCTGGTAAGCGCCGCACATATTCGCGGCTATGTATTGGTGATTTAGAGGAGGAGAATTAGGTTGTGGGCATAGAAAAAGCGGAGCTGTTATCTCCCTCGACAACAACTCCGCTTGAGCGGTTCTCTTGCTATGTACTAACTAAACCCGATTATTTTGTCATCCCAATGTCATCCCAAACGCATTTTTATGCTCATTTCAAGCTATCTACCAGCACAAACGTAAAACTGCTTACTATTCCCACTCTATCGTTCCCGGGGGCTTGCTGGTGATGTCGTAGGCTACGCGGTTGATGCCTTCTACCTCGGCTACAATGCGTGATGACATGCGGGCGAGCACCTCGTAGGGGAGCTTTGCCCAATCGGCTGTCATGGCGTCACGGCTCTCGACGGCGCGGATGATGATGGGGTGTGCGTAGGTGCGCTCGTCTCCCATGACGCCTACGCTGCGGATGTCAGGCAGCACGGCAAAATACTGCCAAACGCTGCGATCGGAGTCGCGCTTGCCCGTCTCGACAAAGAGCTGTTCGTTGTAGGCATCTATCTCCTGGCGCACGATGGCGTCGGCATTGCGCAGCATCTCAAGGCGCTCGGGGGTCACGTCGCCGATGATACGCACGGCGAGTCCCGGGCCGGGGAAGGGCTGCCGGTGCACGATATGATCCGGCAGACCCAGCGCCAAGCCCAGCGCGCGCACCTCGTCTTTGAAGAGGTTGCGGAGCGGTTCGATAAGGTCGAAATGCACACCCTCCGGAAACGGTATGAGGTTGTGATGGCTCTTGATGGTGGCTGCTGCCCGACTGCCCGTGGTCGCTCCCCCGCCGGTCGAGACCTTCTCATCACGATAGGCGCCGCTCTCGATGACGTCGGGGTAGATCGTGCCTTGCGCAAGCCAGCGCACCGGCTTGCCGTCCTGCTCGAGTTTTTGGGCCTCCTCAAAGAAGACCCGCCAGAACTCGCTGCCGATGATGCGACGCTTCTGCTCAGGATCCTTCACGCCTGCAAGCGCGGTGGCGTAACGCGCCTCGGCATGCGCGTGCACGAAATCGACGTCAAACTGACGGCTGAAGACCGCTTCGACCTCTTCGGGCTCGTTTTTGCGGAGCAGACCGGTGTTGACGAACACGCAGGTCACCTGCTTGCCGATCGCGTGTGCGAGCAGCGCGGCAACGACCGATGAGTCAACTCCGCCCGAAAGTCCGAGGATAACGCGGTTATCTCCTACCTGCGCACGCACGGCAGCGATAATCTCATCCGCGACAGACTCCATAGTCCAGTCGGGCGTAAGCTGAGCGATGTCAAACAGGAAGTGCGCCAGCATCTGATTGCCATGGGTAGTGTGGTGCACCTCAGGGTGGAACTGCGTGGCGTACAGCTGGCGCACAGGATCCTCCATCGAGGCGATGGGGGTCGTCGGGGTCGAGGCCGTGACCGTAAAACCCTCCGGCACCGCGCCCACGCTGTCGCGATGGCTCATCCAAACCGTCTGCGTCAGGGGCGTGTCGCCCAGAAGCGCTGAGGGGATGGGGTGCGGTGCGTGCACGGATGGGTGGTGCACATCTGTCTCCGCTTCGCTCCCCGGGGGTGCCTTGGTCGAAATGCTACCGAGGATGGAGTCACCCGCACACCGGGTAAGCTCCGCCGGCCCATACTCGCCGACGTCTGTTTGCGGCACGGTGCCTCCGAGCGCCGCTGCCATCGCCTGCATACCGTAGCAGAAGCCAAGCACGGGCACGCCGAGTTCGAGCAGACCGCGTTGCAGCTCCGGCGCGCCCTCAGCATAGACGCTGGCAGGGCCTCCGGAGAGAATGATCGCCGCCGGGAGATCAGACCGCAAGAGGTCAAGGTCGATATCGAAGGGTACGATCTCGCTGTAGACCTTGAGGTCGCGGACACGTCGGGCGATGAGTTGCCCGTACTGTGCACCAAAATCGACGACAATGACACGCTGCTTGACCGCTGGAAAATCCGTCACTGAACACCTCCATGATAGGTGCTCTCAAGTTTAGCGCATTTGCACTCCATTTTGTTCGTGCTGTGCCTTGCCATACTACGCCTTGCCGCTGGCACCCGTGATGCCTCCCTCTAAGGAGGCGCACACGAGATTGCGGGTCAAGCCCGCAACGACGAGATTAATCGGTGCTTCCCTGTAGAAGAGTTTTCTGAGAAAACGCGCACAGCACGAAAATCCTCTACTGTGCTATCATCTCTCCACAGGCATGGGGTGTAGCACAAACAGGAGGCAGAATGCCCGTTAGACGTCGTATAGTTTTCTGGGTTTGTTGTGTCAATGGGCTTTGTGCTGTGGCCTTTGGTGCTTTTATGATGTTACCAAAGCCGCCGCTAGGGCTTGATTTGATTCTTCCGATGATGGGCAATTTTCCCTTTCAAGAGCTGTTCTTCCAGACATTATTCTGGTCGGGACTGGCATTGTTGCTCTGGAATGGCAGTATGAACCTCGCAGCCACGTTTGCATTTCTGCGCAAGTCATCGATTGCTCCCCGCCTGTCGCTCATAGCGGGTGTTATGATGGTTGCCTGGTGTGCCTTTGAGAGTGCCTTTCTACCCAACCCCACAGCCGTCTTCTACGGCGCCGTTGGTCTTATGCAAGTAGTGCTTTCCTGGCAGATCGTGCGCAAAGGGGTCAAACCCTCTTCTGCTCGCTGAGCGCTCAAAGAACATCCGCCGCTCAGGTCAAAGAGCATGCACGCTGTGCTGTGCTGTCAATCAATCCCTGGGATGCTCCTTCAGGTTGATACAGGCTCCTCCGATCAGAACCTCTGTGCCTACCTTCAGATTTCGTGTGCCCGTAAGGGGGACATCATCTATGAGCACTTGCTGGTTGCAGCCCTTGCCTTCAAGCCAAATGCTCCCCTGCGAATAGAATAGCCTGAGATTATGGCGACCGATCTCACAATCCGGGATGACGATGTTGTTGTCGGTCGCGCATCCGATGCTCAGTTCGGCTCCCTCTTGTTTTAGCAGGTAGACATCATAGCTGAAGAACCGAGGGAAACAGACGCTGAGGCAAGCCATCGCAGGGGCTTCCTGTGTGGAGCTGGTCTGAATTGATGGGTTCGGCGAAGCAAAAGGGCTCGGTGGGGTTGGCAGGCCCAGTTGGCTTAGCTGATTTTGCTGGGTCAATGGGCTCGGCGGAGTTGGCAGGGTAGGCAGGGTTGGCAGGCTCCCCTGATTCCCGTGCGGCTCCTCAATCAGCAGCTCTTCTACGCTCTCGTCGAGCGAGTGAAGACAGCCGAAGCAGATATCCATGTCATCAAAAGCGGTGCTGCCGCAAAACGAGCAGGTCTTCATCGCGATTCTCCTCTTTCCCTTTGTTCTCCACCGTCTTCATTTTTTGCTATACCGTTTAACACTTTTATGTGCTCACCTGCTCTAAACCAGCTTGTCGAGGGGTCACTTCTGCGCTCCAATACGCAGAGCGCCCCTTTACACGATGCAAAACTCCTTGACCTGAGTGCCCGCTGTGCCTTGAGCACGGTGCCTTCACGGTCGAGAAAGGCGAGGTCGATAGGCTCATGCATCCCAAAGGTATGAACGCTCGAACAGGGCACGAGCATGAGTATCTCACCGTTGGCACAAATCCTCTCAGACAACAGCCCCCTCATGCGAGAGAACAGGGTTGACGCTATCTGTATCCGCATACCCACTCACATCCTCTGAATAACGAGGGAGCTCCCGCCAGGCACAGCAACGCATTGAACCAGAAGATAGCCACCTGCCTGCCCACTGCCCTGCCCAAGCGTGAAGCTCATCACGGCGGAGGCTTCTGCTGAACCTGACGCCCAGCCCTGCCGTTCGAGTTCGCCCTTGACGAGCTGCGCTGCCTGCTCAGGTGGATAGTCACAGCCGTACCCGATAACAGAGCTACCCCTTGTAAGGCCAATAAGCTCAAAGCCACTGCCGGGGTAGACCAGACCGAGGGGGTCATAGCCCTCTGACTGGACAAGCAAAGAATCTGAGTCAAAAACGACGCCTGTCCCCACATCTTCAAGCAATCTGGCGCTCACGACACTGCTGCTGGCCACAGCGCCAGAATTCGCTACATCACCATACCCGACAGCCTCCGCAGGCTCATTCTCCTCTGCCCATCCCAGGCAGACGAGGAACAGAGCAAATGCGATCAGGAACCAACACGCAACCTGCAGGCGACTGCTTGCGCGTTGCCTGAGAACATCTCGAATGCTCTGCTTCTGGCTGGAGCTCATAGGAACACCCCCGGCTTATAGGGATCGATGACAAAGGTACGGGTATGCGGGATACCAGAGAACTGGATGCCGAAAAACGAATCCCCCAAACCCCAGGGGCGGTAATACAGGGTGCAGGTGTATTCTTCAAGATGCGGGGTCAGCGAGAAGGTTGGCGCATCCGAGCCTCCTACTGAGCTGCCAGCGGATCCCTCCCCCACGCCACCAGCAGAAACGGAGAACGAGAGATGGTCACTGCCCACAAAAGAGCCCTCGATAACCGCGCGCACATCCTGTGCCCGCGAATCGGTCCCATATGATCCGTAGCCAGGTGATGCCGCCTGCGTACGCACCGCCTCAGCGGCAACCCGGTCAAAACGGGCGCAGTCCCCGAAGAACACCATAAGATTGATCGCGATACCAGCGATCGCCAGCATGACCGGCAGGCACACTGCCAACTCGACCATCATCTGACCACGCGTCGAACGCAGTATCCTCCTACTCCCACGCCCTGACAGGGGAACCACCCCCTAGCAAGCCTCGCAGCTGGTTAAGCCCTTGCGTAAGCAGATTTTTACCCCACTCCACTACCGAGGACGGCAGCTTCACCTTTATAGGTATCCCAGGGGATCCAGGTATGTCTGAGAAGCGGATCGTATAGATGGTAATCTCGCTTTCGAGGAACACAGCCCCTCCTTGTTCGACCTCAACGATGATGCCATCCACGACTCCTTCAACACCCCCGGTGCCATCACCCGGTATCGAGGAATATGCCTCTTTTGCGTTGCCCAACAGCTGCAAGGCCTCGCTATCCCCCGCGCGTATGACATGGATGCTGTTGACAAGCACTGGTTTGGGCGCAGCCAGGTCGACTCCCTGAAGCCCTGCTGCCTCTATCGAGCTTTGAAGGGCCTCCTCCGCCCACGACGCGAGAGGTGTCGCGTTTACCAGTGGTATCGAGCGCAGGAAGTCCCCCACCCCTCGCGCGAGCGAATCCGCCCCCTCCGAATACACGAGCAAGACATCGCCCCAGATCTCAAACACACCGTCGAAGATACCTAGAGCTGATGCCCAGACAGAGGAGCCTCCCATCTCTTCCTTTACGCGATCAAGAAAACTCGCGAGGATGTTATTGCCCTCTGAGGGCGCATCGCGGGTCAATGCGGCGGCTGACAATGCGACGCGTGGTGGCAGTTGAACGTCTCCACCGACAAAGGAGCTCTGCAAGGACCAGGGAACCGCATGACTTGAAATGTCGAAAGCAAGTGCGATACAGCCGTTGCGTCCCGGCGGCCTTGGGTCGAAGCGAGGCACTTTCAACGCCTCAAGCGCCTCCTCAAAGCTGTCAAATGACTCCTCGGCTGATTCTTTGGCTTGGCCGGTGAGGTCACGGTATTCCTTCGAGGCCTTCTCATAGCGCTCGGCCGCAGCCGCAACGATGCGATAGTGGTACTCAAAGCCGTTGTCGATCGACGTGCTTGGACTGGCAACCCTTCCGATGGTGTTGATGCTGAGATCGCAGAGATCGCAGGAGCTATAGTTGCCCGCCTCAAGCTCTTTTATAGAGCCGTAACCCGCTGCCCCCGCCGCCTGGTAATTGGGGCAGCCAGTAACCCCATGGATATGCCCTTCCGAGTCAACGGGATAGACAGAGTCGGTGTAGAGCCTTGTCTGACGGATCTCGACATTATTGTGCGCGAGCAGAGGAAAGTAGGCATCAAGCGTTCCGTCGGCAGAGGTTCGCGCATACCCTTTTGCCATCTCCTCCTTCGCGTAAGCATAGAATTGCTTACGCACGTGGGAACGTATCTGCTCAACAAGGGTCGAGTTTGCCGGGCTCTCTATCGCAAAACGTCGAGCATAGTAGGCACAAGCCCGGTCATAGGCATTATCAAAGACCCAAGACTCGACTGAGCTGAAATAGGGATTACTCATGCCACTCAATCCCGCAAGTCTGCCCGCGCGCTCATATTGACAATAGTTTGGCGCATCGCCGCAATCCGCTTTGTAGCCGGCCAACTTGGCCTCCTGCATTTGCTCCTTTGCCTCCTGTGCCTCGTCGGTCAATTCAGCGGTTTTACGGTTCTGATCCTCCAGGGCATCTGTCTCCTGCTTGACCTCCTCATCATCGGGATACTCGACCTCATCGCCCTCAAGAGGAACCAGGAGAGCAAACCCGGTATAGCACGACTCTCCCTCGCGTGAAAAACTGTTGGCTCCAATGGTCACAGCAGCGTTCGCCACACTCAGAAAGGGCAGGGCTTTCTGGAGATGAGTTAGCGACTCCTTTGACTGCTGCGCGCAATCGTCACGCAGCTTGAATACCTTGCTCCCAAAGTTCATCATTGTAATCCCGAGTTGTTGCATACCGGGTATGCAACTCACAACGATTGCTACGCCGTAGACAGCAAGGCCAAGTAGACTGAGCGAAAGCACGACCGCGTCTGCTATACGGGCTACAATGTAGTACTCGGCTACGACGTTTTCTGCCGCAAGCGCCCCGGCATCCGCGGCAAACTGGACATCACCGGCAGATGAGTTGATCCAGTAGACCTGAGCTGAGCTGAACAGCAGGGCGATGACCAGCAGCAACGCAACAACAACCCCAACGCTGGTAAAACCACCATCCCCCTCAACACACCAGAAAGGTTTTCTGGAGAGCCTTGCCTGTGTTTCAACATCCTCATCAGTTCGTCTTTTTAGTCCCATTGTCTGACCCAATCTGCCGGTGAGCTCCCACTGTTCCAGACCCAGGAAGGTTGTGTCGGCATCCGAACCTCAACCGTCTGTACAAAATAGCCCTGCGCATCGAGGAGCCCCAGAAACTCCGCTCCCCAGCCGATAAGCGGCAAGGGCTTCACTTTGTTGGTGATGCGCACGGACACCTCACTAGAGGTCTCCCCACCCGAAAGCTCTATGTCCCATGCCTTGGCACCCGTATGTACATGAAAGATGTCGAGCGGCGGGATGGAACCGAGCCTGCGCTTCACGAAGCCCTCGTATTTGTCGGCACTGTACGTACCCACATCTGCACGAGTTGCCAGCAGACGGCAGCTCTCTGATGCTGCGTTCTCCATGACGATACGGTTGTAGAGCAGAATTGCTGGTTGACACAATATGAGCATGGTCAAAAGAAGCACCGGCAACAGAATAGCTGCCTCAACGGTTGCCTGACCCTTTGCACCGATGACCCGCATGGTCTTAATACAGCAGCACATCACCCATCGCCCCCATCACTCCTTGCGTAATCCCATGCGAAGCACTTGTAGCCGCATGTTCTACAAACAGACCATCACTTACGCGCCCGGCGAATAACCCAAGCGCAGTGATGATTGCTATAAGCACCAGCCCGATAATCAGGTATTCAACTGTCGCCTGCCCCGCAGTGTCATTCAGGTGCAACCTCATGAGCCATCAACCCCAACAAGCTCTCCTTCAAGATCTGGCACAAAGGTGTGGGTTATGGTGATGACGAGCAGGTTGTTCTCGCCACGCGATCTGCCGAGTGCCTCAGGCACGAGCGTTATCATGAGCGAACTACCGTCTGGACAACGAACCGCACAACCCCAAGCCTCACCCGCTAGGTCGAGATAGCTTGATTTAACGAGTTCATAGCCCCCGTCTCGCAATGCGATCAAGACAACCGTTGCGAGATCCTGACAACTTGCCGCACTGCTCGTTTTCCAGGTTTCTGTATCTCGATTCTGCTGATACCGCACGCCATCAGCAGAATCACCGAGATCCAAGGGGCACGGATTGACGACGACTCTGCTGCCATATCCATCAGAGAAAGAGCGTTCAGATAAATTCTGGACTTCAGAGTAACCCGCAGAGATTCCTGTTGACCAGGCAGCATCCTTGAGCAGGATTTCCGACTCTGTCTGAGCCGGAGGCGGAGGTTCGTCCGTTTTCAACGGCCTGGTCAAAAGGGCGGCTGCAACCAGGACAAGGCCAAACAGAGGAAGCAGCAAGAATGATCGGCTTTGTTGTGAAGTGGATGTCTTCATCTCAAAGCCCGTTGATACCGTCTGAAATAGAGGACCAGAGCTCCTGAAGCTTCCCTCTGAATGCCACGACCGCAATGATAGCAATCACGACGAGCACTCCCACCAAAATGGCATATTCCGTGGTACCCTGACCGCTCCTGTCGCGAACCGTGTCGAGTACGCGCTGAGCGCTCCCCATCACACGACAATAGGCTCCTGTCATGAGCGCGTTCCCTTTGTCCGCAACCTTTTTTGTAGCATTTTCAAACCATTCTTTCATTGCAATCACCCAAGCTTTCCTATCAAGTCCAGTAATATTGGTCCCATGACCAGCAATAGCATCGCCGGAAGGATGAGGCCGCCTGTAGGCAGCAGCATCTTCACCGGCGCTTTTGCCACCATTTCCTCACGCTTGGCGCGATATTCCCTGCGGGTTTCCTGCGCGAGGTCATCCAAAAGTTGCGTCATCGGAGCGCCGAAACGAAGCGCCCTGAGTGCCGTTGAGGTAAATCGTGCAAATGAGGGCACACCGATCTTCTCCGAGAGCTCACGCATCCCCTTCTCGCGCGAGGTAAGCCCCCGCTGCCAGATTGCGTGGGAGTCACGACATATATGCGCCAGCGTGGTGTCGTAACGTTTTGCGTAGAGCTCGAAGGCTTGGTCAAAGCCCATGCCGGCATGCATTCCGAGTGCGATTATCTCGAGCATTGCCGGCAGATCCCGCTCGTAGCTTGCCGCAAGTCGTACTTTGGCACGCTTGTTGTGCGCTGCCGCAAACGGCGTCTGGGCAAGGAGCCGGGCAAAGGGCGACTCGGCAGACGGATGCGGAGAGGACAAAGCCCTCGATTCCCTCGTTGAGGACGACCCCTCGTGTCTGCCCTCAGCAGACGGGACAGATGGGGCTGACGCAACAGACGCAACAGACGCCCCGTCGGGTGCTCCCATCCGGACCCGCAGCTGCCTGCGGTTACGCTCGCTGTCCCTCTTTGCAAGCCACTCGTTCATGCCCAGAAAGACACAACACGCCCCCGCCAGAAGCGCCACTATATAAGCAAACACATGCACCACAATCTCCCTTCTCCCTTAGTCGAAATCGATGCCGAGTATCTTGCGGATAATCAAAACGCCTGTCACTTCCAAGGTGATGGCGATGCCCAACACCATGAGTCCCGCCGCACTGGAGAAGAACGCCTGCAGGTATCCCTCCATCATCAGCGAGAGGAGCACGACAAGCACGAGTGGCAACAACGTGACAATCTTTGCCGACATACGCGCCTGGGCGGTCTGCACTGAGAGCTGTCGTTTGAGGTCGGCGGAGGCGAGCACCGCGCTTGCCGTGTTGTCGAGCAGTTCCTTCAGGCTGCCACCCGTGCGATGCTGTATCTCCAGAGCAACGATGGCAAAGCGCAGGTCACTGACGTGCGTGCGGCGTTCAAGGAGCGAGAGCGCTTCATCAAGGCTGCGCCCGGCTGAGACATCAAAACTTGCCTGCCTGAGTTCCGCTCCGAGCGGGTCTTCAGTATCGCCTGCGGTCTGCTCAAGTGCCTGCTGGAGCGAATAACCAGCACCGAAGCATATGCCGAGCGAGCGAAGAGCGTCAGGGATTTGATCGAGCAGTCGCTGCTCCCAAGCAGTGAGCTGCTTTTGAGCCTTCCCCACGAGGAACATGACCGCGCACAGTGCCGTGCACAAGGCTACCGGGATAATCCTGGTAAGCAGGAGCGCAAGAGCAAAGACGCAGAGGGCAAGCAGGATAAGACTCTCGCAGACTGCCTGCGGCTGTGCGCTGTAAGCACGCAGCGCCAGCGCCTTGACCACGCACGCACAGGCCGAGCAGACCCCCTTGACCCGCAGCAGCAGGCGCGCAGGCTTTGAAAGGGGCGCCACGCCATTGCGGCAGAAGTCCGCGATGAATATGTTTCCACCCTCTGGCGCTCCCATGATGCGCGAGCGTGCGTGAACGGAGCGGAACAACCGCAGAACGCCTTGCAGCAGGTGCGGCAAGAGAAGCGCACCGCTTATCGCGGAAGTCCCCAGGGCAAAGGGGAGAAGGATGGTGGCGCTCTCAGGCAGCATTTCCAGCACTCCTTGCTGAGGCATAAGCCCACTGGTAGCTTTCCGACGCGCTGTCCCATTCCGTCAGAGTCTCGAGCTTCACTCCCCCACGCCCCCCTCCACAGGAACAGATGCGGGTAACACGGCGGCTCCCATCTGCAAAGCGGTCGATCTGCACGATGAGGTCAAGTGCAGCGGCAATCTGCTCCTCGATGACCTCAACCGGGAGGTCCATGCCGTAGCGCGCCATCATGACGAGACGCCCGATAACATCGGTCGGCGAGTTTGCATGCAGGGTCGTCAGCGAGCCATCATGACCGGTGTTCATCGCTTGGAGCATGTCGAGGGCCTCGGCACCTCGGCATTCGCCCACCACGATGCGATCTGGCCGCATCCTGAGGGCATTGACTACAAGGTCACGGATGCTTACCTCACCGGTGCCCTCGGCGTTCTTCATGCGTGCCTCAAGGCGTACGACGTGCGGATGCGTATGAAAGCGGAGTTCAGCGGCGTCCTCGATGGTTATCACCCGCTCGCTGGGTGGAATCTCAACCGAAAGCGCATTGAGCAGCGTCGTCTTGCCGCTGCCAGTCCCGCCACTGACGGCGATATTCTTGCGCTTAAGCACCGCGTCTCTGAGCATCTGTGCTATCTCACCGCTCATGCTTTGGCGCTCAACGAGCTCGGATAAGGTAAACACTTCGTCTCGGAACTTCCGTATGGTTATCGTCGGCCCGTCGAGTGCGAGCGGGGGGATAATGACATTGACGCGGTGCCCCTGGGGCAGGCGTGCGCTGACCAGGGGGCTCTGCTCGTCACAGCGACGCCCGAGTGGCCCCACGATACGGTCGATGACCATGCGGAGCTGTTCTTCGTCACTGAATGTTGTGCTACTGGCATAAAGCCTTCCTGCCCGCTCAAAGAAGAGCCTTTTGTGGCCGTTTACCATAATCTCGGTCACACTGTCATCGGCAAGGAGTTCTTCCAAAGGCCCGAGCCCGAGCACCAGATTGAACACGTCCTGTTTAAGACTCTCGCGGCGCATGGAATTGAGGTGCTGGAACACAGGGGTCTGTACCAGCTGGTCGAGCACCGCGCTGACTTCCCGCTGTGCCCGCTGAGGATCCCGGCTAAGAAGAACCGCAATCTGCTCGCTCGGCAAGGCTTGATACAACGCGTCCCGCAAGCAGCTGCGCTCACGAAGCGTGTTTGCGCTTTGCTGATCCTGTGCGCTCAGCCCTCGATTCTGAAGATGCTCACGTAGTGACACGGCGCATCCCTCCAACCCTTCCAAACGAGCTTGCGAAATCGAGGATACGCCCAAGGAGATGTGTCTCCCCGCCCTGCGCATACGGTGCCGACGCGCTTGTCTCCTGTGCGGAGAACGCCGACAACAAAGGCTCAAGTGAGGCTATAAACGGATTGCCGCTTTGGGCAAGCTCAAGCGGACAGCCCAGGGAGAGCAATTCATCGACCAGGGCTCCGCCATCCGCCAGAGCAAACACATCCACGCCGCCAAGCGCCAACGAGACATCCTGCGTATGCAACACCGCAGAGCGTCCACAGCCATTGAGCGCATGGAGAAACCGTGTCGAAGGCACCTCAAGCCGCACGCAGAGGTCAACCGCCTGTTTGCACGCCTGAAGTGAACTTGCGCGCTGATCCATGAGAAAGACGAGGTAATTGCAGCGCTTTGCGAGCACTGCATGGGTGCCCGTCCAGAACGCGCCCGTATTCACGATGACGAGGTCAGCGTGCTGGGCGGCGGTATCCAGAATAGCCGGGATGAGGGGTACGAGCGCCTCAGCCTGTTCAGGCTGCTTGGGTGCCTCAAGCACATACAGGGAGGCTTGCCGTGCGGGCTGCTGCGCCCACGTCTGTGCAGCCGATCTGCCAACAAACTGCGTCTCAAGGTACTGCTGCGCCTCGGGCGGCAGGAATGTCCGCTCCTGACCCTGACTCTGCATCCGCTCCTGCTCCTGCAACTGGCTCTGCGCCGACGAATCGATCCCTTGTGCATCCGCAAGACAGCCGTCAAGGGGAATACGGCAGACCTTGAGCTGAGGCTCGGTGCCAACAAGATAGGAAATATCGCCGAACTGCAGATCGAGATCAACAAGCACCACTCGCATCGGCCGCCGATACGCCAGAAGCGCGAGCATGACCGCCACCGTGCTCTTGCCAACGCCGCCACGTCCGGAGAATATACCAACGACGGTGCCTTTTCGCAGCAAGTCGCTTGCCTCATGGCTTGGCGCAGGCTGTGCTTGCGCAATCGGTCGAGCTGAGGCAACCGGCGGCATCTGGATGCCCGGTCGGGTTTGGACAAGCGGCCGGGGCTTGGTAATTGTTTGCGCCCGGACGACCGATTGCGTCCCCCACAGCTGGGTTGCCTGTGTCGTGTCGATGATGCCCCGGATGCCCGCTGCGCGAGCACGTGCAGCCAGCGACCCCGTTGGATGCTCGTCGAGCAGGTACACATCGCGCCGTGGCTCGTCCAAACAGAGTGCGGCGGCAAGGTTTATGGGAGACACCTCATCAAAGGCTGCACTCACAATTACGGGCGTGCTGTAGGGCTGCTCACGCAAAGACTCCCTGCAACGCAGACTCGAAGTAAACATGTTGATGCTGCTGCCCGGTGCCGCATCGGCGCTCGTTTGCGTGAGAGCATACGCGATAACGTCGTCACTCATCGGTATCATCGCCTTTCAAGGGAGTCGTGCCTGCCGAAGGAGCAGTGCTGCCTCCGGTTTCGCGTTCAGGGGTTTGTTGGGCTTCCTGCGTAGGGTCGCCTTCGCTCCAGGGAGCAACAAAACCGCCAACATCCACGGCAGCGCCCGGCAAGACGAGATAGAGGTTCTTATCCCGCGAGGCGGCAAGTATCCCCTGCACCAGTTCAGGCTCGACCGCGAGCGTCACCCACGTGAGGGACTTTCGCGTACTGCCGCCACCGAATACGCCTGTCTCCTCAGAGGAGGTCAACAGCGAGCTGTTGCTCGTCTCCAGCACCAGAATGTCTTGTGCAATCAATTCGACGGATCCAGCGCCCACGGCATAAACCGCGACAACCGACCCGGGACGAATGGCCCCACCGACCGCCAATACATCCTCAGAAGGGATGCTTACCGCGCACAGGTCATCAGGCACGCTGACGGGCGAGGCAAGCTCCCCTATCTTTGCCTGAATGATTGGTTCGTTGGCGAGCAGGGGGATGACAACGGTCTTCCCATACACCTCGTCCACGGTGGTTAAAGCCCCACTTGGGAGCAGGTCTGCCAGCCAGAGCTCGGATGAACTATTCTGCGCGCTCAGGGTCTCGCCCACCGCGATGTCGCGCGTGGCAATGAACACCTGAACCTGCTCCCCGCCATAATCGGCAAGAGCATTCTGGCGCAATTGGGTCGCCTCAACTCGAACACCCGATGCATACCAGGCCATGGACAAAGCAGCCAACAGGCCACAGACGAGAGCCAATAGAATTCGTGCCTTAGGTCGAGTCACCGTGCCTCCACTCCTTCAGTATCTCAGCAACACCAATGCAAGACACAGTGTGGATGACACATCTTTCAAGCCAACGACGGGGAAGCGACAGCACCCTCGCAAACATACGAGCACTGCCCGACAGCTGTCCGACAGCAGGGCGACAGCGCGTGAATCTGCTCATGAGGGGCTGTGAGTAAAAGATAGCTGAGATGAAAGGAGCAAAAGAAGCGATTATATATTCGCTTATTCTTATGCTAGCATATCAGGTGGACGGCAGGATTTCTCTGGTGAACGGCAGCCAAGATACGCGGCGTCCATGCGCAGGGCGGCCTGGACGACTGACATAGCGGCAATTCCCCCCATGCGCGTCAACAGACTGAACGACTGACGCAATAACAACGACCCCCACACAGCCGCGACCGTGAACTGGCGCACGACATGCAGAGGTCGTTTACTTGGTGCTTAAAGATGTATGGGTTAGTCTTCTTCGATTTCTTCGATGGCACCCATCGGACACTCCTCCATGCATTCGCCACAGGCGATACAGGCATCCTCGTTCACAACCGTGGCTACATCGCGCACGATATCCAGTACATCCTGCGGGCAGGTGTCCACACAGATTCCGCAACCGGTACATTCGTCAGTATTGATTATCGGACGGGGCATACCTTGCTCCTCTCAACTGGTGCCTCTTTTGAGCCCAGCATGTTGTCTCTTTTCGTTGCCCGCGAATATACAGGAGAACCACCGTCTATGCAAGCACCAATTCCCAAAAGGCAGAGACACGAGGTACCCGCTACAGTTCAGCGCCTCTGTTGTGGTAACGATTTCACTCTATGCTATTCTAGCTTCAAAATATTAGTGCTCTATCACATTCTCGCAGTAAGTCGGAGCTTCTCAATCACGCTTTCTTGTGCGAGAGCCGTGCGAGGAGGCGGTCTACTAGAGTCATAATCTTCTCGTTGAAGACGATTCCGATGATGCCGAGACCACCGAAGATGACAGCTACGATGGCCATGCCCAGGTAGTTGCCCTGAGAGAACGCGTGTGCCACAAAGGTCGAGGCGAAGATCGCCGGGGCGCGGGCGATGGTTGAGAGCACGAAGAAGTTCGCGGGGCGCATCTCGGTCAGGGGCACGAGGTAGTTGAAGACATCCTTGGGCAGGCCGGGGATGAGGTAGAGGATGAAGATCGTCGCATTCAAACGCTTGCTGTCCTCCAGAAGCTTTTGCACGAAACCTGTCTTGCCGCTCTCCTTCTTGCCAAGCATGCCTTGCACAAAGGGTGCGCCGAGCTTGCGTACGAGATAGAAAATGAAGATGCTCCCTATGAGCGCGCCGAGCAGCGTTAACAAGCCGCCCCAGGCCGTGCCGTAGACATAACCGATGGCAACCTGCACGACCTCACCGGGGATGAAGGCGACGACAACCTGAATGAATTGGATGCCCAGGCAGATGAGGATGCCAAAAACGCCTGCGTCCTTGATGGCCTGCACCAACGATGCCACGGCATCATCTCCACCACCGAAACCCTGGATAAAGCGGACGGCAAAGATGCTTGCGATGATGATGAGTACAAAAAATATGAGGAGCCCGGCAAACTTGATCTTGTCGGCCGTGGTGATCGTTTTCTTCTGCTCGATTTCTCCCATGCGAGGATACTACCGCATTTCTCCACAGCGGGCGAAAAAGTCACGTGATTGTAGCTTACGCCCCTACGCTTTGAGATTGCGGGTCAAGCCCGCAGTGACGGAATTAACCGGTGTCTAGGTCAGATAGACGTGGCGATCTGTGCCGATGTGGAGACGACCTTCTGCGAGGAGTTGCAGGGTGGCGGGGTAGAGCTCGTGTTCGACCGCGTGGATGCGCTCCTCAAGCGTTTCGATGGTATCGTCTTTGCGGATCTCAACCGCCTGTTGGGCGATGATGGGGCCGTCGTCATAGACAGCGTTGGCAAAATGTACCGTCACGCCTGTCACCTTTACGCCCTTGTCCCAGGCGTCCTGAATGCCGTGCGCGCCCGCAAAGGAAGGCAGGAGTGCGGGGTGGATGTTGATCACGTGATCGGGGTAGGCGGCGAGCAGCGGGTCGGTCACCCTGCGCATATAGCCCGCCATGACGATATACTCCGCGTCCGCCCGGGTGAACTCCTCGGCGATGAGTGTGTCGGCGGCGTGCTGCTCGTTGTAGACCTCGCGCGTCAGCCCGATGGTGGGAATGCCTGCCTCTTGCGCCCGTTTAAGCCCGTAGGCATCCGGCTTGCTCGCTATGACGAGGACGATCTCGGCATCCAGCGTGCCAGCTGTGCAAGCATCGATGATGGCCTGCAGGTTGGTCCCGCCGCCTGAGATGAGCACTCCGAGTTTGATCACGCTTCCTCCTTCAACGCATTCTCCCAGCTCACGATCTCGCTCTTGAGCGCACTGGGCTGGATCATTACTCCCCCTTCAGCTTGTACCGCACAGCGCCGGGGGCAGAGGGGTCGGCTGCCTTTACGACCTCGCCAATGCGAAAGATCCTGCCGCTGTTGCGGAAGTGGCGGGTTATCTCGGGCATACCCTCCGGTGCGCAGATGAGCGCCATACCGATGCCCATGTTGAAGGTCTTGAGCGCTTCATGCAGTTCAAGTTTCGTCTGCTCAAGCACCTCATCCATAACCGGTGGTATCAGCCAGGTCGCAAGCGTCACGGCCGCGTCGAGCCCTGGGGGCAGCGCGCGATTAAGGTTTTCGGTAATGCCACCCCCCGTGATGTGCGCAGCGGCGTGAATAGGGAGCCCCGCCTCCAGCGCCTCGAGCAGCGGCTTCACGTATGTGCGGGTGGGTGTAAGCAGCGCCTCCCCCAACAGGCTGCCGTCGGGCAAGGTGCGCGTCGCAAGCTCTTCGTCGGTCAGCGAGTCGGTCACCGCACGGCGGATAAGCGAGAAGCCGTTGGAGTGAAAACCGCTTGAAGGAAGCCCCAGAATAACGTCGCCTTCACGCACGAGCGCAGACCCGATCATCCGGGGACGATCGACAACGCCCACACAGAAGCCGGAGATGTCGTAATCACCCTCAGGCATAAGCCCCGGGTGCTCCGCCATCTCGCCGCCGATAAGGGCACACCCTGCCTGCCTGCACCCTTCAGCTATACCCCCGACGACCTCGGCTGCAAAGGATGCCTCAAGTTTGCCAATAGCAAGGTAGTCGAGAAAGAAGAGCGGCCGTGCGCCGGAGACGACGATGTCGTTGACGCACATGGCAACCAGGTCGATACCCACAGTGTCATGGATACCCAGCCGCTTGGCAAGCTCAAGCTTGGTGCCAACCCCGTCGGTACCTGAGACGAGCACAGGGTCGTGCATATCCTTGAAAGCTGCCGCAGAGAACAGGCCACCAAAGCCGCCGATGTCACCGATGACCTCAGGGGTGTAGGTCGATTTGACCGCAGCCCTGATGGCATCGACGGCGCGCGCGCCCTCATCGATATCAACGCCTGCATCCTTATAGTTTATCGCTACCATTGCGCTCCTTCACACCAAGTCGTGCTCGGTCAAGGTATATCCCACACCGTCTCACATCAGGTCGAACAAAGGGGTCATACCGGCATGCTCCTCAGGCCAGAACCGTGGCTCAAGACTGGCGCAGAACGAGCCCAGTTGTTGTTGCTCAGCCAAACGCACCGGATACTCGCCGTTGAAGCAGGCGGCACAGAACCCAGGGGTCTTTGCCGGACAACAGGCCAACAGGCCTTCAAGCGAGAGATAAGCGAGCGAATCTGCTCCCACATAGGCAACAATCTCGTCGATGGTCTTGGTCGCGGCAATGAGCTGTTTTTGCGTGTCTGTATCGATACCGTAGAAGCAGGGCCATACAATCGGCGGCGAGACTATCCGCAGATGCACCTCCGTCGCGCCTGCATCGCGCAGCATCTGCACAAGCTGCTTGGAGGTGTTGCCCCGAACAAGGGAATCGTCCACAACAACAACTCGCTTACCAGCAATGACCGATGGCAAGGGGTTGAGCTTGAGTCGTATGCCCCGCTGTCTGAGCGCCTGCGTTGGTTGGATAAAGGTGCGCCCCACGTAGCGATTCTTGACAACGCCCTCTGCATAGGGGATACCACTTGTCCGCGCATACCCGATGGCAGAAGGCACCCCACTGTCCGGAACACCCATGACGATGTCAGCCTCCACGGGTGCCTCGCGCGACAGCGCACGCCCCATACGGTCGCGTGCCTCATAGACGTTCACGCCGTCGAGCCGTGAGTCAGGTCGGGCAAAGTAAACGTACTCAAACAAGCACAGCGCGTGGCTCCGTCGGGGAACAGCCTGCTCGCTCACCAGACCATCGGCGTTCACCCGGATGACCTCGCCCGGCTCCACATCCCGCACGAAGTCTGCGCCCACAATGTCGAGTCCACAGGTCTCCGAGGCAATGACCCAACCCTTGTTGTCAGGCAAGGCACCAATACAGAGCGGGCGGATGCCATTCGGGTCACGGAAGGCATACAGAGCATCCGGCGTGATGAGCACGATGGCATAGGCGCCTTCGATGAGCTCCATCGTCTTGCGAATACCCTCACGCATATGATTCGTCTTCTGGGTAAAATGCCCGATGAGCTTGGCAGCAACCTCACTGTCTGTGGACGAGCGGAAGGAGACACCGAGGTCAAGCAGCCGGGTGCGGAGACGATTCGTGTTCACTAACGTGCCATTATGCGCCAGGGCGATAATGGTCTCATCGATAGCCGAAAGGTGAGGTTGCGCTGCGTCCCAGGAAGAAGACCCTCCACTGGTCGAATAGCGGGTGTGCCCTATCGCAACGTGACCCTCAAGTGAGGCGAGCATGGACTCGCTGAATACCTGCGTGACAAGACCGCGATCTTTGGTGACCATGACGCTCTTGCCGTCGCCCGCGGCGATACCCGCAGACTCCTGCCCGCGGTGTTGCAGTGCGTGAAGCCCAAAGTAGGTCAAGCGCGCAGCGTCCTCCCCTGGCGCGTAAATACCAAAGACGGCACACGCTTCTTCGGGATGGTCAGGACGCTCATGACACAGACTCACGTGCTCTCCTTTGTCTCAACGAGCTTGGCGAGAAGGATGGTTCGTTTCGTATTGTTAAAGTCGGTGCATGTTGCAAAGCAGTAGAGATTCTCTATGCCCAAAACGCCGTCAGCATCAACTATGACAGCATACCCCAAGAGCATGCTCAGGTAACTCTCAAAATCCACACGGTCGGCGAATTCAAGCTTGCGAACCGTATCATCGGCGTCACAGACAACGCATGCCTCGAGTTCGAGCGTATAACTCCTGGTTGGCGTGAGGATGAGGATGCGTCGATGCGCATCAAAGAACTCCTGCTCGGTAAAGAGCGAGAGGTCTGAGAACATGGAGCCATCCAGCATATTGTGCCCATAGATGAGGTTGTTCCGACTGTTGAGCTCTGATGAGCTGTCCATGTCGAGAAAAATGGAGCCCCCGGCGCTATACTCCCCATCGAAACGATGATCGAGGTAGTAGCTGTTATCCTGCGCCTGGACTATCGGATAGTTGATGTGTGTTCCGGGGATCAGCAACCAGCCTACGATGTCGGGGTTGATCGCTTTGAGGGTATCCCAATCAATGGTAATCGCAGCAGGTTCAGTGTCGTCAGGCACCATCTGCCCTGAAGTTGGGAGGTCGCCACTTGCAGCTTGGACGATGTCGTCATAATGAGCGCGCGCACCCAGGTACTTGAAAACGAGCATGCCGGCGATGATGAGCGCCGCCACAAGGAAGACGATACCGAGGATGAGGAGAACTTTGGCTCGGAGAGACGAGGATCGGGGTGCCGCTTTTTGGCTACGCGCGGGCTCGGGGCTCCTCTCTGCCCCGTGTGCAGGCTGATACGCCGTCTCCGGGTCATTCGTGTGTTTGCTTCTATACGCTGACATACCGCTCGTGGACTCCTTCGCTCGAATGACCCCTGAAATACAAGTGCTCCCGCAAGTCATAAGCAAGCGAGAGCCTTGGAATCAGAACATGACGGAGTGCTACTTCTTCTTCGTGCTTTTCTTGCCACTCTTCTTGACAGGCTTCTTGAGTTCAGCAAAGAAACCCTTGGCGATAAATGCGACAACTATGATAACAACGATGAGGATAAGAATGCCGATAACCCACGGCAGATACTCCGTAGGGACAATATCTTCAATCCACGCAGCATCAGACTTCGTTTCAGTTGCTAAAAACAACGACAGCGGTTCCATGTCACTCCTTTTTCAGTCGCCAATGCTCATTCCGTACGATTTTTATTCTATCACATACCTCTGTCGCAGTTTCTCGCGACTGAGGAACGACCGAGGAACGGAGACGCGCACCAGAGAGAAGCTCCAGAGAGAGGCATTGAAGCCTTACCTCTGGTGTACCTGCTCTTCCAAAGAATTGTTATACGTTTTGGCAATTTTGTCGACCGCCACATCGAGCTTATCCTCGATTATCAGACGCTCGCCGCCGACCTCGCCAAGGACGCTGTAGGGCACCTGCTGCTGCGCCAACACTTCAAGCAGCGCGGGAACTGCCTGCTCGGTAACGCTCACAAGGATGCGGCTCTGGGTCTCGGAGAAGAGTGAGCTTATCGCGGGCAGCTCGTCATCCAGAGCCACCTGCGCCCCAATATGCCCGAGGACGCAACTCTCGGTGAGCGCCACGGCGATGCCACCCTCGCTGACATCATGCGCACTCTGGAGCAGCCCCGCGCGCACGGCGGCACGCACGGCAGCCTGCACGTCTCCCTCGAGTTCAAGGTCGAGCGCCGGGGGTTTGCCAGCCACAAGCCCGTGGACAACCTTGAGATACTCGCTGCCACCGAGCTCATCGGCGGTCTCACCCACGAGCACGATGGTGTCGCCTGCCTGCTTGAACCCTGCGGTGGCAACCTGGGAGATGTCATCGAGCGTGCCGACGATGCCCACAACGGGCGTCGGGTAGATGGCATTGCCAAAGCTCTCGTTGTAGAAGCTGACGTTTCCGCTGATAACGGGGATGCCGAAGTGCTTGCAGGCGTCAGAAAGCCCCTGAATGGCCTCGTGGAAGGTCCAGAATACCTCGGGCTTCTCGGGATTACCAAAGTTCAGACAGTCGGTAATGGCGGCGGGCTCGGCGCCCACGCACGCGAGGTTGCGTGCGCCCTCTGCCAGTGCAATCTGCGCACCGAGGTAGGGGTCGAGGTAGCAGTAGCGCCCGTTGCAGTCGGTCGATGCCGCGATGCCCCGCTTGCTCATCGCGCCACGCCCGGTGTCACCGATACGGAGCACCGCGGCGTCGCAGCCGGGCAGCACAACCGTGTTGTTCTGCACCTGATGGTCATACTGACGCCAAATCCATGCGCGCGAGCAGATGTTAGGGCTGCCGATAAGGGCGAGCAGCACCTCGTTGAGGGCGTCACGGGCTTGAGTGGCTTCTTCTCCGCGTGTCTCAGAGGGCTGTGCGTCAGGAGATACGGTCTCCTGACGCACGTCCTCCTTGTCCCACTCTCCCTGATACACGCCTCGTTCGCGGAGGCAGAGACGCAGCTCTTCTGGAGTGAGGTCGTAGATGAATGAAAGGTCGTAGGCTTGCAGCTTGTCGATGTAGGCGGGCTTGCGCATCTTAGGGTCGTACTCCGGGGCGCTCTCCGCGAGCATCTCGGCGGGCATGTCTGCAACGATGTTCTCCCCTGCTGGCAGCTGCGAGTCGCGCACGACAAAGCGCCCTGTATCCGTGATGGTTCCGATAGCCGTGCAGACGACACCCCAGCGCTTGCAGGTCTCTTCAACGGCGGCGTAATCCGCAGGGGTGACCACCGCAAGCATGCGCTCCTGCGACTCGCTGACCATGATCTCGAAGGGCTGCATGGCATCCTCGCGCTGGGGGATCTTGCGCACATCGATGTCTATGCCCACGCCGCCACGGCTCGCCATCTCGCTGGCTGAGCTTGTAAGCCCGGCTGCGCCAAGGTCACCGAGCGCCACGAACAGCCCGCGTTTGAGCAGCTCGAGGCAGACTTCGATAAGGAGCTTTTCCTCAAAGGGGTCGCCCACCTGCACAGCGGGACGCTTGTTCTCCGCAGCCTCGTCAAACTCCTGACTCGCCAAGACCGATGCGCCACCGATACCATCGCGCCCCGTGCTCGAACCGATGAGCACGACAAGGTTTCCGGGGCCGCTGCCCACCGCGCGCGTGAGATTCTCCTCGCGCATAAGCCCTATAGCCATGGCGTTAATCAGGCAGTTGCCCTCGTACGCCTCTTCAAAATAAACCTCGCCACCTATGGTTGGCACGCCAAGACAGTTGCCGTAGGATCCGATGCCCGCCACGGATCCCTCAAAAAGGTAGCGTTGGCGCGGCTTGTCCAGAGTGCCAAAACGCAGAGAGTCGAGCGAGGCGATAGGGCGTGCGCCCATGGTAAATATGTCACGAATGATGCCGCCCACACCCGTCGCAGCACCCTGGAAGGGCTCGATGGCAGAGGGGTGGTTGTGGGACTCCATCTTGAAGGCGACCGCCCAGCCGTCACCCACTGAGATGACGCCGGCATTCTCGCCCGGGCCCTGCAGCACCTGCGCGCCCTCACTCGAGAACAGCCGGAGCTGCTTTTTGGAGTGCTTGTAGGAGCAGTGCTCGCTCCACATGAGCGAGTAGATATACAGTTCGGTCAACGACGGTACCCTGCCCTGCGTGGCAACCACACCCGCATACTCTTCAAGCGAGAGCCCAAGCTGCACGGCTACCTCAGGTGCGAGCTTAGGGTCGAGCGTTACGACATGGTCTGCTACAGGGTCGGGAATCCCCTCGGTGGTGATGGCTTCGTTCATGGTCGCTGACCTCCTGATTGGACATTGCGGAGCACTCATGCCACTATAGCAGAAAATGCGGGAGGGGCTGGTTGTTGGGAGTGTCCTTGGAGCAGGAAGTGAAGCCGAGAAGCAGGGGCAAGAAGGGCGGATGGCATCCAGCCGAATCTCAATAGGTGTTTCTTGCATATGCGGAATGTGTGGGATTAGCAACCCTAAACCCATTTGCAGGTGCTCCCCGCGCATGCAGGGGGGGGTGGGGATCTGCGCTCCTGCCTTATGCCGTTATGCCGTCGAGAACTCCTTGCGGGGGCGTCCTGCTTTACGGGGGATTGCCAGCCGAGCGTCTATGGACGCGACCGACACCATCACCTCTCGACCTGACCTGTAGCCTTCCAGCAATCCATCGCGCAACAGATGCGACACCCGCGCAGGTGTCACACCCAGACGCTCGGCAGCGGTTGCAGCTGTGACGTGGGGGGCACCCACGGACGCTGCTGTAGCGTCGAATGAGACAACGACCACGACTTCACCATCCTGCGCGACGTGCCCAAAGGTTGCGGCTGGAATATCCTCGCCGTACGAAATGAGTGCGCCAACATGGGTTTCCAATGCGTCGGGAGCCTTTGCTATGACAGCATCCAACGACGCGCCCCAAGTGAAGCAACCGGGGAGGTCGGGAACCTCCATGCTGTAGCTCCCCTCGTCTTTTGTGATGACCACTTGGTAGATGTATCTCATTACATTCCTCCTATCCTCGCAGGGAGGTGCCGGTCGGTTACTCCCACCCGGCTATCCTGGCAATCCTGCGGTAGATGTTCTTGTCAACTTCCTTCTCGCCTACGTCGATGGTGATGATATTCGCGACTCCGTCTTTCTTGTAGTTCCAGTGATCGCCCTTGCCATGCTTGCCCTTCCACCCTTCTCGTTCCAGCCGGGACATCGTATCCCTTGTCTTTTGAGGCATCGGCTCTCCTTCCTGCCTCCTTACATAGTTAATTATAAAGTATTTATAATTAACCGTCAATCAAACGCGCTGACTCACAAAAAAGTACTCCTAGCCCATTCGGTGCGTCAGAATAGAAAAGTACTTGAAAATATAGGTTTTTGGGCCTTGCAATTGTCCACTTTACCGTTTCCAGCGCTTTCAACCGCCTGCAACCACCTCTGTCAAAACCTGCACCTTTTGACAGTATTATTCTCTCCGCAGGAATTGAAATATCACTCTTTT
>JAITOC010000103.1 GCA_031290175.1 Coriobacteriales bacterium | reverse complement strand
TTTTTGTTCTATCTGCCGCCTGAGTGGAACCTGTTCTGGTATAGCTGGACCTGGCTGCGCGACCTGTGCTGCCCGCTCATGGTTGTCTTTGGCCTGGGTATCATGGTATACACGGGCGTACTGCTCTCAAGCATGAAGTCCAAGCCGTTTTGGAACACGCCCGCGCTGCCGGTGCTCTTTACCACCTCGGCGCTCTCAACGGCCTCGGCCGCGCTGGCTGCCCTTGCCGGCCTCTGGCCTGCCGGCGAGCACTTTATCTCAGCCGAGGGGGCTGTCCTTGAGACCGAGCAGGTGACCGAGATCTTTGTCGAGCAACTGCATACCATCGACACCATATTGGTCATGGCCGAGATCGTTGTGCTGCTGGTCTATGTTATCCTCATGCGCGCCGCCGGCAACGTCACTGCACGGGCCATGGCCGACAGTTGGCTGCGCGGCAAGAGCGCCCCGCTCTTCTGGGGCGGCATGGTTGTCGCCGGCCTGCTCCTGCCCTTCCTGTTCTACGTCACCGGCGGCATCCTCGCGACCGCCATCGCGCCGGTGCTCGTGCTCGCTGCCGGCCTGCTCCTACGCTTCATGGTCGTCTACGCCGACGTCCGTCGCCCCATCCCCGGCGAGGAACGCTACTGGTCGCGCGTACCCAAAGGCGATGAGAAGTTCCTCACAGCCTGGAAGTAGAAGGTTGAACAAGCTGCGGCGTTTCAGGTCAGCATACGCCGCGGCTTGAATAGTTATGTCTTGCAATTACCTTACTAAACATATAATATTACTCTACTTTAAAACGGCGGTTGCAGGGAGGCTCCCTTGAGCCAACGCACAGCCCGGATCAGGGATCTGCTCTTTCAGCGCTATCTCGCGCCGACAAAGGCGGAGAGACCCCAGTATGCCGGTATTGAACTTGAGCTTCCCCTTGTCAATCTCACTGTGGGGTCGAGTTCGAGTGCAACGATCTTGCCCGTTGACTTTGCTGTGGTACATACGTTGACCCGCCGCTTTGCTGAGCACTTCTCCTTTGCGAGTATGAGCATTGATGACGAAGGCGATCCCTATTGTTTGGAGGACTCGCACACGGGCGATATATTCACCTACGACTGCTCATATAACAATCTCGAGATCTCGTTTGGGTGTACGCAGAACCTGCACGAGATACACAGTCGTTTCAGTGGGTACTACCGCTTTATCCAAGGAGTACTCGCCGAGCATGGCCACAGCCTCACCGGCATGGGAGTCAATCCGCACCGCAGTGTGAACAGACATATCCCGCTGCCGGTTGGTCGCTACCAGATGCTCTATCACTTTCTCTCACAGGCTCGTGACCTAGAGCAGCCTGCGCACTCAGTCAACCAGGCGGAGAGCAGAGCACAGCTGGAGAACAACACCCAACCGCAGCGCTTCCATTCCTTCCCCGAATACGGCATGTTCACAAGCGCCTCGCAGATTCAGATCGACGTCAAGTACGATGCGCTCATCCCCACCATTCGTGCGTTCAGCTATCTTGAGCCGCTCAAAGCGGTGCTCTTTGCCAACAGCCTGTTCACCCATCAGGGCGTTGATTACCTCTGCTGCCGCGATATGCTTTGGGAGCAGAGCATGCACGGCGTCAATCCCCGCAACACAGGGATGTTCGAGCAGATCCCCGCAACGCCGGATGAGCTTCTCGACTACCTTGCCAGCCTCAGTATGTTTTGCACCGAACGCGACGGCCGCTATCTCAGCTTCGCGCCCATTCCTGTGCTGGACTACTTTGAGCGGGCACGGCTCACGGGCACCTATATCGACCCCGCCACCCGCGCCGTCAAAGCTATGGACTTTGCGCCACAGGCGGGTGACCTCAACTACTTGCGCGCGTACAAACTCGTTGACCTCACCTTTCGCGGTACCATCGAATACCGCAGCGTCTGCTGCCAACCCCTGTGTGACACGATGACCGTCCCGGCTTTCCATTGGGGTCTTGTCAACAAGATAGATGAACTCAATGCCCTTTTTGCTGCGGATAAGACTCTGTTCAATCGTGCTCACACTCCCTCCGAGCTCCGCCGACTCTTCACCTACGCTGCATACCCGGGCTTCGTCAGTCCGGACGACCTGCGTGCCCTGCTTATCGCCGTGCTGGAACTCGCCTCAAACGGCTTGTGTGAGCGAGGCCTTGGCGAGGAAATCTATCTCACGCCTCTATTTGAGCGCGCCTACAGCCTTCAAAACCCTGCACAACGCTACCGCACGCTGCTCTCAAGCGGGCACGACCCCATCTCCCTTATCGAGGATTACGCCATACTGGATTAACGCGAGCCTCATCTCTCTCCCGTCGCTGTAACGCAGCTGTTGCTTGACTGAAAATTAGTCAAGTCCTACATTGTTAAAGTACTTTACTATCTAAGAGCAGGTCATTCTGTGCGCAGGCGCAGAATCTAGAGGCAAACCGAAAGGCTTGGGGCACAGGACTGATAGCAACTCTACGTACAGGGCGCTTTAATCGACGCCTCCCATCAGGGAAACAAACAGGATGGTGACACAAGGGATGGACACTGAGCTTAAACGGGATTTCATGCGCACCCTTTTCCGTCTCAAGAAACTGCAGAGAATCTTTCCGCAGGAAAGAACAATCAACCCTGGGGAGTTCATGCTTCTCAAGGGTCTTGCGGGGGACAGCTGTGATACTCCCAGGGTAGATTTTGTTCCGGCGCTTCAAGATGAGCTCCATATCTCCAAAGCTGCTATCTCTCAGAAGATCAGTGCTCTTGAAGATAAGGGTTACGTCGAACGCTCGATCAACAAGGACGACCGCCGCCGCATCAAATTAACGCTCACGCCTGCGGGCAAACAAGTAATCGAGCAGATGCAGCTCCAGGGAGACCAATTCCTTCAGCAGATATTCGATCGTTTTGGCAGAGATAAGACTCGGCAGCTCATCGACTTGCTTAACGAGCTCGTCGATTGCGTCGATCTGGATCGATCCGGGCAGGAAAGAGGCTGTCACTCATGACAAAACTTACGCGTTTTCTGAAGCCCTTTCTGGGCGCCCTTGCCGTTGCGATCGTTCTGCTTTTTGTGCAGGCGATCTGTGACCTCAACCTCCCCAATCTGATGAGCGACATCGTCAATGTCGGCATCCAGCAGGGCGGTGTTGAAGACGCCACGCCACGCGCAATCTCGAAAGACGGGATGACCTTTGTCAAATCATTCACAGACGATGAGACCACCCGGCTCGTTGACGAGAACTTCATCCTTGTCTCAGGCCATGACCTGGACGAGAAGGGAAATCCCTGGTCTGAGACCTATCCGGCAGCTGTCAACGCCGAGATCTACGTGCTCGACCCTGACATATCCCCCGAGGCGCTTGCAAGGCTCGACGAAGGTTTTGGCGTCGTGACCTGGACGATGGTCAACGTGCTGAAAGATGTTCAGCAGATGAACGCAGACGGAGCCTTTGAGATACCTGATTTTGGCGCACTGAGTGGCACCAACGGTGCCGATGCCACCAACGGTGCCGATGCCACCAATAACACCAACAGCACCGGGGCTGCCGATGATGCGTCCAGCATCGACATAGACAGCCTCGACCTCACCGAGGCGTACAAGATGCAGCCCCTGCTCGACCTGCTCCCCACAGACACCTTTGCCAATGCCCGCAGTGCTGCCACAGCTATGGATCCGAGTCTTCGACTCCAGTCCGGCACTATGCTTACCACAGGGTTCTACCGCGAGCTCGGCGTAGACATGACGAGCTTCGAGCTATCCTACATCCTGCGAATCGGCCTCATCATGCTGCTTGTCACGGTACTTTCGGGCATTGCCACCATACTGGTGAGCTTCATCTCCTCGCGCATCGGTGCCGGCGTTGCGCGCGATCTCCGCGGTTCCCTCTTTGAGAAGGTTGCGCGCTTCTCCCATGCAGAGTTTGACCAGTTCTCTACCGCATCACTCATAACAAGATCCACCAATGACGTTTCGCAGATACAGATGGTGCTTTCCCTCGGTATCCGCATGATCTGCTACGCGCCCATCATGGGCATCGGCGGCACGATCATGGCGCTCAACAAGTCCGTCTCCATGAGTTGGATTATCGGCGTAGCGGTCGCGGTGCTGCTCGGCATCGTGCTCGTCTTGTTGGTCATCGTCATGCCAAAGTTTCAACTCATGCAAAAACTCATCGACCGCGTGAACCTCGTTGCGCGCGAGACGCTGGGTGGCCTCATGGTTATTCGGGCGTTCTCCCGTTCAGATTTTGAGGAGCAGCGCTTTGAGGACGCAAACCGAGAGCTCACGGCTACGAACCTCTTTGTCAATCGCGCCATGACCTTTATGATGCCCGTATTGATGCTATTCATGAACGGTTTGACCGTTCTCATCATCTGGGTGGGCGCACATCAGGTGGCTGAGTCGCAGATGCAGGTAGGCGACATGATGGCCTATATGCAGTATGTCATGCAGATTGTCATGAGCTTTATGTTTATCGCTATGATGTTCATCTTCATCCCGCGTGCCTCCGTCTCTGCAAAGCGTATCGCAGAGGTGCTCTCCACTGAGCCGAGCATCAACGACCCCGCAGTGACGCATCCTCTGAACCCTGCGCAGAAGGGCATCGTCGAGTTCCGCGATGTGAGCTTCCGCTACGCAGGGGCAAAGCAGGACGCGCTCTGTAATATCTCCTTCATTGCCCGCCCTGGCGAGACCACCGCGTTTATCGGCTCGACGGGCTCAGGAAAGTCCACCATCATCAACCTTATCCCGCGCTTCTATGACGCGACCTCCGGCACCGTGCTTGTGAACGGCGTGGATGTGCGCGAGGTGGCTCAAAGTGATCTGCGCAGTCACATCGGCTACGTGCCGCAGCAGAGTGTGCTCATGGCGGGCACGCTGGAAAGCAATATCGCCTATGGTACCGATGGGCTGTCGTCAACGGATCTTGAGAAGGTTGCCGAGGTTGCGCAGGCGCTTGAGTTCGTGGACGAGAAGGAGGAGCGCTTTGGCTTCGAGATCGCCCAGGGCGGCACGAACGTCTCCGGCGGGCAGCGTCAGCGCATCTCCATCGCACGCGCCCTTGCCATCGATCCCGACATCTACCTCTTTGACGACAGCTTCTCAGCGCTCGACTTCAAGACAGACGCAGCCCTGCGCCGCGCGTTGGCAGCCTACACGGCCAAGAGCAGTCTCATCATCGTGGCGCAACGCGTGAGCACGATTATGGAAGCTGACCAGATATACGTTATCGACGATGGCGAGATTGTTGGGCAGGGAACCCATAGAGAGCTGCTCAAAACCTGCAAGGCCTATCTCGAGATAGCCTCATCGCAACTCGCTCCCGAGGAGCTGGAAGGAGGTGTCGCATGAGCCGCTCTGAGACTGAAGCCACGTCTGCCCCGACGCCTGAAGCTAAGGCTGCCCCGTCCAAGACCACCCCGCCCAAGACTGCCCCGACGCCTGAAGGCAGGACTGCTCCAAAGCCTGTGGCTGCCCCTGCGGCTCGCCGCCGCAGCGGTCCCTTTGGCGGCGGCCCCGATCCCATGGGTGGGCCTGCTGAGAAGCCCAAGGATTTCAAAGGTACGCTCAAGAAACTTCTCAAATACATAGGGCGTCACCGCTTTGCCATCGTCGTGGTTATCATCTTCGCGATAATCTCAACGGTCTTCTCGATCGTCGGCCCAAAGATCATGGGCAACGCGACCACCGAGCTCTTTGAGGGCATCATGGGGCAGATTGCCGGCACCTCGGATGGCGTTGACTTCAATGCCATCGGCACCATCCTGCTCACCCTCATCGGTCTCTATGGCATCAGTGCGTTTTTTCAGTTCGTCCAGGGCTTCATCATGGCGGGCGTTGCCAATAAGATATGCTACAACCTGCGGCGTGACATCGATGAGAAGATCATGCGGCTTCCCTTCTCCTATTATGATAAGGTCGCAACGGGGGATGTCATGAGCCGCATCACCAACGACGTGGATGCCATTAACCAAAGCCTCAACTCGTCCATCACGCAGATTATCACCTCCATCGCGAGCCTCATCGGTATTCTTATCATGATGATTTCTATCTCGTGGCAGATGACGCTTATCGCCCTCGTTACCCTGCCCATCTCCGCAGGCGTGATCATGCTTGTTGTGAGCAAATCGCAGAAGCACTTTGTCAATCAGCAGGCGTACCTCGGCGAGGTCAACGGGCTGGTCGAGGAGGGCTATGGAGCACATACCATCGTTCGCGCCTTCAATGGCGAGCAGCGTGCGCTTAAGGAGTTTAACGAGAGCAACAATGCCCTGTATGGCTCGGCATGGCGGGCAAACTTCCTGAGCTTTTTGATGATGCCTATCATGAACATAATCGGCAACCTCGGCTATGTGGTGGTCTGTGTTGTCGGCGGGTGGCTCGCTATCCGGGGAACCATCAAGGTTGGCGACATTCAGGCGTTCGTGCAGTATATGCGCAACTTCCAGCAGCCCATCACCCAGCTTTCGCAGATAAGCAACATGCTGCAACAGACGATGGCTGCCGCCGAGCGCATTTTCACCTTTATAGAGGAGCCGGAGCTTGCTGCTGAGGTAAGCGATGCGGAGAAGGCCGACCCGGCAGCTGTCACCGGCAGCGTCAGCTTTGAGAACGTGCA